>JAAYEH010000065.1 GCA_012728855.1 Rhodopirellula sp. | reverse complement strand
CTCGCAGGTAGGGGGCCAGTTCTGGAAAGATGGGCACAACCCGAATCCCCTTGCCCTGTCGCTCCGTCTTTGGGGCGTGGACGGTGAACCGCTCGCGCTCCCAATTGACCTCCGACCAAAGCAAGCCCACCAACTCGGACGGAATTCGCAAGCCAGCGAACCGTGCCAAGGCGATCGTGAGCCGCTGTGAGGGGCTGCGACACTCGTCCAACAGCAGTCGGGCCGCTTCGATCGTGACGTAGTGCTGCCGATCCGCGTTGACCTGGGCGGGCGTGGGGATGTCCGTGAACGGGTTTTCCGGCACGAGCCGCCGCCGAACGGCAACCCGGAAAAACTGCCGCGCTCGTTTCACTTCGCGCGAGACGGTCGATTCGCCCAGTCCCTTGTTGAACATCCACTGCCAAAACCGATCGGCTTCGCCCGGCGTCACGTCGAGCAGGTTTGCCTCGTCGCCGAAAAACTCAACCAAGTGGTTGATCGCCGACAGCCAATTACGTCGCGTGTTTGGCTTGAGGTCTTCTCGCTCATCAATAATGGATCGCAGAAACGGCCCGAGCTTGGTCACGCCGCGCCGCCCGAACAGCCCCGTCTCGGCTAGCTTCGCGTGCATCTCGTCAGGCAGGCTTGCCACCCAGGCCGTCGTATCGGGCTCGAGCGGTTGGCTCGCAAGTCGAGCTGACACGATCGCCTCAACGCGCGACCGGATCAACCCTGCCGCCTTCTGCGTCATTTTCCCAAGCCGAATCGACCTTCGTCGGCCATCGGGGGCCTTGAATTGCAGTCGCCGTCGTCCGTTAGGATCATTTACTATCGAAGCCATTTTCTACTCTTTCGCGATCTGTAGGCTGCGGACCATGCAACCAGGGAGAAGAGTCCAGCAGAAGACATTATCGTCTCCTGCCAGACTCTTGTCAAAGTGCCGTCCCCATAACATGTCCTTGCATTTCACTTGCATCCAGCAGCCATTGTCGCAATCGTTCGACTGGAAAGAGCCGAACCCTGCCGACCTTCACGGACGGTATTTTGCCACTGTTGGCCATGTTATGGAGGAAGCTCTCGGACAGCCCACAGGCAATTGACGCCTCAGGCAGCCTTAGCGCCAATCGCGGCACCGGATCAACGTGAATCGGTTGAAAGATGTCGTTCTGCTTTCGCACAACCATCAATAAGGTCCTTGTTTTTCTGATACACTTGCATTGGTTCAGGAAACGAAGTCCATCCTGGTCGCCAACTACCGCAACAAGCATTGCTCACGAAGCCAAAATCTGAGGACGAAACCCATTGTATGTTACTTGATTCTTCGTGATCCGCTGGGGGATGAGCATGCCTTCAGCCACCAACGAATCAAAGCATTTTCTCGTCCGGGCGTCGTGCTTCAGATTTGCGGCACCCAGAATCATGGTCTTCTGAGGTGGCGCCGAATTGCCGGACACTCCAAATGCTTAAATTTGCTGCTAAACTGAGCAGCGGAGGAGTGTACTATGGCCGGAAAATCGAGTCGCAAGAAGCGTCGTGCTCGTCGTGTGTACAGTGACGAACTGAAGGCCGAGGCCGTCCAGATGATGCTGGACGGACATCGGGCCGAGTCGGTCGCCGAGAACCTCGGACTGGGCAGCGTGAACCTCCTGTACCGGTGGAAAGCCAAGCTGCTTAGGCAAAGCGGTCCGGCGGCGGCCACCCTGGAAAACCGCGTACGCCAATTGGAGGAGGACCTCCGCCGCGTCGAACGGGAGCGCGACGTCTTAAAAAAAGCCTTGGCCATTTTCAGCCAGCGGATGTGACGGAGGTCTACCCCGTCGTCCGACAGCTTGAAGAGGAGTCCTTTCCCGTGTCAATATTGTGTGAAAGCCTCGGTGTCAGCCGCTCCGCCTACTACGCCTGGCGGGAGGACGGCGTCTCGGCGCGAAGCCGGAACGACAACCGCTTGCGGCCCGTGATTCGCGGCATCTTCTGGGAGCACCGCCGGCGTTACGGATCGCGGCGGATCGCCAAGGAACTGGCGGCCCGCCGCCAGCCATGTTGCCGGCGGCGCGTGGGGCGGCTGATGCACGAGATGGGACTGGTGGCCATCCAGCCGAAATCGTTCAAGCCGCGGACCACCGACAGCCGCCACGGCCTGGGATACAGCCCGAACCTGCTGATCGACGCGCCTCCGCCGGAGGGAATCAACCAACTCTGGGTCGGCGACATCACCTACGTGCCGTTGGCCGGTGGCGATTTCCTCTACCTGGCCATGTTGATGGACCG
>JAAYEH010000064.1 GCA_012728855.1 Rhodopirellula sp. | reverse complement strand
GATCATCCGATCGACGGCACTCGACCACGCGCGAGGTCCAGATATGGAATTCGTCGGCCAGACGAGATCGCAGTGCCTTGGGCAGATCGGTCATCTCGTCGAAGCCGCTCGCCCCGCGCTGGAAGAGCCAGCGTCGAACCTGCGCAGCGCGATACGACGGTCCGCCGGCTTCGGCAAACCAAGCTTGGAATTGATCGGTACTCTGCTCCAAGAGATGTCGCACGGCGAGCCCCGTCGACGGTTCACGTTCGCGAAGAGCCAACGCGACCGTCACTTGCCCCGAGCTTCGTACCACTGACCACGCAGCCAGCGGACCAATATTTCAATCTGCTCGGCCGTGAGGATGTTCTCCGCGGGTTTGTCGGCGCTTTCGGCATAGGCGGGCATGCGGTCGTTTTCGTCACCGTAGAACCGCTCGTGGGCCGGATTGCCGATCATCCCGGTGAGCCATGCGTGGGAACCGTAGCCGGTGAGATCCGGCGCGCTGCCGAGATCTCCCGAACCGTGGAACTTGTGGCAGTCGGTGCAGCCGAAATCCTCGAAGAGAAAAACCGTCTCCTCGTCGGCCTCCTCGCCGGGATTCCGTTCGGATTCAGCCGCCAGCGCCCGCACCATTTTGGGAAAAGTCTCCTTGAGTTCCTCGTCATCGAGAAGCTCCTTCAGTGTGCTTCGCACGTAGTGGACCATCTCGTCGTCCTTGAAGGCCGTGTTGCCGAAGTAGTTCGGACCGGCGACCTGTTTTGGGTCGAGCAATCCCTTGATCCACGCTTCGCTGGAGAATCCGTGCAGGTTCGGCGCCGAGGGTTCCTCGGCGCGGATGCCCTTGCCGGCGGCGTCCAAGTAATTGTGGCAACTGGCGCAATGCTGCTGGAAGAGCTTGGGGCCCTGAGTTTTGGGATCCGTTCGCATCAGCGTCAGGGCGCCGGAAGGCGGAATGCCGGCCGGCGCCTGGGCCAACTCCACGGCACGATCGGCCGCTTCGGCGCCGGCCGCCAGCGCCTCCTGGTGACCGATGTTGGCGCGGTCGGCTGCCAGCGTTTTCATCGACAACCAGACGGTCGCCATCAACAACACCGCGGTGGTCACAACATTGAACACGTGTCCGACCCTCCCCTTGCCGATGAAAGGCACTGCCAGGAAAAAGAAAACCAACACTCCGGGAACCACGAAGATCGGCACGAATTTCCAGGAGACGCCCAGCACCGGCATCGCGTCGCCCGGAAAAATATGCGCCAACTCGTAGAGGCCGAGAAACGCCCACTCCGGCCGGGCCGCGGCATACGCGTCGGCCGGATCGGCCGGTGCCCCAAGCCCCACGCCCATCGACTGCCGTTCCGACACGGCCGAGGGCTCGCCTATCAGCGCGTGCCGACCGACTAACAGGCCGGTCACCAGCACGACAATTACCCAACCCGCAGTATGCCGAATCGCCTGGTTAGGCCAGTACGGAACGCCGCCATCGCCATCGGCGACTTCAAGGTCTTCGGCCCGCCGAAGCAGGCTCCGTTGAACGAGCAGCAGGGCGAGAAAAATGCCGGAGAACACGCCGGCATGCAGCGCGAAAAACCGCGTCAATGTGTGATGGCCGAAGCTCGGTCCTCCGGCAGCCAATTTGAACAGGTCGTTGCCCAACAGCG
>JAAYEH010000063.1 GCA_012728855.1 Rhodopirellula sp. | reverse complement strand
ATGAACGCAGGAAGGGGTCGGGAGTCTTTTTTTCCTGTCGGCCGCGCGACGGTTCCGCGTATGGATAGACGCTTTTCGGCCGACAGGAAAAAAAGACTCCCGACCCCCTCGGCCCCGCCACTGCCGGCAAACACGACAGTTAGTCATTCGCCGATCCTTACCGCTTGCCTGAAGCTTCACGGTAGTCGTCGACGAACTTATTGAAGAAAGCGCCGACTTCCTGCCGGATTGATGGAAGGAGTGTGGCTGGAACTCCTCGTCGCAGGACTGCGGGATGGACCCTGGCGAGGTCTCTGTGGTGCTCCCATACCTTGACCGGCTTTTCGTCCAGGCCCAAGACGTTCAACTCGCCAGATATGGTGATCAGGGCCATTGTACCGTCCGGAACGGCGTCGACCGCCAGATCCATCACGGCCGAAGCGTCCTCGGCTAGGGTCAAGCCTGCCCGCTCCACGGCCTGGTTCGCTTCCCTCCCGACCATCATGTTGAACTTGCTCGTGGGGCTCTTCTCGATCGACTTTGGCAGAAACGCGATCTTCTCAATACCTCCGAAAAGCGCCTTCGTATCGACCTTCTCCGACTCCTTCTCTTTCGCGGCCTTCTCCGCCTCCTTTTCCTTCGCAGGCGGCTTGGGCTCTTCGGCCGCTTTCGGCTGTGACGGAGCGGGTTTGGCGGCATTGTCCGCCGAGGACTCCGGTTTCGGCGCGGCTGGTTTCGGCTTGGGTTTGGGTTTGGGTTGCCCGCTGTCGGGGCCGGGCTTCGGTGTGGTCGTCGGTGGCTTATTGTCTTCCACGGGGGGCTGCACCGACTCGGACGGCACGGGTTGTTTTGGAACCGGATGACTTTCCACGGCCGGTTCCTCAGCGACGGGTTCGGGAACAACGGGCACCCGAGGCGAAACCGCCAGAGAATCGTTCAGCGGTGGCGACTCGCTCGGAAGCTGACTGGCTACCATCCACACGATAACGATGACCAGCAACAGGGACGCGGCGCCAACCCAAACGACTGGCGACTGCAAAATGGAATGGTTCCCCGGGCCATTCTTCTTTGCCGCAGCAGAGAGGACTGCCACGGGAGTGGCCTGGACGCTTGAGTTTGCAGCAGGAACATCCTCGGTTGCAGGAAGTGATTCCGACGCCAGCAACTCGGCCAAAGGATCGCTCGGCCCGCTCAAGTCATCCAACTCGCTGCTCAAGTCGATCGGAGACTCGGTCGGCTGGAGGTCCGCAGACGAGATAGTCTCATCGTTGCTTACATTCGGACTGATTGCATCGGTTGTGCTCGCCGATTGGGAATCGCTCGCCCCCGATACGGACTCGTCTTCGTCGCGCTGTTGTTCCTCCTCGATCGGCGCCAAATCCAAATCCACGTCGTCTTCGTCCGAATCGCTTCGCGGGCGGGGGTGAACCACTGAAGGAGGCGGTGTGTTGCTGGGGCCGGTCCGAATGAATCGGCGCATGAAGCCGCTGATTTCCGGACTTCCTTCCAGCCACTTCTTCAGCGCTTCGGACACCTCGCGAGCCGTCTGGTAACGATCCTTCGGCTTCTTGGCAGTCATGCGGTTGATGATCCCCACCAGTTCTGCCGGCACGTCGGGCCGCTGCCTTTGAATCGGCTCGGGAAATTTCATCTGGTGGGCCATCAATCGCTGCGGCACCGATCCATCGGGAAACGGGGGATGCCCGGTCAAGGCGAAATAGAACGTCTGTCCCAGGCTGTAAATGTCGGCGCGGGCATCAACATCCTGAGGGGTCACCACCTGCTCCGGTGCGAGATAGTCGGCCGTCCCGACGACCGCCCCCGCCTGATCGCCGTTTGGCGAACCGTCCTCATCGTGGAAAAACCGCGCAAGACCCAAATCAAGGATCTTGACGACGCCGCGGCTATCGACCAGCAGGTTCGCCGGCTTGATATCGCGGTGAACGAATCCCGCTTCATGGGCGTGCGATAGGCCTTCGGCCGCCTGACGGATCCACTCGGCGGCTTCGTGGTAGTCGGCAACGCCGTGCTCTTGAATCCGCCGCTGCAGATCCTGGCCGTCCACGTACTGCATGACGAGGTAGTTGATCTCGCGATCGTCCTGCACCGCCTTGTTCACGTCATAGGCGCGGACGATATTGGGGTGATCCAGCGCCCCGACGGCGCGGGCTTCCCGGCGAAACCACTCGACGAGTTCGGGCTGCGCCTGCACCCGCTTCCAAGGGAGCACCTTGATCGCGCAGCGACGGCGCATCACTTCGTGTTCGGCCAAAAACACCGTTCCCATGCCGCCCTGGCCGAGTGGGCGGAGGATGCGGTAAGGACCAAGAAGGAACCCCTTGCACTTGCCGTCGAGAAGCTGATCGGCTTGCCAGCGAGTGAGCATCTCGCGCTGGACCATCTCGTCGGCGATGCGCCCGGCGCTGAGTGAATCGCTTTCGGCTTCGCCAAGTTCTCGCACCAGGCCGGAAACCCGTTCCGCCGGCACAATGCCGCTGCGGTCTAGAAGCCTCAGGAAAGTGTCAGCAGCCGCTTTTGTAGGCATCGCCTCTCGCTCACATCGAAAAGAGATCCTTTTCGTTTGCCTTCTTGCGGAAGAGTTCGCCGAACCCCGGTGAACCTATCATGGGGGCACTTCGGATCGAAAACCCTCGCCGACACGGGTCGGGCCACTCTGGCGAGCCCTACCCCGCGACCGGGGGCGGAGCCCGCGCTTTATCTTACCACCAGTTCTGTCCGCGCCAAGCGCCTGGAAAGAAATGACGAATTAGCGCCACTAGCCCGAATGGGTTAATTGGGAGGTGACGAGGACGCCTCTCGCTCGAATCCAGTAATTTTCTCGACGCGCCGAGCATGACGGCCGCCTTCGAAGGGAGTGTTGAGCCAGATCTCGATCATGCGGTCAATAAGCCGTTCCCCCAGCATGTCGGCGGAAAGGCAAAGGACGTTCAAGTCGTTGTGCCGCCGGCTCATCTCGGCGGTCAGGTCGTCGTGGCACGGCGCCGCACGGACCCCGGGAAACTTGTTCGCGGCAATACACATGCCCAACCCTGTGCCGCAGATGAGGATGCCGCGTTCCACCTCGCCGGAACTGACCTTTCGTGCCACCAGGGCGGCGAAATCGGGGTAGTCGACGGGCTCCGCGCTGTCGGTGCCCACGTCAAGAACCTCCTGTCCCAAACGACGCAAGAGTTCCACGATTTTCAATCGGATCGATTGACCGCGATGATCGCTGCCGACGGCAATACGCATGGCTTTGAAAAGCTAAGGATAGGTACAAGAGTTCGCTTGCCCGAACCGGGCGGTTTGCGCGAGCGACCCCATTCATTGTCCATTCACAAGTTCAACTCGTCCAGCCGTGCCTTGACTTCGCGACGGATTTGCTCGCCACATCGCTGATAACGCTCAAGCGGGCCGCCGATCGGGTCGGCCACGTCGCCGCCGGATTGGCACAACAGGCGGGTTCGCTCGGCGGCGCCGGGCCATTGGGACACAATCGCCTCGCGGTGCGATTGGGTCATCGCAAAAACCACGTCGGCGTGGCGAACCAGCGGCTCGGTCAGCGGTTGGGCTTCATGAAAACGAAGATCGACACCACACTTGTTCATCACCTCAACGGCTTCGGCTGTGGCGCGACCGCCGGCCATCGCCGCGATTCCAGCCGAAACCACCACGATGCCGCGGTCCTCCAGGTCATCCATGCTGCAATGCAACCGTTCGGACAGTTCCTTGCGGCACAGCGACTCGGCCATCGGGCTCCTGCAGGTATTGCCTGTGCAAACGAAAAGCAGCATGAGGCTCGTCAACCGCTTCAGTGTCCTCTCCGGAACCACGCCTGGCCGCAGGATCTCGAAACCATCTTCCCTCACGTAGACAACCGACGAGGGCTGCCCGAAGCGAGTGGGGCCATCGTCGAGCACCAGATCCACGTCGTCCCCCAAGCTCTCGACCGCCTCCTCAGCGGTCCGCGCGTCAGTCTGCCCGCTTCGGTTCGCGCTGGTCAAGGCCAGCGGCCCCGCCACCATCCGCAGCACGTCCAGGACGATCGCATGTCCCGGCACCCGCAACCCGATCTTCTGTTCCGGGGAAACCGCACGTTGGACCAATTCCGGAAGCTGCCGCACAAGGCTTTCCGGATGACAATCATCCACGACCAGGGTTACCGGGCCCGGCCAGCAGCGACGGGCGAGTCGTTGGGCCAGCGGGCTCATGTCGGGCACGTAGTCTCGAGCCTCTTCGAAGCTCTTGATCGCCAGCGCGAAAGGATTTCCTGACCGGCGACCTTTGACCTCCGCCATCCTTGCAACGGCATCGGCGTCCATCGCCCGCGCCGCTACCCCGTAGATCGTTTCCGTCGGAAAGACCACCAGTTTTCCTTCCGATACCGCCTGCACGGCCCGATGCACCACATCGCGCAAATCCTCAGCGGCACGGACATCGATCATCAGAGGCGGCATGGGAACGAAATTGGAGCGAATCGGTACGGAAAGTGTTGGCGCGAAGTAGATAGAATAGTTTACTATACCGACCACAGCCCCCGACCGTCAAGGGCATTGATTACCCCGACGTAGCGGGCGCAGGCGTAGTGCTGCTGCTGCAGTAGCGGAAGAAAACCGGTTTGGTTCGAACGCCGATGTCGGTGGCAGCGACCTGGACACTGGCGTGCGTTTGCCGAACTGGATAGGTTCAGTGCGAGGGGGTACTCGCACACCGTTATGCGTGCCGAACCGCGGGCGAGCCCGTGACACATTTCTCATCGTTGCCGAGGATCGGCGCAGGAGCAACCGTGCTACCATCGACGCGGAAATCAGTCCGGAGACTTTTTTTCACGTCGACCGGACAGTCCAACCTTCCAGTACCGCGCCATGCCACCACGCCAACTGTCGCCTGGTCGGGGATCAGCCGCTTTGTGGTTCTTGCCCTGGCTCTCGGGCTGTTGCTCGCTGCCGGTTGTGGAAACGATCCAAGCCGCATCGGGCGGTTGCAGAATGTCTGGGGACGACGCGGTCTTTCGGATGGACGGTTTCAGAAGCCGCGTGCCATGGCGATCGACGGCGAGGACCGTCTCTACGTCGTCGACATGACCGCGAGAATCCAGGTGTTCGATCGGCAAGGCCGCTTTCTTCGCGCCTGGCAGACGCCACATTGGTCACGCGGCAAGCCGACCGGCCTGACCATCGGCGTCGACGGCAACCTGTTGGTCGCCGACACCCACTATTACCGCGTGCTCGTCTATTCGCCCGACGGAAAGCTGCTGCGGACGATCGGCGGCGTCGAAGGCCACGAGCCCGGCCAGTTCGGGCTGGTCACCGACGTGGTCCAGGACGCGGAGGGCAACTACTACGTCGGCGAGTACGGCGAGTACGACCGCATTCAGAAATTCTCTCCCGAAGGCCGCTTCTTACTGCAATGGGGCGGGCATGGTTCCAAGCCCGGCGAGTTCGCCCGGCCGCAGAACCTCTCGCTCGACGAGCAAGGCCACCTCTGGGTCGCCGACGCCTGCAACCATCGCATTCAGGTTTTCGATCGAGAGGGAAAACTGCTGCATCTGTGGGGCAGCCTGGGTAGCGGGCCGGGCCAGCTCTATTATCCCTACGATCTCGTGCTGGGCCCGGCCAACGTCGTCTACGTCGTTGAATACGGCAACCACCGCGTGCAGAAGTTCACGCGAGACGGCCGCTCGCTGGGCTGCTGGGCATCGAACGGCCGCGGCGAGGGCGAGCTGTTCAACCCCTGGGCTCTGGTCCGCGACAGCCATGGGTTGATCCATGTGCTCGATACGAACAATCACCGGATTCAAACGGTGAAAATGTGAGTCGGGCGCCGACGAATCCGTCTTGACCCCCGCGGGTGATCTTACTATCGTCCTGCCCGCGAACGGCTCGTTTCTCTCGCCCCCAGCGCGCGTGGGTTGCATGACGGCACCTCGGACGGGTTGCCTGCCGGCATGTCCCTCGGGGCGAATGCACTTCTCTGCGGCGAATCTGCGAAGGAGCGACAGAAGACATGAGGTTCCATCGGGCACTTTGGCGGTCCGGCTTGGCGGTCCAGCGTATCTTCGTCGTGTTCGGCGTGATAGCCTTGTCCGGGTGTACGTCATGGACGCCTTGGGCGGTTCGCTCACAAAGCCCGGAGGAACCGGGCGCCGAAGTTTCCGACACGCGGCTGGTCAGCGATATGGCGGTGCCGTTCGGGATGTTTCCTGTCAAAATTGAAGCGGTGGGCTTGGTGACCGGGCTGAAAGGCACCGGCAGCGACCCGCGGCCGTCGCCGCAGCGCGCGGCGCTGCTGGCGGAGATGCAGACCCGCGGCATCCATTCGCCCAACGTCATCCTTGCCTCGCAAGACACCGCTATGGTGCTCGTTCGAGCGGTGCTGCCGCCGGCGATCCAAAAAGGGGACCGTTTCGACGTCGAGGTACGAATTCCCGGCCACGATGATACTACCAGCCTCGGGGGAGGATATCTCCTCGAGACGCGGCTAAAGGAAATGGCCGTGCTCGACAACCAGATTCATGATGGAAAAGTGCTCGGGATTGCCGAGGGGCCGGTATTGATCGATCCGTCGGCCAGTGAGACGGACAACTCGGTATTGCTTGGCCGGGGGAGGGTTCTCGGAGGAGGCACCGCGCAAAGGAGCCGGCCCCTGGCGTTGGTGCTCAAGCCCGATTACCGATCGGTGCTGAACAGCGCTCGAATCGAGACCGCGATCAATCGCCGTTTCCATACGTTTCATCGCGGCATCAAGGTGGGAATGGCCAAGGCCAAGACCGACGAATACGTCGAACTGACGCTCCATCCCCGCTACAAGGACAACGTGCAGCGTTATGTCGAGGTCGTCCGCGCCGCTGCGCTTCGCGAGTCGGAGAGCGAAATGATGGATCGACTCCGCTTGCTGGAGAAGCAACTGCTCGATCCGATCACCTCCTCGCGTGCCGCCCTGCAATTGGAGGCCATTGGCCGGCGAGGCGTCGAACTGTTGAAAAAAGCGATCCAGGCGAAGGATTCCGAAGTCCGCTTCTACGCCGCGGAGGCGCTGGCCTATCTCGACGAAACCGACGCGGCGGCCCCACTGGCCGACGCCGCCAAAAACCAACCGGCGTTCCGTGTTTTCGCGTTGGCCGCATTGAGTGCCATGGACGATTATGTAGCCTACGACGCCTTGCGAGATCTATTGGAGGTCAGTAGCGTCGAGACTCGCTATGGCGCCTTCCGATCCCTCTGGGCGATGAACGCCGCGGATCCCCTGGTGAAAGGGGAACGCCTCGGAGGGCAGTTCAGCTACCATGTGCTCGATACTTCCGGTCCGCCGCTGATCCACGTCACTCGCAGCCACCGACCCGAAATCGTCCTCTTCGGCGCTCAACAGCGGCTGCAAGGCCCCTTGGCAATTGAGGCAGGCAACCAAATCATGGTAACCAGCGCCGAGGCCGGAGAAATTGCGGTCGCAAGATTCGCCGTCAACCAACCGGACCAGAAACGCATTGTCAGCGACCGAGTCGACGACGTCATCCGTGCCATCGTCGAATTGGGCGGAACTTATCCGGATGTCGTTCAAACGCTTCAACAGGCGAAAGCCAAGGGTGCGTTGCCAAGCCGATTCGAGGTCGATGCCCTGCCTGAAGCCGGACGAAAATACGATCGCATCGCCGCAGACGAGACTTCCGAGGAACCGCTTGTCCCCAGCGCGTCGAGCCCTCTGCCCGATCTGTTCCTGGACCGAGGAGAAAAACACGACCCTAAAGAGGGGGCTGCCGAGGCTTCCGGCGAGTCAACGCCCGCAAAAGAGGCCGATTCGCCCAAGAAACCTCGGCCAGTGCGGGACTTCTTTGGTAAAATGGTGGGACGGAGTTCCGGCTAGCTATTCGCCCACGGAGCCCGCGTTTTTGAACAATTGCCCGCCAAAGGGTTAAGCTGTCCGGCTGCCACTGGCCAATGCGTTAGCGTCGCCGCCGAGGCGTAGCGGCCGGGCTGCCGAGGCTCCTACCACCTTGGCGGGGCGTTGTTTTTGAACCATGCCGCGTTTTTTCCGCTCACGTCATGCTCAAAGCGCTGGAAATTGTCGGTTTCAAGAGCTTCGCGGATAAAACGCGATTCGATTTTCCCGCGGGCATTACCGTCATTGTCGGGCCCAACGGGTCAGGCAAGTCGAACATCGTCGACGCCATCAAGTGGGTGCTGGGCGAGCAGAGCGTCAAGAGCTTGCGCGGCAAGGAGATGGCCGATGTGATCTTCAACGGCTCCGGCACGCGCCGGGCCATGAATTCGGCCGAGATCACGCTCACCTTCAATAACTCCGACGGGCGGCTCGCTTTGGAGACGGACGAAGTCCATATCACCAGGCGAATCTATCGCAGCGGAGAAGGCGAGTATCTGATCAATCGCCAGCCCAGCCGACTCCGCGATATCCGCGATCTTCTTGCCGGAACGGGCCTGGGTACCCAGGCCTACAGCGTCATCGAGCAGGGCAAGGTCGACGTTCTCTTGCAGTCATCGGCTCGCGATCGGCGGATGATCTTCGAGGAAGCGGCGGGAATCAGTCGCTTTAAGGCGAAGAAGATCGAAGCCCTGCGGCGTCTGGAACGGGTCGAGCAGAATCTCTTACGTTTGTCCGATATCGTCGATGAAGTCGAGAATCGGCTTCGCAGCGTCCGCAGTCAGGCCGGCAAGGCTCGCCGCTACAAAGAACACTCCGATCGTCTCCAAGAACTCCGCACGCAGGTCGCCCTGGTCGATTGGAGCCGCCTTACGGCTCGGCTGGCGGAAGTCGAATCGGATCGAAAGGCTCTGGAGCAGCAGCGCGATGCCGGCGCCGCGGAAATCGAGGCCGTCGAAGCGGCCTTGCTGGAGACCGAGGTCGCCATCAGCGATCAGGCGGAACAGGTCCGCCAATCGGAGGCACAGGTTGCCGCCTACCGTGAACAAATCGCAGCGGCGGAATCGACGATCGAGCACCAGCGTGCGCGGACTGACGACCTGGAGCAAGAGGTTGCCCGCCACCGCCGGCAGATCGCGGCGCTGAACGTGCGGGCTGGCGATGTGAAGCTCCAACTCCACGAAACCGGCGCCGGCGTGGAAACGGCCGAGCAGGAGCACCGCCAGATTGCTCGCCGGGTGGCCGAGGGCGAACGCCGACTCGGCGACTTGCTCGAGCAGCTCGACCATCTCCGCGGCGAGAGCCAGCAGCGCGGATCCGCTCACGTCGAACAGATGCGGCTGGTCGCCGCGTTGGACAACGAAATCAGTCGACTGGAGAGCCTGGTGTCGGCCGCTCAAGCCGCCAGTGAGCGTTACCGCCAGCGACTCGACCAACTCACCGTCCAACGCCAGTCGCTGGCCGCGGACTTGGAGCACCTTCGGCGCGAGGAAACCGACCTCGCTCGAACAATCCAAGAGAGGGCCGATCGGCTTATTGCGGCAGAGAACCGCTTGGCCGAACGCCGTGAACAAGCGGCTGCCAACCAAACGCAACTGGCTCAGCTTCAACGTCGCCAGACGGCAATGGCCGAGCGGATCTCGGTCCTTCAGGAGTTGGAACAACGTTCTGAAGGGCTCAGCCCGGGCGTCCGAGAGATCCTTAAACAAGCTCGCGTCGGCAGTGTTCCGGCGCTGCGCGAGGTTTGCGGGCTGGTGGCCGATCTCGTGCAGGTGAGTGTCGAAGCGGCGCCGGTCGTGGAGGTCGCGCTGGGAGAACTCGCGCAACACGTGGTCGCCCGCCGCAGTCGCGAACTGCTCGCATACCTCGCCTCCGATTCCTCGCGTTTCCCCGGCCGGGTCGGATTCGTGTGGCTGGAGGGGTTGCCCGGCGGCCCGGGATTGCCGGAAACCGATCTTCACGGTCTGCCGGGCGTTGTCGGCCGCTGCGATCGCTTCGTCGAAAGCCAGCCGGAGTTCGCGCTGTTGGTCCGTCGCCTCCTCGGCCGTACCTGGGTGGTGGAAACGCTTCACCACGCCCTTGCCTTAAGCGAAACCAGTGGCCGCGGGTGCGCCTTTGTGACGCTCGCCGGCGAGCTGTTGGCCGCCGATCAATCGCTTTCGATCGGTCCCCGCCAAGCTGGAACCGGCCTCATCTCGCGCAGAAGCGAACTCCGCGAACTGAAATCGCAACTGGCCGATCTCGACGCCCGCACTGCCCACCACCAGGAAGTGGCCGATCGGTTGCGTCAGGATCTCGACGACGATCAACGACGCGTGCGGCAGGCTGCCTCCGGGCACCAGCAGGCGTCCGATGCCCTCGGCGAACACCGCCATCGGATTACCGCGGCCGTGGAGCGAAGCGTCCAGCTCGAAGAGCAGTCCGGCGGGCTGGAATCGGAATTGTCGGCATCACAAGCCCAATATGATTCCGCCTGCCTGGCGATGGAAGACACACGCGCGCAACGAACCATCAACGAGCAGGCGCTGGCCGAGATTGAGGCTTTCCAGGCTGCCTTGGCGGAACGGATCCAACGGCTGGAGGCCGAGTGGCAGGACGGCAATCGTTCGACGGTCGAGACCAAGGTCGAGTTGGCCAAGAGCGAGCAGCGTCTGCAGAACCTTCGAGCCCGCAAGCGGCAGTTTGAAGAGAGCCAGCAGGAACGCCAGCGCGCCATCGCCGAGGCGCGCGACGAACTCGCCGCCTGCCAACGGCGGGCGCAGCAGTCGCAAGGCGAAATCCTCCGTTGCGAATCGGAGATCGCGGAGCTTTATCTCCGCAAAGAACATTTCGCGGCCAGAACCGTCGAACTCATCGGGCAGCGAGAACAGTCGCAGCAAGAGCGTTTGCGGCTCGGCGCGGAGGCCCAACGCGAGCGCAACCGCGTCCGAAAGCTCGAAGAGAAGATTCACGCCCGGCAGTTGTCCGCCAACGAGATCCAGCACGAACGGACCACCCTCTCCGATCGGCTCCGCGAGGATTACGGTGTCGAACTGGCCGAGTTGGACCGCGAACCGACCCAAGAGGAGCAGCATCAGCAGGAAGCGGTGCAGCAGGAGATCGACGAGCTGCGCCGCAAGATCAATCATTTGGGGAACGTCAACCTGGAAGCCCTCGAAGAGATCGACCAGTTGGAGTCCCGCTACGGCACGCTGGCGGGCCAGTACAAGGATCTGGTCGGCGCGAAGAACTCGCTCCAGCGAATCATCGAGAAGATCAACACCGACAGCCGGCAGCTTTTCGCCGACACCCTCCAGACGGTCAGGGGGCATTTTCAGGCGCTCTTCCGCAGCCTCTTCGGCGGCGGCCAGGCGGACATCATCCTCGAGGACGACTCCGATATTCTCGAAAGCGGCATCGAGATCGTCGCCCGTCCGCCCGGCAAGGAACCCCGCAGCATCACCCTGCTCAGCGGCGGCGAAAAGACGCTCACTTGCACGGCGCTGCTGCTGGCGATCTTCCGCAGCCGTCCCAGCCCGTTTTGCGTGCTCGACGAGGTCGATGCGGCACTCGATGAGGCCAACATCGACCGCTTCACGAAAGTCCTCCACGAGTTCCTTGCCTGGACCCAGTTTGTCATTGTCACGCATTCGAAGAAGACAATGACCTGCGCCAACACGATCTACGGCGTAACGATGCAGGAGTCGGGCATTTCCAAGCAGGTTTCCGTCCGTTTTGAAGACGTCAGCGACAACGGCGAAATCCTTCTTCCACCGCAGCAGGCCACTGCTGACGCACCCCACCCTGCCGGCGAACAAGACGAAACGCAAGCCGCTTAACTGTGCGTGATGGTCACTCGACCGACCCGTTCGGCTCGTCCCATTTGATTTTGGCGACCCAGATGGCGTTATCCGCTCCGCCCGGATTGTCGACGGTCATCACGTAATTCGGCCCCCAGGTCTGCATCCATTCGGCGGCCGTTACCCAGGTTTCGCCGGGAAGAACATCGGTCACGCCGAAGTTGCCCAGCCTGGCGCCTCGCTCGGGCACGAGAACGCGTTCGGTGGACCGGATCACGCACAGTCGTTGCGGATCGACCTGGGCCATCAACAGCGGCGCCCGATGCCGGAAGACATGATCGTTGTTCGCGCCGCGGCGCGTGTAGACGAGGAATATGGCCTTGTTGTGTACGACCCAGTGCTGCTGCGTGTTGTAGCTGCCCAACTCGGTTCCGTCGTCAAAGGTCCACACTTTCGGCGCATCGAAGTGCAGCCCATCGGGACCGGAGGTAACGTAGCCCGTCACGTCATTTCGCAGGGTGAGGAAGAATCGCTTACCGCATTTCGCCAGCGACGGCTCGCCGAACCCACGGGGAACGTTGGTCGTCAATTCGCTGCCGTGCTCGACATACGACAGTTTCTCACCGTCGAACCGGCAACGCACCACCGTCGTCGCGGAGCACTTGTCTTCCGGACGCTTGAAGTAGATCGGCAAGAGAATGTCGCCGCCGGGCAGGTCGTGTCGCTGTGTGCAACCGGCGCCGGCGTTTTCGAATCTCGCGTCGTCGGGCATCTCGAGTTCTTTCCAAGGCAACCAGGAGCGGGCGGTCGTATCGTAGACCGCATAGGCGGTATGACGCTTACGAACGTGCATCACACGGTTGTCCTGATACCAGACGGTGTGGCCCGTGCCGAGCAGTTTGCCGCTGGCCTGATGCCATTGCGGCCAAAAGTCGCAGACAGTCATCTCAACACCGTTGTTCATCTCCCGCCGCGCAAAGACCGATTCGGGCCGCGGCTTGCTCCATGTCTTACCGAGGTCGCCCGTCCAGAGCGTGTGCAACGGGTAGAACACGTCGGAACCGGTCAACAGCAGCTTCTGCATCGTCATTACCACCAATGGCGTACTCCCCGCATTAGCCGGAATGCCCGGCGGAATGGCGCCGGCGCGCGCGTGGACCCAGCAATCCGTGCCGTCGAAGCCGTGGTGCGCCGCGGTGAGTTCGACGCGGTAGCCGACCGGTTTTTCGGGGGAGTCGGCGGCTGCTGCCCAACCGAAAGCGAACGCAAAAAGGGCCAAGGCGGCAGAATAGCGGTTGAGCATAGCATGATTCCCTTTTCTTCTAACGACAGTCGGTGACGCAACCAGAGATTGGTCCGATTATGGCGTCCGTGGCGTCAGCGGGCAACTTGCTTGAGCAATCGCGCTGGCGCTGATACAACAAACAGACCAGTTTTCGGCGCGCAGTAGGTTCCGCTTGCCGAGCGGAACCTGGCCTTGCCGGTTCCGCCGGGCCGGCGAAACCGTACCGCACCGATCCTGCTCGGCAACCAAGATCTGCCGATTTCGCCCGGCATGCCGAACGTACCGGGAAGCTTGTCCGCAAACACCACGACCTGTGAGAACGACCATGGCCGAAACCTTGCGATGTGTACGCCCGGAGACTGTGGTAACCGGCTGGGATTTCAGCACCGGCGCCGTGAAGTGCCTGGCCTTCGACTTGAACGGAGAGGTGCTCGCCCAGGTCCGATTTCCGACCGACCTCTGGTACGGTGCTCCGGAAAAAATGAGGCAGACCGATGAGCCTCACCCCTCGGAATTGAACCTCATGCAACTCGAAGGGCAGGCTCGCGCCAGCGTCCGCGCCATGGCCGCCCAATTGCGAGGCATCGGCCGGTTGCAGGATTGGGCCGCCGGCGGCATTTCCGCCACGCATCATACCGCCGGTCGCATCGACCGCGATCACAACCAGGTGCGGCGGGCGATTTGCTGGAACGACCATACACTGGCCAAGTACCATAAGAAAGGACTCAAACGGCTCGGCGGCCAGGGGCGCGTCGAAGAACTGATCGGCGGCCCCTGGGCTATTCGTTACACGCTCAGCCACCTGGTCAAGGACGAGCAGCATCTGCCCCCCGAGGACTGGCAGCGGACCTTGCGGATTCTGCCGCACGGCGCGCTGGCGGCAGGTTATCTTACCGGGAATTTCGATGTGGTCAGCGTTTCCGCGGCGGCGTCGACCGGACTCATGGACCTCCGCACCAAGACATGGCAGCGCGAAATGCTTGGCGCCATCCGATCTCTCAAGGGCCCCGGAGCACCGATCTACGAGGAGCTGGCCTGGCAACAGTTGCCAAGGATCGTCGATCACTATCAGCTCGTTGGCCCCATGGCCGAGCACATCGCCTTGGAAGCCGGGATCGATCCCGCGTCGCGCCCGCTGATCTTCCCCACCTCCGACGATCAACAGGCGGGCCTCGTCGGGGGCGGCGCGGTCGACGACGGCCAACTCGCCGTTATTCTCGGCAACTCCGCAGTGATCAACTCCTCCTCGAACGATCTACCCCGGCACGCTACGCTCGATGTCATGCGACTGAACTGGGGCCCCTATCTCTGGATGCGGTGCTACAACAACGGCGCCCAGTTCCTCGACCGGGTTGTCGGCGCAAATCCTGATTGGCAGCGATTGGAGCGGGAGGCCCGCGCCGTTGGGCCCGGTTGCACCGGCACGGCCGTTCTGCCGCTGATCGCCCCCGAACCCTCGCTCGGCATCGACGCGAAGAAGGCCGGATTGAAATGGTTCCATCCGGACGAGAGTTCGCCCGGCAAGCAATTCCGCGCCGGCCTGGAAGCCCTGGCCTACTTGATGAAACTGGGCGTGGAAGAACACGAGAAGGCGGGACAGAAGATCACGCGAATTACGGTCTCCGGCGGAATCGCACGAAGCGATTTGATGTGCGAGATCCTCGCCTCGGTGCTCGGGCGGCGGTTGGAACGACTCGCTTCGGACGAAGGCCCGGCCCTCGGCGCCGCCGTCACCGCCCTGGCCGCCTACGAATCGCATCTGCGACGCCAACGACGTATCCGGACGCCCTCTGCCGTGGCCGACGCCGTGCGAACCCTGGTCCGCTTTCGCGACCCGGTTGAACCGAATCCCGACTGGGCCGACACCTATACCCAGCAACTGGAGATGTTTCGCCAGCGGCTCGGCAAGTTGCGGAAGACGAGCAAGTGACGCCAGCAGCCCGGCTGCTTCCGAGCAGCCGGGCTGCTGGATCGTTGCCCGGATCTTTCAATTCACCACATTCTGCGGGCTGCCCCCGAGAAACGCCGCCACATTCTCGACCACCGTTTTCATCAGCCGCGCCCGAGCGCTCCGAGTGGCCCAGGCGATATGCGGCGTGATGAAGCAGTTATCGAGTCCAAGCAAGGGGTGGTCCTCCGGCGGCGGTTCGATCGAGAGCACGTCCAGCCCCGCGCCGGCCAGTCGGCCCGACCTTAGCGCCTCAGCCAGCGCCGCTTCGTCGACAAGCGATCCGCGGCTGGTATTGATCAATAGCGCAGTCGGTTTCATCAGCGCCAACCGCCGGGCGTTGATCAGTCCACGGTTGTCCTCCGTCAGCGGGCAGTGAAGGCTAACCACGTCGCTTGTGCGAAAAAGATCCTCCAGATCGACCATGCGAACCCACTGCGGCGGATCGACCGCCGCCACGTCGTGCGCCACCACTCTCATGCCGAAAGCGGCGGCCAGTTCGGCCGTCGCGCAGCCGATGCGGCCCAAGCCCACGATCCCCATCGCCAGGCCGTCCAACTCGATCAGCGGCGAGTCCCAATAGCAAAAATCCTCGCTTTTCGACCAGCGCCCGCGACGAACCGTGTCTGCATGATCGCCGACGCGTTGCGTCAGGTTCAGCACATGGGCAAAGACCATCTGCGCCACTGAACGCGTGCCGTAGGTCGGCACGTTGCTCACCGCGATGCCGCGCCGGCGCGCCGCCTCGACGTCGACGATGTTGTAGCCGGTGGCCAGCACGGCGACGAGTCGCAGCCGCGGCAGTTGAGAAAAATGCTCGTCGGTGATGGGCGTCTTGTTGGTCAGCACGACGTCGGCGTCGGCCGCCCGCTCGACCACGCGGTCCGGCGGCGTGCGGTCGTGGACTGTCACCTTGCCGAATCCCTCCAACCCGCTCCAACTCAGATCCCCCGGGTTGAGCGTGTATCCGTCCAGCACAACGATCTTGATCATCATCGGCCTCTTTCCAAGACGGTCAATACCAGTTCCTGCGTCGGCAGGAGATGCCGAAATAAGAACGCCCGCCACAACGATTCCATCGGCATGGCCCGCCGTGTTGCCCTTTGGCCGTCCACCGTTGCGGCGCCGAGGATCGTCGGAGTGTAGATACCCAGCGCGGCGTCGGCCGCGGCAGTAATCGGCAGCGCCACCTTGGTTTGCCCGGCCGGAATCGTCGTGCCGCTGCTGGTCAATCCGTCCGGCAAGCCTTCCGGCGACAGGTCGATCGGACCATCAAAACCGTCCTTGCGAAGTGCTGTCACCGTCAGCGTGGTCGCCTCGCCTCGATAGACGGACGGATTATCCGGGGTCACCCGCAGTTCAAAGTCGGGGCGGGGCGGGGAAATCGAGAGGCGGTAGGCGTACTCCTCGCCGCCGTTGCCCTGCGAGTCCGTGATTCGCAGAACGTACTTCCCCGCCGCCTGGAAGGTATGAATCAGTCGCGAGTCGGTCTGCTGGACAATTTGCGGGCTCTTATCGTCCCGGTAATCGTCGTTCTCCGCCATCGCCTCTCCCTCGGCCGAGAAAAGGGTCATCCTGGAATCCAGAGGCGATTCCAGTCGCCGCGCCGCGATCTCCAGGACGAGCCGTTCGCCCGCCTCGGCGTAAAACGCGTAGTGGTCGATATCGGCAGGATCCTCGATGCGACCGTTCACCGTAACCGGCGCGTCGAGCATCTCCGGGCGATCGATGGCATCATTGGGTTCGAGTTCGTTGACTTCCGCCAGAGAGCCTCTGGCCAGCGGCAGTCGATTGCAGGCGAGTCCGTCTTGCCCCGGACCGACGAACTGGATGCCCGGGCATGGCGGCGCCGGCGGAATGGGAATGTCATCATCCGGAAGATTGACGCCGAAGAGGGAAACACTGCCGGTGCTACGACAATTCGCTCCCAGCGGATAGATGTGGGTTAGATACGGCAACTCGCCTATCGATAAACGATAGACGAAATCCTCTCTGCCGCGAAGCAATGCGTCACGTACCTCCAGCACGCACTTTCCTCGCCTCTTGCTCGTATGAACCAAGACAGGATCGCCGTGAAGCCGGACGTCGCCGACCGAGGCCAGCCATCTGCCCGACCCGTCGTAAAGGGTCAGCACGGCCTGACAACATCCGGGCACACTGTCCGGCAGAAACGGCTGAAGCTGCTGTGCCTGCACCCGACAGACGATCGTCTGCCCGGCTAGCGCCGTGAAACCATAGAAATCCTTGCCGCCGAGTTCGATCTGCCCGTTGACCACCACGGGCAGTTCGGACAGCAACTGCACCCGACTCCCCTTCGAGTTCGCTTCGGCCTCCAAGATTTCGGGCAGGTCGCTGACGATGAATCGGGCGATATTGGAGGCTCCCGCCGGCGTGAGCAATCTCAGGTCGCGACGACCGGGCTCAGCGTCGGGTGCGATCGCCACAGCGACCGTGGCCATCGTGCCACTGTCCGCTTCAAGAACTTCCCCGCGGACACCCTCCCCTGCGATCCACACACCCCTTGCGCCGTCAAGCCCCTTTCCGCCGACCGTGACCTCCACGGTCCGTCCCCTCTGCCCGCCTGCCGGAAAGACATAGCCAATGTGCCCGGCACGACCTTGCCCGTCGGCCGAGACGGTATACAACGGCGCGGATGCCATGATCGCCGTCAGCAGGAAGTATCGCAGACCGCGACGGCACGGAATTCGTTCTCGCCTCATTGAGTTGCCTATTCTCCGTCTGTTCCAAAAGCGGTAGGCGCACGAAAACGCCCGACGCAAAGTTTTTCCGCGTCGGGCGTTTCCCACCAGAGCGGGAGACGGGATTCGAACCCGCGACGTCCAGCTTGGGAAGCTAGCACTCTACCACTGAGTTACTCCCGCAACCGGCCTCGCCTGCCGTCACACGCGACCAGACGACATTCCTTGCCATCAGTAT
>JAAYEH010000062.1 GCA_012728855.1 Rhodopirellula sp. | reverse complement strand
GTCTTCACGGCGAGACGCGGACCTTCGAGACTACTGGCCGCGAGAGGAGCTACCCCATACGTACATGACCCACCACGCGAACTTCCCTCTGCCCGAGCAGGGTTATACGCACTGGTGGAAGATGTTCAACGCTCGCCAACTTCTGATTCATGCGATGAGCTTAAGGATCGTCTCACAGGCCCACCTAACCCAACAAGTTGTGCGTGAACAGGCGCTGGGAGCAATCCAGCAGTACCTTCGCAATCAAAACGGCTTTGTCTTCTGGAATCCCCAACGCGACACGCCGGAGCCCTTCTTCAGCAATCCAAACTACGCTCCAAAGTTGTTGCCCGTAGAAAACAGCTTCGTTGGCCAACTGGGGCGTGGCAACTGGACCAGTACGGTCGAGGGGATTCTCGAAGGGCTTCAGTGGGCCCGAAGCCCTTGGGAGGTTGCGTCACCCGAGTATCGAGAGCAGACCGGGGAATCCCGAATCGAGCTTGACGACAATGTGCTCCCAGGTGCGGATGTTCGTTGCAGCTCTTCGTCAGAGCTTACGTTTTACGATGACAAGTCATTTTCCCTTGTCATCACCGATCCGCCTTTCGGGGACAATATCTTCTACTCTGACTTGGCGAACTTCTTCTACGTCTGGCTTCGCCTCCCGTTGCAGACCATTTACCCGGACCTTTTTTGCCCACCCAAAACGCCGAGTGCTCAGGAAGCACTTGCCCCCCGTCTCTTGCCAGAGGAGGAAGCGACCGAGTATTACCGGGTCCGACTTGCGGCGTGCTGGACCGAGGCCCATCGTGTTCTGAAAGACGGCGGGCTCTTGGCGTTTACATTTCACCACAGTGAAGACGCACAGTGGGCAGTGGTCTTGGATAGTCTGTTCGAGAGCGGATTCATCCTGGAGCAGACCTATCCCATCGCCAGCGACGAAATGAAGGGGGTGGGCGGTCAGTTCGGGGCCAAGGGCACCGAGTACGACATTATCCACGTCTGCCGTAAGCGATTGGATGATCCCGCACCCGTAAGTTGGCCGAAAATGCGGCAGTGGGTCAAGGCAGAACTCAAACGCCTACGGCGATTGCTGGAATCTTACCGGGCCAGGGAACTCTCGGATGCCGACATCCGCGTGATCCTGCGTGGCAAGGCTCTGGAGTTCTACAGCCGTCACTTTGGGCAGGTCTTGACCGCCGAGAACGAGACCATGTCAATCCGTGACGCCCTGCTCGGGATCAACCAACTTCTCGACGAGGATACGGGCCAACCCGGAGAACGCCCACCGAGCGTCGTGCAGCCGCTGGCCTATCAGTTCCTCCGTCTGTTCGGCAGCCGACAGTCGCTGCCCCGCAACGACGTGAGCATGAACCTCCGTGGAACTGGTATCGTTCAGCGAGAGTTGGAGCAGCGCGGGTGGATTGAAGAACGGGGCAAGCACGTGCATCGCGTGCCGATCCGCGAGCGGTTTGAGCAGGCCCGCAAGCGGCCCCGCAAGGAAATGAAAACGGAAATCGACCAGGCTCACTTCCTGATCGGGGCCGCGATGCCCGGCAGCGGCATGAATGTGGAGGCCGAACTTACCAAGGACACCTGGATGGTGCGTCGGAGCGTCGAGGCCGTGCTGGACTGGTACGCCAAGACTTCCGTAGAGCCGGAGATTCAGTCGGCTGCCAAAGTGGCCGGTGACCTGCTTCGCCGCAGCCGCGAACAAAACCGCGAGAAGATCAAGGAAGAGCAGGGCTTGCTGTTCGACGACTTGTATGATGAAGACTAGGCAGTTTTTCCACACATATTTTGAGGCGAAAGGGCCATGCCAGTGCATCACAAAGTCAGCGTCGTGGACGTGATTCCGAGTGGCGTAACAGGATTGCCCGACATTCAAGCGATGGTGATTGAGTTCGGAGAGCGGTTCCAACCCCTTGAGTCGTCCAAGTTACACGTGCTGGTTGACACGCGAACGATGGCACGGTTCTGTGAGTGTCATGTTCGTGCAAGCAGACTTATCCCTCTCTCGACGATTGACGTGCCTCTCGATCCCGATGAGCAAGCGGATTATCGTGCGAACCGAGAAATGTTGCTCGACCATGCAGCATTTCAAAAGATGTTGGCTGATGCTAAGGCTCGTCGCGCATTTAGTGACATCGTGTGCGAATACAATACTTCCTTTGACGCGGAGCATCCCTTGAAGGTCATTGGCGGACAGCACCGGCACGAGGCCATCAGGCAGGCGCTTGAAGAGGGTATCGACGAATATCAAGGGATCAAAGTGTACTTCAAGTTGGACGCTGAACAGCGACTTGATGTTCAGCTGATTTCCAACACGAACATCGCGGTCTCGACCGATCTTTATGATCGGATGCAGGAGACTATCGCTGGCCCCAACTTGCGTAAATGGTGCCAGGAGGTGGGACTTCTTGCGGACAAACAAGATTTCGCCGACAGAAGGCAACGGGCCGCTGCGATTACAGTGCGTGACGCTCGCACTTTCATTATGAACTACTACAGCGGCACAGCCGTCGACCCGATGAAATTCGACTCCACAGAGACATTGCCTTCGCTGTCGCAGTCTGGCGGACCTGATGAGGCTTGGGAAGAACTAAAGGCAAAAGGCCCCAAGCTTTGGGACGATCCGAAACTGAAGCAGGCGGGCAGGGAGTTCCGTCTGCTCGCTCAGGCCCAACGTCAGGCAATTCAAGGCAAGAAACAAAAGGGTAGGCCGAGTGTAGATTTCGCCGAAAAGGCATTCAACTTTGCCGTCTTGTCGGCATGGGCTTTCGTTGCTGGCATTCTCCAAAATAATCCGGTTCGCCTTAAACGGCACTTTGAGCTGAAGAGTCAAACGGGCCACGACCCGCTAAATGCAGCAGCCCTAGCAAAGGCCCGACACAAGACGGACCCGGAAAACTACCGGGGGCTAGGATACCGCACGGACGGACGTGAACGCGGTCGCATGGTCGAGGTCTTCTTCCTGCAAACTGAAAAAGGCGAGGGCCTCACGAAGGCACTCATTGACTTGGCGATCAAGAAATACCATGCCAAGTTGGCGATGCTTGAAGTGTTAAGGGCACAAGAAAAGGTGTAAACGATGGCGGAATTCGACGAGTTCGCACAACAGCTCCTGGAAGAATCTAAGCGGTTCTGCGAGAAGGCCAAGGAGGAGAGCAGCAAGGAAGGGAAGTTGGCATATCTTCATGCGGCCATCAACATCGGCTTCTGTGCCTTGGAGGCTCATGTGAATGACATCGCAGATGATTTCTTGACTCGTCCCGAACTGAGTGCCCTTGACAAGGGCATTTTGGCTGAACGTGATGTGCGTTTGGTTGACGGCGAGTATCAGCTCTCAAACAGTCTGAAGATGTATCGGTTGGACGAACGCATCCAGTTTGTTCATCGTCGGTTTTCTGGAAGACCTTTGGATAGAAACGCCAGCTGGTGGTCCGACCTGAAGTCGGGATTGGACTTACGGAACAAACTGACACACCCAAAAGAGCTTCCCACTATCAAAGAGGGCGACGTAGAGCGAGCATTGCGGGCGGTCATAGATACACTTAGTGCCTTGTATGACGCGGTTTATGGTACAGGGTATCCCGCCGCAGGTCGGGGACTCGATTCGCGTCTTAGTTTCTGAATTTCGACAGGACTTTGAGGTAAGCGATTATGCGAGAAACTGATGGCACCAGTTGGACACGCAAGGGGTGCAGCATTGTCTGGTCGCCGGAACTTCTCGGACCGCTGATCACCGGCGGGGAAGCCGTGCCGCTGCGGGTCGCACTCAGTTGGCTCAAGACCGGTTTTCCCGACAGCCCGCCGGGCGATCGCAACCCGATCCTGGTCGGCGGATTGCAGACCGCATTGACGGTTTTGCCAACGCCGGACGCCCGATTCCAGTGGCTGCGGCAGAACATCTTCCCCTTGGCTAAGGGCGTGGGGAATCACTGGGCTCGCGTCGGCATCGTGTTTGCCATGGACGGTCCGGGAAAGCTGTTCTCCCTGAATGAGGCGGATGACCAAGTGTACTTCGGTCGCGGCTCGGATCGCGCCGAGAAGGTCGCCATTACGTCGGGGATGTGGGCCGGTGCCGCGACGGGAGCCGGCACTTTCCAGATCCTGGTTCCGGGGACGAAGGAGGTCGGTGGCTACCATGTCATCAAAGTCTCCTGAGTGGACTTCCGGCCAGCGTGTCTCGCATGTCGAAATGGGCGACGGGGTCTTTCTGGCGGCGGAGCCAGGCGGCTACGCCCGCGTGTTCTTTCAGCACCTTGGGGAACGCCGGGTCCCGGTCACCGCCCTGTCTGAGGCCCTGTCCTGGGATGAACAGATTGTCGCCCGCGTGCGTTCGGCGACTCGAGAAGCCACGCTGCGGCTCTGGCTGGCGTTGGAGGCCGAACAGCTTCCCCTGATGGAAAGTGCCGCCACACTCACGGCGGCGAAGGTCGATTTGCTGCCCCACCAAATCGTGCTCACCTACCGGATCGCCAACGCCTCTCCCCGCCGCTACCTCATCGCCGACAGCGTGGGCTTGGGCAAGACGATCGAGACGGCGTTGATACTCCGGGAGCTGGATTCCCGGGGCGAACTGACGCGGGCGTTGATGGTGGTGCCGGCTGGCCTGGTGAATAACTGGCGGAGGGAGCTGAACGAGACGTTCAACCTCGATTTCGAGGTCTTCGGCAGCGAAGGCGACGTGACGGACCGGAAGACCAACGCCTTCGCCAAGCACAATCGGATGATCGCCAGTATCGACACCTTGAAGCGGGCCACCCGTGTCAAGAAAATCCTCGAAGCCCCGCCGTGGGACCTGATCGTTTTCGACGAAGCCCACCATCTGACCGCCACGCGGGTCGGAAACAAGGTCAGCAAGACACAGAACTTCAAGCTGGGCGAGGCCCTCCGCCAGCATAGCCGGGACCTGCTGTTGCTCTCGGCCACGCCGCATCAAGGGGACCACTTCCGGTTCTGGATGCTGGTCCGTATGCTTCACCCGGAGTTGTTCCGCGATGTGCAGGAGATGATTGACAATCGGCACCGGCTCAACGCCGTGGTATTCCGCCGGACTCAGGCCGATGCCTGTGACGCCAACGGGGACCCGCTCTTCTCTCGCCGACAGGTCCACACCCAGGCGTTTCACTTGGCCGACAACGAGAAGCGTTTTTACGATGCCCTGATGGACTACCTCCGGGACGGCTACAACATGGCCGAGATTTCCGGCCCGAAGGGGCGGGCGCTGGGGTTCGTGATGACGATCTTCCAGAAGATCGCCGCATCGAGCTTTGCGGCCGTCGAATCCACGCTCCGGCGACGCCTACTGAGTCTGACGATCCACGAAGCGATCGAGTGTGACGAGCATCTGGACCCGGACGGCCGCGACCGGGCCTTGGCCGATGCCCGCCGGCTGATCCACGAGATGTTCGGGCTGCCGGACGACACAATCGGTCGTGCCGAAGCGGAGCGGATTCTCGCGGACGCCAAGGTCAAGCTGCTCCGCAAGCTCGGCGAATCCGTGACTGCCGAACGCTCGGAAACCGAGGCCGATGCGACGGGGGACGAGGAATCGGCAGCCACGCTCGTTTCGGTCGCCCTGCCGGCCGAGCGACGGCGAATCATGGAACTGTTGCAGCTGATCCCCCGGGCCGACGAGAGCAAGACGCTGGAGCTTCTGCGAGCCCTGGGCGATCTGTGGGCGGTCCACCCCGCCGAAAAAATCGTGGTGTTCACGACGTATCTCGGAAGCGTGAATGCCTTGAAGGCAGCGATTGACCGCCAGTTCCCGCAGGCAGGCGTCGAGGTGCTCAAGGGCGGCGACCACGGGGCCAAGCTGGCGGCCGAGCGACGGTTCAAGCGGCAGGACGGGCCTCGCGTCCTGATCTGCACCGCGGCCGGCCGCGAAGGCATCAATCTCCAGTTCGCCCGCGTGCTGTTCAACCACGATTTACCGTGGAACCCGATGGATGTGGAACAACGGATCGGCCGCATCCACCGCTACGGCCAACAGCACACGGCCCAGGTCTACAACCTAGTCTCCGCCGACACGATCGAAGGCCGCATCTTCCTGATGTTGGAGGAGAAGCTGCTGGAGATCGGCCGCACGCTGGGCAAGGTGGACGAGTACGGCCAGGTCACGGAGGATCTCCGCGAGCAGATTCTCGGCCAACTGTCGGAGCGGCTGTCGTACGACAAACTGTACCAGGACGCCATCAAGGACCCGACCCTGCGGCGAACCCGGCAGGAAGTGGAGGTCGCCCTGGACAACGCCCGCACAGCGAGGCAGGTTGTCTTCGAGCTATTCCAGGATTTGGATCAGTTCCGCCTGGATGACTACAAGAAGTTCGACGACAGCGGCAAGGGCATGGAGCGATTGCTGCACTACTTCCAGGCCGGCGTCGAGCAGGCCGGCGGCACAATCCGACCCAAAGATCCAGACGTGTACGAGGTCTCGCTCAACGGCGACGCCCCTTGCCGCCTTTCAACGAACCGTGATCTGGCGAAGGAGCAGGAGAATATGTCGCTCCTGGGGCTGGAGCATCCGCTGGTTCGCCGCTTGATGGGCGTGCATCGGGACATTGCCCCCGCAGACCGCGGCCTTGCGGGGCGTCTGCCGTCCTCGGTTGACCTTCGTGGCGTCATCACGTTCTGGCGGGTCGAAATTCGCGGCGTAAAGGGGCAGGTCCAACAACGGGTCGCGACCATCGGGCTGAACGCCCAGGGCGAACGCAGTCGCCCACTGGAGCAACTGGACGATGCCCTGCTTAGACTGGAACCGGGCGGTGATCCCCTGCTCGATCCCACCCGCCGCACCCACCTGGTCCGGAACGTCGTCCCGGAAATGATCCGCCGCGACCTGGCCCACGCCGGCGTCCTGCCCGACGAAGCGTCGTTCGCAGCGAAACTGCTGGCCTGGGTGGAGGTGAACTGACATTCCAGGCAACCAGCCCCGTTGTCGATCGCCCGATGCGATGACGCGACACAGAATCGTACGAACGAGTCAGTCAATCCACGAATGGAGGAAGACATGCCACTTGGTCCTCAGAAATGGCAACAGCATCGCACTTTCTACGACAATCTCACCTTGGAGGATGACGGAGACGACAACGAACAGTACGGTGCCCGTACGCATGGGATGCACGTCCAGTTCTCAAACTACGAACATTTTTGGCGTCATTACGTCGCTCCATCAACGCAGCGGCCCGCCGATCGAAGTGCCTTCCGTGCGGAAACAGCGGAAGAAGTAATCCTGCTGACTCAGCGAAACTACACCGTGTTCGTTTACCTTCTGGAGGCCCATGAGTACCGCGACATGGTCCTTGCCAGAGGTCCCGGACCGAGGTTTCGTAACTGGTACAACTGCGTTACCTACGCCGGCAACGCCTTGCAGGTCTTTACCAAACTCCAGGACGCAATCGAACAGAACCTCGCCGCCAAACTAGCCCGTAAGGTTGATCTATTCCCTGACTGGAAACAGCAATGGAATCCTGGCCGCGAAAGCGTCATCAACTTTCGCAACTACCTCACGCATCAGGGCTACTTCCAGGTCTTCCTGAAGCCGGACGGCGGTGGCTTTGTGCCGCACGTTCTGCATCGCTCGCAAATCACTCGGGATGAACTTACGTGGATAAAGACAGTCGCGGATTTCCAAAACAACCCGCAACAGTTCATGCCGTTGAACGATGCGGCTAGAGAAATCGTGACGGACACGACGGCTTGGCTGAACAACGCGTACGGGCGGATTCTACAAGTCTTACAAGGGCTCCCCGAAAACGCCACTCTCCAACAACTCTGGGGATGGAAGCACGGCCTGTCACCAGTCCCTGTACCAGTCGCAGTTCCCGCCGCAGCGCCCCCTTTGCAGCTAGGGGGGCAGACCATCATCCGCATCCCACCGTCACCTAACGAGCCCGTTATTTCAGGCACCCGCATCGTACCCGCCGGCTCGGGAATCCAGGTTGTGCCGGTCAACACCAACTTGTGTGCGACGACATCTCCGCCCCCGAAGCCGGGAACTGGAAGCCCGTGACCTCCGCGGAGCAGATTGACATGACACTTGATCGACAACGCGGCTGCCTGGTCGGTCTCGCCGTGGGCGATGCCCTGGGCGCAGTCATCGAATTTCGGTCGCCCGGCACCTTCAAGCCCGTGACCGGCTACCGGAGCGGTGGTCCCCACGGTTTGGCGCCGGGGGAATGGACCGACGACACCAGCATGGCGCTGGCCCTGACGGACAGCATCGCCTGTGCCGGCTGGGACCTGAACGACCAGGTCAAACGGTACATCGCCTGGTGGCGCCAGGGTGAATACTCGGTCAACGGTACCTGCTTCGACATCGGCATCACGACCCGCAGCGCGCTGGTCCGCTTCCTGGACTGCGGGGATGCCCGTCGCTCTGGCGATTCGTCCGAGCGAGCCAGCGGCAACGGCTCGATCATGCGGTTGGCACCCGTGCCCATTCGCTATCTGGACTACTTCCCAGGCCGGATCGAGGATCTGGCCGACCTGGCCGAGGAATCGAGCATGACGACCCACGCCAGTCCCCAATGCCTGTCTGCATGCCGGTACATGGCCCTGGTGCTCTGCGGGCTGATGCACGGTGTAAACCGGGACGACGTACTGAGCCCCGGCTGGGAACCGTTGTCCGTGCTGCGGGCGGCCGAGCCGCTGCATCCCGCCATCGACGAAGTGGCGATGGGCAGCTTTCGCCAACGGCAACCGCCGCAGATCGTGGGTTCGGGCTACGTGGTGCGGAACCTGGAGGCAGCCCTTTGGGCATTCCGCGACGCTGCCGACTTTCGCGAAGCCGTACTGCGGGCCGACAATCTGGGCAGCGACGCCGACACGACTGGCGCGGTGTGCGGGCAGTTTGCAGGAGCCTACTGGGGCGAGGCGGGCATTCCCGATGACTGGCGGGACGACCTGGCTCGCCGCGATATGATCGAGAAGGCATTGGCCAGGCTCCTGGGCACGGATCAGGACACATAGTGTGGGAATGACGTATCAAGCCGAATGCAGCTCACGTAGCAGGCAGGGGCATCTGCCGTATGGGAAGAAGTCTGCAAGCAATGACGAAAACGGGAATTGAGAACGAGACGCTGAAGGACACGTCGAAATGATCGGTGCCATCGCCGGAGACATCATCGGTTCCGTCCACGAAGGAGCCGGTACGAAAACCAAGCAGTTTTCGCTGTTCGGTCCTCACAACTGGTTTACGGACGACACGGTGTTGACTGTCGCAGTCGCCGAGTCGATCCTGCGGGGATCAGATTTGGTCGATACCCTACACGACTATTTCTACCGTTACCTGCAGCGTGGTTTTGGCGGTTCCTTCATCGAATGGGCGGTCCTGCGCCGCCGCGAACCATACAACAGTTGGGGCAACGGCTCGGCGATGCGAGTCAGCCCGGTCGGGTTCGCCTACGACACGCTCGACGACGTCATGCAGCAGGCCGAGCAACCCGCAGCGGTCACGCACAACCATCCGGAAGGCATCCGCGGTGCTCAAGCCACGGCCGTAGCGATCTACCTGGCCCGCACGGGCAGCGACAAGCAGGCGATCCGACAGCATCTCGTCGACGTGTTCGGCTACGACCTGTCGACTCCGCTGAACGCGATCCGCGAGACCTACGAGTTCGATGTTTCGTGTCAGGGCTCCGTGCCCCAGGCCATTGTGGCGTTTCTGGATGCCGCGGATTTCGAGGACGCGATCCGCAACGCCATCTCGCTGGGCGGTGACGCGGACACGATGGCGTGTATTGCAGGCGGGATTGCCGAGGCGTATTGGGGTGTTCCCAAGGAAATCGAAGAGCGGACGATCGGCTATCTGGACGGTCAGCTCCGGAAGGTTGTCGATGAGTTCAATCAGCGGTTCAAAGCTCGGAAGCGAGGAGGCACCGACTGAAGTGGCGCAATTCACGCAGAAACAGGGGCAGTATCTTGCCTACATCCATCTCTACCGCAGGCTCCACCGACAGGGGCCTGCGGAGGGCGACATCGCTCGGGATTTCCGAGTCTCGCCGCCGACCGTGCATCAGATGATTGTCAAACTGGAGGAATTGGGCCTGATCACGCGAGAGCCCGGTGTCGCGAGATCCATGCGGGTTGCCATCCCAACCAGTGAAATTCCCGAACTGGAAGACCGGGGGGACTGATCCGAGATGCCTGACCGCCAGCAGATCGCCGCCGACTGGGCCGCCCGCGGCTTCACCTGTGACCTGTGGACCGATCCACCAAGCCAGAGCTGGGAAGACTTCACACACGCCACGGACGAGCTGGTGACGGTCCTGGCGGGCGATATGGAGTTCGAGGTTCAGGGACGGGTCCACCATCCGCAACCAGGTGAAGAACTGTTGATTCCGGCCGGCGCGGTCCACTCGGCCCGGAACATCGGCAGCACGACGGCGCGATGGCTGTACGGGTATCGCGAGTAGGCGAAGAGGCAGGATGGACGTGCAGGCCTCAGTTCGGGAGTTTGTTCAATGCGAAGGGACCCCGCCGATGCCAGAGCCAAAGAAGAAAACTCGACCCGAATCGAACACGTCGCACCTGGCCGGCGAGTACTTCGTGGCTGCCGAGCTGTACAAACGCGGTTACTCCGTTGCCATGACGCTGGGCAACGCCAAAGCAATCGACCTCTTCGCCGAGCGTAACTTGCGAACAGTCAACGTGCAGGTCAAGGCGATTCGTCTCCGGAAGAACGTGGGCTGGCCGATCCTCAAGGCCAAGGTTTTCGATCGTATTGTCTACGTCTTCGTCTACCTCAATGATGACCAGACCGCTCCCAGCTACTTCCTGGCTTTCGGCCACGAGATTCGGGACAAGATCAAGGAGTACAAGGCGAAGGGCGGCGACCGCGGCATCCTGAATTACCGCTGCGTCAATTCGGAGGACTTCCGCGATCGCTGGGACAAGATTGAACAGGCTTTGCAGGACCCCGCAGCGAGAGCCGTGTGATCATGCGTGACAAATGACGCATGCCGGGCGGAACGTGTAGGTCCTAAATGCAGACAGAAGGGCCGGGCCTCATTTGGAAAGACCTACCATGACATCACGACAACGCGGCTGCCTGATCGCCCTGGCCGTGGGCGATGCCCTGGGCGCGGCCATCGAGTTCCGGGCCCCGGGCACATTCAAGCCCGTGACCGGCTACCGGAGCGGCGGTCCCCACGGCTTGGCGCCGGGGGAATGGACCGACGACACCAGCATGGCGCTGGAACCTAGCGCCGGCAACAGCGGACACGGGACAAAGGAAACCGATCATGGCGACGATCACGACATCGACGACACTGACCGTCCCGGAGCTGCGGGAACGATGGATGCCGCACAAGGAACGGCTGAACAGCGCCGGCAGTGGCCACCCCACGGCGGTCCGCTTCCACCGGGCCTGTAGCTGGCTGGAGGAGGCCGAGCGGTTCCACACCGAGGATCAGACCGACCACGCCCTGATCTTCCGGTGGACTGCCTTCAATGCGTTGTACGGCCAGTGGGACCTGGACCGGCACGAGCCGCTGGCAGACCGGCAGAGCTGGCAGGTATTCCTGTCCCGGATGCTGGAGTTGGACACGACCGGGCACATTGTCGCGCTGCTCAACGAGCACCGCGGCCTAGTCCTGGCAATCCTGGGGAACCCGTACCTGAACGACTACTTCTGGCATGACCCCTGCCGCGAGAAGGCCGGGAAAACAAGGCAGGGCGGGCGGCACAAGGCGGAAGCCTGGTACGCGCAGAAGGACTGGCCCCTTATCCTGGACGAGGTCGTCGATCGGATTTACCTGCTCCGCTGCCAGTTGGTCCACGGTGCCGCCACGCTGCGCAGCGGACTAAACCGGGAGGCGGTCCGGCATTGCGCGACGATGGCGGGCCTGCTGGTGCCAACCTTCCTGCTGGTGTGGATCGACCACGGCGCCGACGAGGACTGGGGCATCATGTGCTACCCGCCGGTGAACCATGGCGCCGGTGACATCCGGCATCGTCGGCTACGTTGAGTGTGTTCGATTTCCGAGAAGTTGCAGTTGGTGGCCCCATGACACATCACCCCCGCTTCCGCCTGCTTGTTGCTGCACTGATCGCCTGGTGCATTTCTGCGGCAGCATCCGCCCAGCCCGTCCCTCCCAAGACCCTCGACGACATCTTCGCGCCGGTGGTCGTCGGCACACCGCCCGTGGACGCTTTCAACGGTCTGTTCCGCTGCCCGGACGGGGAGATCCGCCACTACGGGGACGACGGCTTCCTGTTCAGCCGGGACAACGGCCTGACGTGGAAACCCAGGCGGTTTGGCGACGTTGACGCTTCCGGCAAGGCCGCCGGCGGTGGGCGTCCGCTGGGCATGAATCCCAAGACCGGCACCTGTTTGCGGCTGGTCGGCGGGAAAAACGGCATGTTCGTGCATCGCTCGACGGGCGGGCCGGACGGCAAGTACACCGTCCAGAAGATTGGCGGTCGAAGTCTGGGCATGGCGCGTCCCCCGTACTTCCTCCAATCGCGGCCGCGTGTGCTGTTCGCCGCCCACGGGGAACGGCCGGAGCGAATCACCGTCTTCCGGTCAGATGACGATGGCCTCACATGGGCCAAGACCACACTTCCGCCCGGCCCGGCCTTCGTGGTCGCGCCGCCACACAAAGGCCCACGGTGGGAAAACTGGTGCGTCGAGCCGACGATCCTGGAGCTACAGGACGGCCGGCTGTGGATGCTTGCCCGTACCTCGCGGGACAACCACCACGAGTGTTTCTCGGAGGATGCCGGGGAAGCGTGGTCTGCTTGGCGTCCCTCCCGGTTCTATGGCACGCTGACCATGCCGACCCTGTTCCGGCTATCCGACGGCCGGGTGCTGCTGCTGTGGTGCAACACGACGCCGCTGCCGGAGGTTGACCGGACGAGCGACCCGATCCCCGAAACCGCCAAGAACGGGCGTTGGGAGGATGTCTTCACCAACCGTGACGCCTGCCACGCGGCCACTTCCGAGGACGACGGCCGGACATGGATCGGATTCCGGGAGATGCGGCTCAATCCGTGGCGCAACGCAGGTGACGTTGGCAAACGCGCCACGCACGATTTCAGCGTCCACCAGCCGCAGGCCGTGGAGCTGCCCGGCGGCAAGGTGCTCGTCGCCCACGGCCAGGACGCCGCCGTCCGGGCACTGGTGATCTTCAATGTGAAATGGCTGTACGAGCCGCGCCGCCGCTCGGCGTTCGAGAACGGGCTGGAGGACTGGTCCACGCACAAGTACATCAAGGGAATCGTCGGTCACTGCGCGTACAACCGCGTGCCCGGCCCCGGACTGATCCCGCATCCCGACAAGCCGGGCGCCAAGGTCCTGCAAATCCGCCACCTGCTTGATCCCAAGCTGGTCTTCGACAAGGACGGCGCGGTGTGGAACTTCCCAGCGGCGGTAAAGGGCTCGTTCAGCACCCGCATCAAGCTCGTGCCCGGCGGTGGCGGCGGGCAAATCTGCCTGGTGGACCGGTGGTTCAATCCCACCGATCCGGTCGTCCAGGACTATTCGATGTACGTCTTCACCATCCCCGGCGGCGGCCGCCTGGGCAGCGACTTGGTCCTGGCATCAGGCCGCTGGCACGACCTGCGGTTCGAGTGGACTGATTCCCAGTCCTCGACGTGCAAACTGACGATCGACGGCGGGCCGGCGACCCTGACGCTCCCGCTCGTCCGGCCGAGCGTCAACGGGATCAGCTACGTCCACTTCCAGGCCCTGTCCGACGTGGAAGACCAGCAGGGATTTCTGGTCGAGTCCGTCGAGGGTGGGCGGTAGTCGTCCTGGACATTTCGCTCGCCACCGACTACGCCGCAAGGAGATAACGAACATGCAACGACGAGACTTCCTCGGGACGAACATGCTGGCCCTGGCCGGCGGAGCGTTGGCAGCTGGCGGCCTGAACGCCGCCGACGCGCAACCGAACCCGAGCGCCACGATTCAAAATCAGCTCTCCCCGGCCGTGCAAATGCAGTTCATGCGGCCCGCCCAGTTGGAGGCCGCTGGCCGCAAGTTCCCTGTAGTGTACGTGCCGTTTGGCCTGATCGAGTGGCATGGCGTCCATCTGCCGCTCGGCAACGACGCGATCAAGGCACACGGCATCCTGGTCAAGTGCGCCGAGAAGTGCGGCGGCGTGGTGTATCCGCCGGTGTACTTCCACAACGGTTTCAAGCAGGAACACCTCGTGCCCGTGCTGACGGACCTGTTCAACCGCCTCAAACGGACCGGGTACCGCGTGATCATCGGCGTCTCCGGCCACAACGTCCAGGGACAGATCGACATGATCAACAAGGCGCTGGAGCCCGTGACAGCCGACGGCACCGTGGCGGGGATCGGGTTGTGGGAAATCACGCTCAGCCACGGACCCGAGTCAGGCTCCGATCACGCGGCCAAGTGGGAAACGTCGAACATGATGTTCCTGTACCCCGATCTGGTCAACATTACCGAACTGGGCGACGGCCCCGTCAATCTGGACATGAAGCCGCCATCCGGGATCGGCGGTTTGGACCCGCGTCAGCACGCCTCGGCTGAGGTGGGGCGGCGGAATGTGGAGCTGGCGGCCGAGGCGATCGGCCGGAAAGCTCAGGAGCTGCTGGCCTCGCTGCCCGAAGGCCAGCGGTCATTCAACCTGGAGGCAGTGCGGCCGGGACGTTGGTGGCTGGTGTAACTGCTGGGGCAGGCAGCAAAGGTCAAACGCATCGAGTGACCGTCATGGACTTCCACACGTACACCACCACCCGTGAAGCTTGCAGCAAGGTCGGCCTGGACGACGCCCCGGACGCCTTCTACCAGACTGCCTTGGCCGATGCGCTGGCCATCCAGTCGGCCCAGTTCTTCTTCCAACTGAACAACGAGCGGGATTGGGAGAAGGCCCGGCGTCCGTACTACAACGTCTGGCCGTCCATCGTGCCGATGCTCACCCGGCTGAACCTCGACCTGGATTCGGCGCTGATCCAGCTTCCGCTGCCCGCCCTGTGCGTCCGCCTGCCCAAGCAGTCCAACCCCATGACGTTTGACTGGCGGGGCCAGCCCTGCCAGATCCAGTGCATCATGATGGGCGACATGGGCGACGGCAAAGCCATCTCGGTCCTGATCGACGTGGGTGAGGTGATGAATAACGGCCTAGCCGACGTGCCGATTTACACGTACTGCAATTTTCGCCGCCAGGACGGCCTGACGGTGGAACAGTCGTTGGCTGGGCTAGGGAAAGACGCATTTTCCGACATCGGCGTCCAAGTCCCCTCGGAGTTGGTCACCGACTGCGTGCGGCTGTGCTGTTCCCTGTGCCTGCTGGACAACGATCCGTCCGTCATCGAGCCAGATGTCCAAGGACCGGGATAAGTACGAAAGGTCTGGGGATCATAAGTACGTGGACAAGGCGCACCGGCGTGGGAAAGTGGGCTGGAACGTGGGGCGGCACATCGAGGTTGCGCCGCACTACCGCCGCCCGCACATGGCGCTGGTGTGGACTGGCCGGGGCCGGGCGCTGCCCAAGATCGTGCCACGCCGGGGCAGCGTCGTGCATCGGGAGTTGGTGGAGAAGGTGCCGAGTGGGTTTGGGGAGTGACCGGTATTTCGGACACGAAGCTGCCATGGACTTCCACACGTACACCATCGCCCGTGACATCGCCAAGAAGGCCGGACGCATCGAAGAGCCCGACGCCTTCTACGAGGCTGCCCTCAACAACGCCAGCCAGAGGCGGGACGGCATCTTCACAAGCCAACTGATCGTCGAGCAGGCGTGGGAACAGGCCCGCCGCCCCTACTACAACGTGTGGCCGTCCATCGTCCCGATGCTC
>JAAYEH010000061.1 GCA_012728855.1 Rhodopirellula sp. | reverse complement strand
CGACCTACCTCTTTGCCGAAGTCCATGCCGAGGCCGGCGCCGGCCACGATGTGGCTATGATGAAAGGCTCGCCGGGAGTCGACACCCTCGTCGCAAGCGACACCGAGGTACAGATCTCCGGTGTGAATGTCTTTCAGAAGAACTTTGGCAACTACGCGAAGTACTTCGACGAGATTCATACGGTCGCTGGGGCCGGGGAAGACAAAGCGGTGATCACCGACGCCACGGTGGAGTCCGACTACGCCGCGCCCAGCGGCGTCGATCTCAACGAGTTGTCGCAGATCCTTTGGCTGAACAATTTCGAGAAGATCGAGCGGCAGACCAACGGCGGCGGCACGACCGACATCGACAACGTGGACGCGGTATTCAGCTACTGGCAGTAACGGAGAGTCCAGAGTCGAGAGTCAAGAGCCAGAGCCAATCGGATGATTGGCTCTGGCAGAAGTGGCAAGGGCGCCCTGGGTCCAGCCGCGGAGCGGCGAGAGAGAATTGCCAGGGGTGTCAACCCCTGGAAGCCGAGGCCAGTCGTCTTCCCCAAGCCCCGTAAGGGGCGGCAGACACGGATGGGAGAAGCGATTCTCTTTCGCCCCATCCGGGGCTTGCAGCATTGGTAAGCCGCCCACCAGGGGCTTGTGCCCCTGGCAATGGACTGGTGCCGCTCCGCGGCTGGGGAGGAGAGCACCGGGGAGACACTGGAGCCCGGAGTAAGTCTCGGCGATTGGCTCGCGGCGTTGTGCAGCTCAGCCCCAACCAGGCATTGGTGAGGACGCCCTCAGTCCAGCCGCGGAGCGGCGAGAGAGAATTGCCAGGGGTGTCAACCCCTGGAAGCCAAGGCCAGTTGTCTTCCCCAAGCCCCGTAAGGGGCGGCAGACACGGATGGGAGAAGCGATTCTCTTTCGCCCCATCCGGGGCTTGCAGCATTGGTAAGCCGCCCACCAGGGGCTTGCGCCCCTGGCAATGGACTGGCACCGCTCCGTGGCTGGCGAGGAGAGCACCGGGGAGACATTGGAGCCGGAATAAGTCTCGGCGATTGACTCGCGGCGTTGTGCAGCTCAGCCCCAACCAGGCAGTGGTGAGGACGTCCTCAGTCCAGCCGCGGAGCGGCGAGAGAGAATTGCCAGGGGTGTCAACCCCTGGAAGCCAAGGCCAGCCGTCTTCCCCAAGCCCCGCAAGGGGCGGCAGACCGGGTGCATTTCTCTTTTGGCCTTCGGCCAGGACGGCTTCTGGGCACCGGGAGTCCAGCTTCGGCATTCCCCCCCCAAATCACGAATGACCAATGACAAATGACCTGAAACACCCCCCTCCTTTCCCATCTTTCCCGCCCGTTTCTCCTTCACTGGCGAATGCCGCCATTTTCAGCAGCGTTTACCGTTCTTACTCAACTGGCGCGACTGGCGCGTCCGATACTATCGTCACAACCTTAGGGTGCAGACTCTCCGTGGCGGCGGGTCTGGCTTTGGTATTGTCACTCAGCGCACACCGAGGTGGATGAGAGCCATGTCGTTATATCGAGCAAAACCGTGGCTGGGCGTTTGGTTGTCGGTCCTGTTGACCGGCGCAATGGCCAACGCCCAGGGAATTGAAGACATGCAGTTGTTCGCGCCGACGGAATTCGATCAGTTCGGCGGCGGACCGCGAGCAGACCAGGGGTTCTTTTTTCAGTTCGACGGGCTGTACTGGTCGATCCTGGCCCCGGACTACGACCCGATCGGCGAACCTGGCCTGACGCGCGAGGTATTTTATACGCCGGACAGAAGTACGGTCCAGCACAACACCATCAGCAACAGTAATCTTGCTGCGGACGCCGTCGGCGGCCAGCGGTTCGAGTTCGGAAATGTCTGCGGCCACCACGGCTGGATGGCAAGCATTTTCTACCTGCACGACCAGAACCAGCGCCTGACCTATTCCGATGCCGACATTGTTTTCGACGACCAGCCGTTCCAACACCAGACGGGCTTGCATGGCCGGCTGCACGGTTACGTGGCGAACATCTTCGCCGCCTTGGATGACGAAATTGGCTCGGCAGCCGTCTACGAAGATATGGTGCTGCGAGACCTGCCGGTCGAATTCGACGAGGTCATCCTGAAGAACAAAGTGGAAACGTGGGGAACGGAACTGAATTACATCTTCCGCACGCATCCGGCGGGACACGGAGGGATTTTCGAGTTCCTCTTCGGCGTTCGCTACCTGAAATTCAACGAGACGTTCAGCTTTGACGGTTATGGGCAACGTTTCGACTTGTGGGCGTCTGAAGAGCAAGACGACGATGAAGAGTCTGAGGAGATCACCGGCGTTCCCTACGCGCCGAACTCCATTCTGGCGGACAGTTCCTGGTGGTCGGTCGCTGAGAACCATATCTACGGCCCTCAACTTGGCCTGAGATGGTTCAGGCAATCCTGCCGGTGGACCCTGTCGTCCGAGGCGCGCTTCTTCGCCGGCTTCAATTCCCAGAACCTGGAACAGGCGGGGGTTCTTGGCACGAAGTTGGACGATCAATTCCCAACCGAAGAAGTCAGCTATGTGGGACAGGCCCCACCGTCGGCCACCGACTTCCCCTTCCAGCCGATTACCATGGAGCCGATCGGATACAAGCACATGCGAACCGAGCAAGAGTGGTCGCCCGGCGTCGAACTCCGCTTCGACCTGGCGTACAAGCTGACGCGAGCGGTCGACGTCAAAGTCGGCTGGACCGGCATGTGGATCGACGGCATCGCGCGAGCGTCGAACTTGATCGACTACTCGCTCACGGAAACCAGTATCATGGGCATCGACATCGATGACAATCGCCAGAGCGTGTTCATGCACGGCCTGAACATCGGTTTCAACATCAACCGCTGATTCTCTCCCGCCGCCATCCGCCGTGTGCATGAAGCGAGGCGGCGCCGGTCCAACCCGGCGCCGCCTCGGCTGTTTTCTTGACCGTGGGTTCCTGTGTTTTACGCCGAAGGCGTTGTACAACAGAGCCCGGGGTAAGCGAAGCGGCACAGCAGCGGAGCGTCACCCCGGGTTTGGGAACCGAAAAACCCAAGGACGATCCCAACGGGATCGTACAAGCCCCTGTGGAACCACTTTGCGGTTCGCTTGTTTGCACCGAACCGCCACCCCAGGCTACGATGATTATGGCCTTCGGCCAATTCAGGCGGAACCTTCCCTTCTCACTCGCGGGCGGCGGATTCTTGCAGCCGATCTTCAAATTCCCGCAGCGCGACGCTCGATCCGACTTCCCACACGCGCTGAAGATACTCGCCAACCCAGCGGCGAACAGGAACGCCGGGAAAGGTCGGACTGTCCGAGGATTGGCGATAGTGCCTTCCGTCGAATACGTGGATCTCAAGCGAGTCCTTCCGGTAGATCCATAACTCGCCAACCTTCAGCGGTTCGTAATCCTCCGCGTTGGTCAACGACGTGGCATCGATTTCGATGGCCAGGTCGGGGGGAGGGTCCGTCGCCAGATCAATTTGCTCCTTGCCCAGAATGGCCTCGCGGCGCTGGATGTAGAAACACTTGTCCGGTTCCAGGCCGGCCTCGCCAAAGCGCTTCAACGTAATCGGATCGAAGCCCTCCCAGTCGCGCCCCTGATGCCGCAAGATCGCCTGAACCAGATTGGAAAGCGCAAGGGACATCTTGCCGTGCCGCGGAAGGGGCGCCATGACGCGGATTTCCTGTTTTCGGGCGTCGTACCGAACCTTCAGAGCCGCACTGTCCTCACGTTGCGCCAGCAGACCCTCGTAGTCGGCCCAGGTCTGGTCTCGCAGGATCACTTCGCTGCCAGGCAAAAGATCGACTGCGGCATTGGTAATCGTCCACTGTGTCATCGCCAGCTCGCAACGAGAACCCTCGCGCAGAGGGGGGCTGTCCGTACTGCCAGGCTTTGTCTCAAAAAGGGGACAGGCACCGCGCCACAACCCGTTTTCCGCCGGGTTGCTCGTTTGGGGTCGGAGCCAGTCCCCGTTTTGAGACAAAGCCTAGCTCAATTGTAGCAGCCTTCCTGCTTCCGGCAAAGAAAAGGCAGCCCTCCCTGCTGCCACCCTGGCAAGAGGCCGCTCGGAGAGGTATCTTAAAGGGTTTCCTGTCCCCTTTTCAACGGGCCTTCGATCATCCAAGCCAAGTTTCAAGTCGCCATGTCCGAAAAATCCCACCCTGCCGAACCCGACTTTTCCAAGGGCGGCGGACTGCTGCCGGCCATTGCCCAGGACGTCGCGACCGGCGACGTTCTCATGATGGCCTACATGAATCCGGAAAGCTACGCCGAGACCCTAGCCACCGGCCGTGCCGTCTACTACAGCCGCAGCCGCAACAAGCTCTGGCGCAAGGGGGAAGAGAGCGGCAATGTTCAGAAGGTCCACGCCATCTACCTCGATTGCGACGCCGACACCATCCTCCTGAAAGTCGAGCAAATCGGTGGCGCCGCCTGCCACGTCGGCTACAAGAGTTGCTTCTACCGCCAAGTTACCTCCGACGGCCTCAAGACCATCGGCCAGCGCATTTTCGACCCCGCAAAAGTCTACGGCCAAAAAGCCGACCAGCCAACGACAAATGACCAATGACAAATGACAAGATCCTTAAACTCGGAATCCCCGCCGGCAGCCTCCAGGAGGCGACGGCCGAACTGTTTCGTCGCGCCGGTTACCGGATCACCTTTTCTTCCCGCAGCTACTACCCGTCCATCGACGACGACGAGATCGAGTGCCTGTTGATCCGGGCTCAGGAAATGGCCCGCTACATCCAGGACGGCGTGCTCGACGCCGGCTTGACCGGGCACGACTGGGTCGTCGAGACCGGCGCCGACGTGTACGAGGTCGCCGAACTCGTTTTCTCGAAGACGAGCCGGCGGCCGGTCCGCTGGGTGCTCTGTGTGCCGGAGGACTCGCCGGTCCGGGAAGTGAGCGATCTGGAGGGCAAGCGGATTGCCACCGAAGCGGTCGGCCTGACGCGGCAGTTCCTCGATAAGCACGGGGTGACGGCGAAAATTGAGTTCAGTTGGGGCGCCACCGAGGTCAAGCCGCCCAAGCTGGCCGATGCGATCGTCGAGGTGACGGAAACCGGCAGCTCGCTGCGGGCTAACAACCTGCGGATCGTCGCCGAGGTGCTCACCAGCACGACACGATTTATCGCTAACCACCAGTCGCATGCCGATCCCTGGAAGAAGCAGAAGATCAGCGACATTGCGCTGATGCTCAAGGGGGCGATGGCCGCGGAAGGAAAGGTGGGGCTGATGATGAATGTCCGCCGCGAGCAACTCGACCGCGTGCTGGATATCCTGCCGGCCATACAGCGCCCCACGATCAGCGACCTGGCCGACAAGGATTGGGTCGCCGTCAATACCGTGCTGGAGGAATCGGTCGTTCGGCTGATTATCCCGCGGCTGAAAGCCGCCGGGGCCCGCGGGATCGTCGAGTATCCGCTGACGAAAATCATCGACTGAGCATTATTTTGCCGTGGGCGACCGGCGGGAAATTGCTTCCCAGCAGCCCGGCTGCTACCATCGGATATAGGGATGGCGCAACGGGCGAGTCCGAGGGGGTCGGGAGTCTTTTTCCGTATCGGCCCCCAACCTCGCCGGATGTGCCGAGCGGCGGTGCGGCCGATTCGGAAAAAGACTCCCGACCCCTTTTGGAGTTCGCCTTACCCGTTCGACTTTTTTGCCACCGGAGGATCTGCCATGTTTCGCACCTTGTTGGTACTGGTTGGAATGATTGCCGCGAGTAGCGGGGTTATTGCCGCCGAAAAGCCCGACCTGCCGCTGCTGTTCGAGGACGGTTTCGAAGACGGCGCCGATCGCTGGCAAGCGACCGACCCTGCCGCGTGGCGGGTATTCGAGACCGACCGGGGGAAAGTCTATAACCAGTTCCAGCTCAGCAAATACGAACCGCCCTACCGCAGCCCGCATAACATCTCGCTCGTCAAGGATCTGGTGGTCGGCGATTTCGTTCTCACGGCCAAGGTCCAGAGCACCAATCCGAAGGCCGGCGCCCACCAGGACATGTGCATCTTTTTCAACTATCAGGATCCGGCCCATTTTTATTACGTTCATCTCGGCAAGCGTCCCGATCCGAACTCCAGCCAGATCATGATCGTCGACGGCGCGCCGCGTAAAATGATCACGAAGAACGAATCCCCCGGCATCGCCTGGGACGAGGGCTGGCACGACGTCAAAGTCGTCCGCCGCGTCGCCGACGGCGCGATCGAGGTCTACTTCGACGACATGGAAAAGCCGAAGATGATCGCCGTGGATAAGACGTTCGTCCGGGGGCAAATCGGCCTCGGCTCCTTCGACGACCACGGCTATTGGGACGACGTCCGAGTCTACGGCAACAAGGTCGAGAAACCCGATCTGCAATAAGAGGAGGGTGAAACGATGGGCGCCGATTCAAAGCTTGCCGAGGTTCTCTCGCAACTCAATCTCGAATTGCCTCCGCCGCCGGAACCGAAGGGGTTGTACCAACCGTTGGTGATCGTCGGCAACCTGGCCTATACCTCCGGCCACCTGCCGATCGTTCCGCCCGCGGGCATGATGATCGGGCGGATCGGACAGGATCTCGACGGCAAAGCCGGCTACGAAGCGGCCGTACGGGCCGGACTGGCGATTCTGGCCACGCTCCGAGCGCATCTCGGCACATTGGACCGCGTGCGTCGAGTCGTGAAGATCCTCGGTATGGTGAATTGCACGGCGGAGTTCGACCAGCAGCCCGCGGTGATCAACGGCTGCAGTCAACTACTGGCCGACGTATTCGGCCCGGATGCCGGCATCGGCGCACGCAGCGCCGTCGGCGTCGCCGCCTTGCCGGCCGGCGTGCCCGTGGAAATCGAAGCGGTTTTTGAAATCGAGCCGTGAGGCGGTGGAGAGTGGAACCGACCGCGAGTTTCTCACTCAGGCTCTTCCGAAAGAGCATGGGTAGCGCGCCATCCGAAGCGAACCGCCGAACGCCGAAAAACAGAGAAAACTGCGAGAAATGACCGTACGGAGAAGAGGAACTCGTATTGGCTTGGAGGCAGAATTACGGGTTCCTCTTCTCTGTTCGCCCTTTTTTCAGATACCTTGGCCGTTTTTGGCTTCATGGCGGCTTGACGTCTGCCGGACAATACCCACGAATTCTGCGAAAGCCCCTTCTTTCAGGGAGACGAGATAGCAATGCGAAGAGCTATTCCAACCCATTGCGTCGTCATCGCCCTGGCGGCGGCCGTCTTATCTTTATTCTCCGTGGTCCTGCGGGCCGCTGAGCGGCCCAACGTCCTGTTCATCCTCACCGACGACCAGCGCTGGGATTGCATCAGCCTCAATCCGGACTCGACCATCGCCACCCCCAAGATCGACCGGCTGGGACACGAAGGCGTCTATTTCCCCAATCACTTCTGCACGACTTCGCTCTGCTCGCCGAGCCGCGGATCGATTCTCTCCGGACGGTACGCCCACGCCCACGGAGTGTCGGACAACTTCACCGAGTATCCCGCCGACATGCCGACATGGCCGGCTGCGTTGCAGCAGGCGGGCTACGAGACGGCGTACATCGGCAAGTACCACATGGGCGAGGAAAACGACGACGTCCGGGGCGGCTTCGACTATTTCGTCACCCACCGAGGCCAGGGTAAGTACTTCGATACCGAGTTTCGATTCAACGGCGGAGAGCGGCGCGTCGTCGAGGGCTACTACACGACGGTCGTCACCGACATGGCGCAGGACTGGCTCAAAAATCGCCCGGGCGACAAGCCGTGGGCTTTAGTCCTCGGCCATAAGGCGCCCCACAGCTTCTACAACCCCGAGCCCCAGTACGAAAACGCCTTCAACCACGTAAATGTTCCCTACCCGGCAACGGCGTTTCAACTTGACGACAACGATCCGTGGTATCGCCAACGGCTCGACACCTGGCACGGCATCTATGGTCCGTTGTTCGACTACCGCAAGCAATGGCCGGACCGTTCGCCGGCGGCAGTGAAGGATTTTGCGGCCATGACTCGCGCCTACTGGGGCACGATTCTTTCGGTCGACGACAGCGTGGGCCGGCTGTATCAATTTCTCAAGGGCGCCGGCCAACTCGACAACACGCTGATCGTCTTCACCTCCGACAACGGCCTTCTCAACGGCGAGCAGGGGATGATCGACAAGCGAACCGCGCATGAGCCGAGCATTCGCGTCCCCTTGGTGGTCCGTTATCCCGGGCTTACCTCTCCGGACAAGCCGCGGGTGGTTTCCGCGATGACGCTCACCGTCGACTTCGCCCCCAGTATCCTCGAAATCTGCGGCGCACCGCCGATGAAGAAGACGCACGGCCGCTCCTGGAAACGTCTGGCGATGGGACAGGCCGACCCGCAATGGCGGACCAGCTTCCTTTACCATTACAACTACGAGAAGCAATTCCCCTACACGCCCAACGTGCGGGCAGTGAGGACCGGCGAGTGGAAGTACATTCGCTATCCGCACGGCGACGGCGGACCCGACCGCCACAAGGCCGATCTGTTTCACCTCACCGCCGATCCCGAAGAGGTAAGCAACCTGATCGACGATCCCCGCTATGCGGACAAGGTGGCCGAGTTGGATGCGGAGTTGAATCGATTGCTCAAGGTGACCGACGCGGTTCCGGACAAAATGCCGATCGACGAGGGGATCAAGAAAGATCTGCCCGACGCGAAAATCCGCTGATCCGCCTAATAGACCACCGTGTCTTTCGCCTCGATCCAGCCCTCCTGGCCGCCAGGCGAGCGAATCATCAGCCAGTCGCCGCGGCGGTCGACAAGACGGAACTCGAAACCCTCGCGGAGCGATTCGGTGAAGGCGGGTTCGTAACTCTCGCCGTTGCCCTTGCGGGCGACGGTCTCGCTGGCGGTAACAACGCCGTAAGTAATCGCCTCGTACCGATACCAATCATAGGCGGCCGAAAAGGCGGCGACCAGCGTCAGCACCGCTCCGGCCGCTGCCAGCCACCCCAGCGCGCGGCGTCGGAAGGCCAGCCAGGCAACGCCGATTGCGAAGGTCGCCGCCGCGAAAGCCGCCATCAGCCGAAACACGGCTGGATAGCCGAGCCAATCCTGCCAGAAGATCAACGTGTCGAGGACTGCGCGACGCTGCGACGCAGCAGGCCGGTTGCCGAGGGCGTATTGGAGGTTGGCGTCGAGATACGGGTCGCGCGGGCGGTATCGTTTCGCCTGGCGGTAGGCGGCGATCGCCTCGCCTCGACGCCCGGCGCGGAGCAGCGCGTTTCCCTGGTTGTAGAAGACGGCGCCGGAGACGAAGCCTCGATCGAGGATCTGCTGATAGAGACCGGCGGCCACCAGGAAGTCGTCGCCGTTCTCCGCCCGATCAAATGCCTGCTGGGCTTCCTGGAAACGCTGGAGAACCTCCGGTTCAACGCCGCGGTTGCATCCAGTGAGGAGGAGCACTGCCGCGAACGAATTGAGAAGACGGGCGAGCAGAGAAGAAGAACCGATCATCGCAGTCTCCCTTTGCTCTCCAGCCCTCGGACGACCTCCTCGATGACCTCCTCCGCTTGCCGGCTCATCTCCGCCGGATCGCGGTGCGATGCCCCGTACCTTGCCGCGTCACGCGCGTCGAGTATGGCGACAACGCGATCGACCAAACTCTCTTCCGTCCCGAAACCGCTCAATTGCTCGCGGACGTCTTTGCCGGTCAGGCCCGCCTCGGGCAGGTCGGCCGTATCGGCCACCAGTCCGACGATGGCGTCATGCACCGCGTCCGCGCCGGCAACCACCTTTCCGGCCGACAGCTCGGCCTGAGCCTGACGCAGTTGCCCGCGTGCTCGGGCAGCGGCCCTCCGTCTCCGCAACGATGCCCGGTCCGCCTTGCTGCGGCGAACCGCAAACACCGCCGCAACGAGCGCCGCATACGTGGCCGCCATGCCGCCCAGGCCGGCGAACCACCAGATGGGCCGGACCGATTCATCACGCACCGCCCGCGGGTCCGCGATATTGGCAAACACCCCCTCGCGCCGCGTTTGCAACTCGGCCTGGTTGGAAGAATCTCCCGCGGGCGGAGCGACGATCTGGTCCGCCCGCAGACTCTCGGCCACCGCCACCTCGATCGGGATCGGATCCGTGCGGAGAACGACGTACTTCTCCTGCTCGACGTCGAAGTACGCCAAGGGGATCGAAGGAAACTCCTTGACGTCGGCGTCGAGCGGCCGCAAGTCGTAAATGAAGGAGGTAAAACCGTCGCCGCTGTTCTGCTCGACTTGATGAATGGCGAAGTGCTCGGCGATCGCCGGAACGGCGCCCAGATCGAGCGGTGTCGCGTTTTCCAGGGTTCCGTGGCCGCGGAGCGTGATGCGGAGATTCATCGGGTCGCGAACCTGGACCCGCCTCGGACTCAGATCGACCGTCGCTTGGAATCTCCCGATCGCGCCGACATACGAATCTGGTTGGTCATCCGCGGGAATGTCGTCGACCCGAATGCGAATCGGCTTCGACACGGCAAAGATCTTCTCGGTTTCCAATTGCTCTTGATCGTTGACGGAGATGCCGAACCTGCCGCTGAGCGATGCCGGCCCGAACGAGTATTGTCCGGCCTTCGCCGCGCGGAACTTCTGCGGGAACTCGTACTGCCAGTATCGGGTGGCGATGCCGTCCTTGTTGGGCCGCATCACCGCGCTCGGCTTGGGGTGGAACGAAGTGGTGCGGTTGCCGAAGAGGGTGAAAGGCGAGTCTACCCCGATCCCGTTGACCGAAAAACCGGTGCCTGAGCGGCTTTGAACCGACACCAGCCATTCCCCGGGATCGCCGACTTGCTCGATTCCGGCCGGAATCTGCCGGCGATCGAGCCAGGGGATCGTCAACTCCGGCACGGTCTGCACCGCCACCGGCTCATATTCCGAGAACGGGGGAGGCAGTTCCTTGACCGAGACCGTCAAGGTGATCTCCACCTCCTGAACCGGGTAAATCGCTTGCCGGTCGGCCTCGATTTCCAAAAACGCCACGTCCTGTTCGGTCGCCGGAAGGACTTCCAGGGACTGATCCGTCGCGGCAAACACCTCGCCGTCGACCGTGAGCGTCGGGCCGGGGATCGAGAGTTTGCCGGTCTTCCGAGGCGTCACGCGATATCGGTAGGTTCGTTCGGAACTGCTCCTGGTCTTGCCGTTGATGATAACCATCGAACTGCGGTCGGCGGGGCCACCGATGGGAACGATCTCGAAGTCGTCGGATTTCTTGAATTCCGGTCGGCCGGCATCCGGAACATTGGAAATCGACACCGAACCGTTGACCGGCTGGCCTGCGTAGGTTCGATCCGTTTCGAGCCTGAAGGTGATTGACGGCGACTCGGCGGTCGCGGCGGCGGTCGGGACCATCAGGGCTAGCGTTGCGAGTAGACGAATCATCTCACCAGTCCTTATCCACGGGCACGGGGCCGATCAAGTACCGCTGCAGCCGTTTTTCCATCTCGCGGCGTTGTTGCTGGCGGGTGCGGACCTGCCGGATCATCGTCTCGGCATCCTTCCGGGAAACGTCCTCCTCCTTCTTCTGTTTCTGTTGTGCATCGTCCGGTTTCCGCTCGTCCTGATTCTGCTGGTTCTGGTCTTGCGGTGGTTCGTCCTGCGGTGTGCGATCTTGTTCCTGTTCGTCTTTTTGCGGTTGCTTCTCATCGCCACCTTGCGGCTTCTGCCGCTCTTGTTGCTTCGATTCCGTTTGCTTCGGAAGCGACTGGAGTATCTCTTCGAGCAACCGGAGAGCTTCCTTTTGTTTTGGCAGTGCTTCGGCGGCTTGTTTCGATTCCAAGCAGACGGCGGCTTCCTCGGTCAGCTTCGAAATTTTCGGGCCGGCCTCGATGGCTTTCTCCGCCGAGGCGACCATCGCAACGGCCTGCTCCTTGAATTCTGCCGCCTCGGGGCTCGCCGCGGGGCTGCCCCCCGCGTCGGCCGGCTGGGAAACCGCCGCTTTGGCTTGCGCCAAGACGGGCTTCGCCTTTTCGGGAAGGATTTCGCACCAGCGGGTCACGAACCGCTGATCCCAGGCTGTTTCGGCGAAATCGCAACCCTCGCGATTCTGCGGCGGCTCGACCACCGATTCCACGCGCTCGATCAGCTTTTTTTCCATCTCGACGGATTTTTGAACCAGATCGGCAAAGGGGACAATTGCCATGAACAGGTCGTCCAGCCTTTCGACCGCCGCAGTCTGCGGCGGGCCGGCCTCCACCGGTTCGCCCTTCTGGAGAGCTTCGGCCGCTTCCGCCATCTCCCCAGCGGCACGGCCGATCATTGCCTTCAATGCCTGTTCCGCCCGCTGCAATTCCTCCGGGGGCGACGCCGTATTCTTACCGGGCGCGGCCGACGGCGCGGCGTTTTTGAGTGACTCGCCGATCTTCTCTTCGAGGGGTTTCAACTCGCTGGCAAGCGACTGCTGGGAGGCGGCCATCGCTGCGGCAGCCTTCCGTCGCTCGGGCGAGTCGGGTTCGGCGGCGAGCGATGTGCTTTGCAGGCGCAATTCTCGCTGCCGCCCTTGAATCTTCTCGAGCATTTCGAGCAGACTCTCTTCCGGCCGATTTCGCTCGCGATCGCGTTGTTTCCAGACCTCCTCCATGTGGTTGATCCACATCCGGATCAGTTCCAGGTTGTGCCGAGCATCGGCGTGTTCCGGTTCGATCCGCAGGCAGTCGCGATAATGGCCGACGGCGCGTGCGAGCAGCTTACGGCCTTCCTCGCGCAGCGGTGGCGGCGCGTTTTCCGGCTCTGGGCCGAACGCGCCGCGAGCCTCGTCGGCAACCACATTGCCGAGATTGTAATGGGCGCGCGCGGAGAGGCTGCGATCTCGAGCGAGTGCCGCCTGGTGAAACATCCTCGCGGCCGCGGCGGTGTCGCGCTGGGCGGCGTAGGCGCAACCGCGATCGAAGGCGATGCGAGGATCGTCGGGACGCGCTTCACCTGCTTTTAGAAAGACCGTGGCAGCCGCATCGTACCGCCCGGCCTCGAAGTGCTCGATCCCCTCACGAACGGTTTGCGCCGTATCATCGGTGGCGGCCGCAGCCAGCGCGGGGGCCAAGAGGAATAACAGAATGCCTCTCATGCCACCTCCTCTCTGCCGTGACGGAGGATCCCGGCTCGCGGATAGCCGGGAATCAACATTTCCACCATGAACATCAGCAGTCCCAAGCCGGCGAACCACTGGAATCGTTCGCGGTGTCGCTTCCGCTGCTCGATGCGGATCTCCCCCTGAGTCAATTTGTTCAGATGATCTTCATAGATCTGACCGAGATCGTAAGCCCGCGTTCCGGCAGGGATATAGGCGCCGCCGGTCGCCATCGCCATGTCGGTCAGCAACGATTCGTCGAGCTTCGACCAGACGACATCGCCTTGGTAGGTCAGGTAGCGTTTTTCACCCCCCTGGGGCGCCGGCACGCGGGCTCCATCGCGAGCATCGCCCAAGCCGACGGCAAAGATCTTGATTCCTCGTTCGGCGGCCTGTTGGGCAGCGTCGAGCGGATACGACTGATGGTCTTCACCGTCGGTAATCAGAACAAACGCCTGGTCGCGACCTTGTCGTTCGGGCATCGCCTCGATCCCTTTGCGGATGGCATCGCCGATCAAGCTGCCGCCGCGTGGGGCGCTGTCGGAGTCGATCTCATCGACCGCCATTTGGAAGAAACCGTAGTCGGTCGTCAAGGGAACTTTAATTGTCGGGCGTCCGGCAAACGCAATCAGTCCGATGCGATCGCCCGCCAGGCGGCTGACCAGGTCGCGGAGGTCCGATTTGGCGCGATCGAGGCGGGAAGGAACCACATCGTGCGCGGTCATCGAACGGGACACGTCCAGGAGCACGAATAAATCTACCCCGCGCTGGGCGACCTCCTCGAAGTAGACCCCGAAGCGAGGACGGGCCAGGGCGACGATCCACATCGTCAGGGCGGCCAAGAGGATCAGCCCCTTCAACCACGGCCTGGCGGTCGTCATCGACGGCATCAGTCGCCGGGCCATCACCGGATCGACGAACCGAGACGCGGCCCTCTGCCGCTTGCGGTGCGCATAAACCAACAGCACCGCCACCAGGGGCAGGATCCAGAGACCTAACAGGACCGTAGGATATTCCCAAACCATTAGGGCAACGATCGGAACCTTGTGGAGCTTGCCGCCAATTCCAGTAAGATTAGTCCAATACCCGGCCACATTACATAGTAGTACAACTCGCGATACTGCGTGAAAATCCGCCCTTGCGAAGGGGTTTTCTCCAACCGGTCGATGTTCGCATAAACCTCTTCCAAAGCGCCCGTGTTGCGGGCATTAAAATACTGGCCGCCGGTCGCCTCGGCCAATGCCTTGAGGGTCGCTTCGTCCAATTCCACCGGCTGAGGGGCGATCGTCTGGTTGCCGAAGAAATCGATGGTGGGAAACGGGGCCGTGCCAGTCGAGCCGACGCCGATCGTGTAAATCTTGATCCCGAACGCTTTCGCCGCCTCGGCCGCAGCGCCCGGTTCCACCACGCCCGCCGTTTGCTTGCCGTCGGAGAGCAGGATAATCACCTTGCTCTTCGCCTTCACCCCTTTGAGCCGGTCGACGGCCAGAACCAAGGCGTCGCCGATCGCCGTGGCCATGTCCTCGCCCAGCAGGTTCTCGTTAAGGATCTGGCCGCGAGAGTCGAAAACCGGCGACGGGATCTCCACCGACTCGAGGATTTCCAGAACGGCCCCGTGGTCGAGGGTCAACGGACACTTGGCGTCGGCGAAACCTCCAAAGTCCACCAGCCCGATCAAGTCGTCGGGCCGACCGGGCAAGCGGTCGTTGCCGGCAACGAAGTCCCGGAAGACGCGTTTCACCGCCTCCAGCCGATTGACGCGTTCGTTGTCCAGCTCGAAATCGAGCGCCTGCATCGAACCGGAGCGGTCGATGCACATCTCGATCGCCACCCCCTCGCTCTCGATGTGGAGTTCCTCTTTGCCGCGCTGCGGTCGCGCTAACGCCAGCACGACCATCGCCATTCCCAGCACGCGCACCCAGGGCAGCGCTCGCTTGATCCGCTGGGCCGTGGTCCGCGGCAAGCGAGCCGGCAAGGCGGTTTCCGAATACACAATCCCCGTGCGGCGCTGCCTGCCGATCGCCGCTACGGCAATGATCGCCAGCGGAACGAGCAGCAGCAGCCAGAGCGGATCCTGGAATCGCAGTGCCGTCATACCGCAGCCTCCACGGAATCCAAACCGAGAAAATGCCTGGCGCGGCGGATGCTCTCGTCGATGTCCTCACCTCGCGGCCGGTATGCCGCAAACTTGACCAGATCGGCCGATTCCAGAAACTGTCGCAGGCGTTGCGATTCGTCGGCCGAAAAAGTCTCCTTTTCGGCGATCTCATGGAGGAATTCTTCCGTGGTCTGTTCCGGAGCGCGCACTTGGGTGCTTCGTTCAATATAGCGCCGTACAATGCCGGTCAATTCCGTATAGAACTGTTTCACATCGGTTTCGGCGAGGTCACGGCCGAGCAGGCGCTCCAGTTCGTCCCGGGCCAACTCCCGCGGCGAAAGCGGCGCTGCTTCCACCATGCGGCGTTGACGTCTGCGAATGAGCCAGACAACGGCCGCCAATACGGCGCCCAACGGTACAAGGCTCCACCAGAGGCTTGGGGTTCGCTGGGCGGGGACCGGCACGGGCGGCGCCAGCGGACGCAGATCGGCAAGCGACGGCGTCTCGGACGCGACCACGGATTCGATCTCAATCCGAAACGGTTCGGTTTCCAGAACCGACTCCGCCTCGCCGTTTTGCCCGCGCGGATCCGTGAAGGCAATGCGGAGGGGAGGAATCGAGAGCGTGCCCGTCTTCGTCGGTTCCAAAGCGTAGACTCGCTCAAAAATCTCGCGATCCTCGTCGACGCGCGGCAGCGGTTGGCGGAAGTCGCGGATAACAAAATCGCCGATACTTCCCTTGAGATTCGGCTTCCGGACTTGGACGCCGGCGGCCGCCTCGATCCGCAGCGTCAAGGTGATTTGATCGGAAAGGCGGGCCTTGGCGGGCGATGCTTCCACGATGACGCGGACCGGACCGCGCTCGATCTCAAAGCGGGCGGGCGAGAAACCCCCGGCCTTTTGGTGCTCGTCGACCTGTTCTCGCCGCCTGTCCATCTACCGGAACCGCCGTTCACGCATACGGAAGAACCGCCGCAAGACGGTGGGATAGTCCTCGTCGGTACGAAGGGACAGCTCGTCGACGCCGGCTTTGCGAAGTTCCTCGGAGATCTGCCGGCTTCGCTGCGCCGCCTTGGAGCGAAACAGTTCCCGCACGCGACGGTGCCGAGTGTCGAGTTCCACGATCCGGCCGGTCTCGGCATCGACCAGCGAGACGAAGCCCACGTCCGGCATCTCCTGCTCGCGCGGGTCGCTGACGGCAACGGCCACCAGGTCGTGCCTTCGGCCCGCCACGGCCAAGGCCCGCCGCGGGCTGGGGGCCAAGAAGTCGCTGATCAGAAACGTCACGGCGCGCCGCTTCTGCACGCGGCTGATGAATTCCAACGCAACGGCCAGATTCGTCGTGCGAGGAATCGGCTCCACGGCGACGAGTTCGCGGATGAGGTGCAACACGTTCGACTTGCCTTTGCGGGGCGGAAAGTAGCCCAGCACTTCGTCGCAAAACGTGAGGAGCCCGACCTTGTCGTTGTTCTTCAGCGCCGAGTACATCAAGAGAGCCGCCACCTCGACGGCGACGTCAAGCTTGGATCTTCGGCCGGAACCGAACGCGCCGGAAGCCGACACATCGACGAGGAACAGGACCGTCAATTCGCGCTCCTCGCAGAAGCGTTTGACGAAAGGCGTTCCGGCTCTCGCCGTGACATTCCAGTCGATTGTGCGGACGTCGTCGCCCGGTTGGTATTCCCGCACCTCGTCGAACTCCATGCCGCGGCCTCGGAAGACGCTCTTGTATTGGCCCGCGAAGAGATCGTCGACCGTGCGGTTGGCCACGATCTGAAGCCGGCGAACCCGCTTGAGGATTTCCGCGACTTGCTGCATTACGGCACCGGCACGGCGCTCAACAGTTCCTTGATGACGTCTTCCGCCGTCGTTTGCTCCGCCTCGGCCTCGTAAGTAAGCAGGACACGATGGCGGAGAACGTCGTAGGCGATGTCTTTCACGTCCTGCGGCGTGACGTATCCCCGTCCGGCGAGGAATGCCACGGCACGCGCGCCCAGCCCCAGGTAGATCGTCGCGCGGGGCGATGCGCCATATTCGATCAACGGCGCCAAATCGCTGCGTTGGAACTGGCCGGGGCCGCGGGTGGCGCGGACGATGTTGAGAATGTAGTCTTTGATCTGATCGTCGACATAGATCAACCGCACCACTTCCTGCATGGCGGCGATGTCGCCCGGATTGAGCACCGGCCCGACCGGCCGCCCCGTGCCGTCCAATGCCAGGTCGAGTACGCGGCGTTCGTCCGCCTCTGCCGGGTAGTCGATCTTGACCTTGAGCATGAAGCGGTCGACTTGCGCCTCGGGGAGAGGATACGTTCCTTCCTGCTCGATGGGGTTCTGGGTGGCCATCACTAGAAACAGCCCTTCCAGAGGATACGTCTGCTCTCCGATCGTCACCTGCCGCTCCTGCATCGCCTCCAACAACGCCGACTGCACCTTGGAAGGGGCCCGGTTGATCTCATCGGCGAGAATGAAGTTGGCGAAGAGCGGGCCCTTGCGGGTTGTGAAGCGGCCTTCGGAGGGGAGGTAGATCATCGTCCCGATCAAGTCGGCCGGGAGGAGATCCGGAGTGAATTGGATGCGTTGGAACCGCGTGGACAAGGCTTGCGCAAGCGACTTGATTGCCGTGGTCTTTGCCAGCCCGGGCACACCCTCCAGCAGAATGTGACCGTCGGTGAGCAGCCCGACGAGCAGCCGGCCGATCATCTCGTGCTGGCCGACGATCGCCTTGGCGAGTTCCGACTGGAGCCGATGCACCAGTTCGGCCTTTTCCGCCACGCGGTCCTTGATCTGGTGGACATCCACCGACATCGAGTCATCTCCTTGCAAGGCGTTCTGCGGCAGGCAGTCGCCACAGCGACACCGCGCTAGTGGCGGGGGCCACTTGCCGAAACATTACATTTTGGCTCAACCCCACCGAAAGTGTCAAGCTATGCTGCCGCCGGATAGTGGTACCGCTTCGCCGAAGATGCCGCGGCGTAAAGGGAAATCAGAGGAAGTGACACAAACCGCATGGGGCGACCCCCAAAGTCGCCTGAAGATCGCACAAGTCATCGGAACCCCGTATCCGCCTGACTCAGGCCGACAGGGCAACGCTAGACGAGGCCGCGGAAGCCGAGGAGGCGGAGACGTCCACCTGGGCACGCGACATTCGACTGAAGGCTGCCAAACGACGACTGTAGCTGAGAGAGACGGGGCTACGATCCCGTCCGTGTTGACGCAGATCCCTCCGGCAGGTTATAAAGCTGCTACGCCACCAAGACGTGGTCCGCTCTCCGTAAACAGAGCGGCCCGCGTATGAATGCAGCGAGAAGCCACGTTAAGCAGGAATGGAAGAAAGATTGACTCCCGTGTACAATAGAACAGGTGCAGGGACGGCAAATGGGTGGTTTGTTTTCGCTGTACACAGGAGCAGCCACGAAGTTCGGCTGAATCGCAATGATTAAGGACAGCAGACATCCTCGTTTCGGTGTTGGCTTGTATTCGATTCCGGAGGCATCGCGCCTTCTCAAGTCACCCGTAAATAGTGTTCGTCGCTGGCTCAATCCAAAGGAAGGGCTCGTTCACCGGGCGCTGGATCCGGGAGAGCAGACCATCACGTTCCTTGAACTTATGGAACTGCACTTCATCAAGCTCTTTCGGGATCAAGGAGTATCTCTGCCGACAATTCGACGCGCCGCCAAGACTGCCGCCGCGCAGTTCGGGACAATGCATCCGTTCGCGGTGCATCGATTCGACACTGACGGGCGCACAGTGTTTGCGACCCTGCTGAGCGAAGAAAAGGACACTGCGATCGTCGAAGACCTTAAACACGGTCAGTACGTGTTTGATGGCATAATGCGACCGTTTTTCAAGCACATAGAATACGGCCAAGACGAAGCGATTCGCTTCTGGCCACAAGGGATGTCTGGGCGAGTTGTCCTCGACCCGGAGCGTCAGTTCGGCAAGCCAATCGACAGCAGAACGGGCGTGCCTGCAACGGCCCTTTACATGGCTGTTCAAGCCGGAGAAGATCCAGTTTGCGTGGCGGAGTGGTTTGACGTTCCTCTTGAATCGGTTCGCGCGGCGGTATCCTTTGAAGAGCATCTTGTGGCGTGAAGTATTTCTTCGATAACTGCATTTCTTGCAAGTTCCCGCCGATGTTGCGCGCACTCGGCGTGGATGCTGTATCGCTTCGCGAGGAGTTTCCGGAGGCAATCACGGATGTTAGGCTCTTCGAGCGGATTAAAGGAAGAAACCTGGTCTTCATTTCCACAGACACTCGCCAATTGACGCGAAAACAAGAGGAACTCGCACTAAAGCAGGCTGGAGTTACAGCCCTATACTTCGGCCCATTCTTCGAAAAAAAGCTGCTCTGGGACCAAGCGATCTGGCTCGTGCTGCGGTGGCGACAAATCGACGGCTTTGCTTGTGGGGTTGCTCCTGGGACATGTGCCGAGATCAAGCAGAACGGTAAAGCACTCGTGTATCCGCTCTGACAGAGTCTGACAGTCCGCGGATTCTTCCTTGCAAGCCCTCCAAACTGTACCGCTGCCCGCTGCCATCAGGAAGCCGTCTATCCCGCCAGCGTTGCCCCTTCCGGAAAAGCGTCGCACCGCCGCAACTCGAAGCTGCGCTGTGGGCCGAGCCGTCGTCGCTCGGCTTCGTTCCGGTCACGCTCGGCGGCCTCATGGTTGCCGATGGCCACATGGAGCCGGCTCCGCGAAGCATAAGCGCCGGGCGACCGCGGTTTCAATCGCACGGCTCGATTCAGGTCGGCAATCGCTTCAGTGAGGCGACCTTCGGCGGCAAGCAACTCACCGCGCTTCTGGTAAGCTTCGGCGAGGCGGGGATCAAGCCGGATGGCTCGATCGAGATCAACGGCCGCTGCGGCCGGCGCACCTTCTACCAGGAATTCCGTTGCCCGTCGTAGCGCAGCCAGCGCCTGCTCCTCCCGCATCGTCATCATCTCGGTTCCTCATGGCTCGGGTATTGGAATGAGCGAAACTACTGATGGCATGGCCACGCCCGGCGAAAAACCGACGGAAATCCGCGGCCTGATGGCCCGATTGGGAAAAACCGGTAGCAACGGTAGCGGTTAGAGGGACTGTATCAACGCGCGATCTGAACTTTGCCCATGGGATACCAGCCGTCTTCGGCGCGGCCCTTGATCCCCAGCCGCACCACCCGCTGGTTCCCCATGTCGCCCAGACAGTCCGCCCGCCCGCTCCCCGGTATACTCAAGCATTGCGGCCTGGGAATCGGTGAACCTGCCTGCCAAGGGGTTGGCTTCGCAGAGATTATCCTGCTCCCGGCAACAAGGCCGTAGCGTCCCGCTTCTCGACGAGCCGTTTGAGCCGTACGAGCGACGACTCTCCCTTCGGTTTGCCGAAGCGAAGAAGGAACCAGACCAGCGGGCGAAGCAGCAGCGGAATACCATCGATGGGAAGATCGAGCAGCTCTCGCACGCGGGTGGCGCGGCCGAGATCCTCCAATTCGTAGCTGATGCAGGCAGCTATCGAAGGGCCGCCTTCTCGCCTGGCCGGAAGAGTCGAGCGCAACCGGATCAGCCTGCCAACGCGCAGATCGAGGATCTCGCACCGCGTCGCGGAGAATTTCGAGCCGAGCCTGAAGTCCATGTCGTACTCCGCGCCAATAATGCCGCCCGGCGAACGGACGCGCCGGCACTGCCCGGCCTTGACGTGGAACAACGGCCATCGATCCGGTGAGCCGACGTACCGCCAAACGCGATCCGAGGTCGCATCGATCACGATTTGATCTTTGAGCTTCATGTGGGGATTCCAAGACACCTCCCGCTCCCTGCTTATTCGGGAGACGGCAGACGAACCTGGATCTCGTCGCCTTCGACGCGGACCTCGAACGTTTCGGCTTTGAGCGTCGGCACGTCGACACAGGTTCCGTCGCTGAGGCGGAAGGCCCACATATGGCGGCTGCAAATGACGGTGTCGTCGTAGACACTGCTCGTGCCCAGCGATGCCCCCATATGTGGGCAATAGTCGTCCAGCGCGTAGTACTTCCCGTCGACGCGAAAAACGGCGATCTCTCGACTACCGACCGTGAAAGGCTTGCCGCGACCCTCCGGAATCTCTCCGACCCTGGCCACAGCGACGAATTCCGGCATCAGTTTCCCCTTCGTGGATAAGCGTTATTGTAGCGATTCCGACGCCGGCCGTGTAGGCGGGGCCTTGCGTCGGACCATGACGAGGGGAGAATAATAGCTTGTACATCCGCGCGCGTGGGATTCGACGACGCTTGCCAAGACTGGTGGGAGGTGCCTGGTGCTGAACAAGATCAAAGCGATGACGGTTGCCGTGTTGCTGGTGATGGTCTCCTCCGTAGCCGCCGAAGGCCCGAAGAAACTGGCCGCCGGATGGCGCCACAGTGTGGCGGTGGATGAGAAAGGACAAGTCTGGTCGTGGGGGGAGAATCGCTGCGGACAACTCGGCAACGGCAGCTTCACCGCGAGTCACCTGCCCACGCCGGTGAAGGGCGCTGATGGAAACGGGCGGCTTGCCGACGTCGTGGCGATCTCGGCGGGCACGCATCATACATTGGCCATCCTCCGTGACGGCACGATCCGGGCCTGGGGCAACAACGCCTTCGGACAGTTGGGCAACGGGCGTTGGGGGCTCGAGCAGCATAGCACGGTCCCTGTTCCGGTGCTTGGTTCCAAAGGCGAAGGTCTCTTGCGCGGCGTGGTGGCCGTGGCCGCTGGCTGGGACCACTCTGTGGCTGTGCTGGACGATGGCACGGTCTGGGCCTGGGGAAGTTCGTGCCAAGGGCAGTTGGGCGACGGGGTGTGCGATTCCAACCGCTGGAGCGCCCATCCGGTGCAAGTACTGGGGCTCGAAGGGAAGGGACGCCTCGAGCGGGTGCGGGCGGTGGCCTGCGGTATCCATCACACCATCGCTCTTGGCGATGACGGCACGGTCTGGGCCTGGGGCGGCAACTGGGAGGGGCAAGTGGGCATCGCTCCCAATCAAAGCTCCGTGCAACCCGAGGCGAACTGTCGCCGTTTTCCCGTGCGGGTAAGAGGGATCGCTGGCGAGGGTTATCTCGATCACGTCAAGGCGATCGCCGCCGGAGTGTTCCATAACGTGGCGGCGTTGGAAGACGGCAGGGCGGTCGCCTGGGGATACAACGGCGGCGGCCAACTCGGCGAGGGAACGCGCGGCAGTTTCTGGGAAGGAAACACCAAGGTGCGACACCTGCCGGCGCCGGTGCCCGTGGTTGACGTGGACGGCCAGAACGTGCTGGAAGGAGTGGTCGCGGTCGGCGCCGGGTACGAGGTCAGTTGGGCCCTGATCGAGGACGGCACAATGCGCTCGTGGGGGTGGAACGTGTTTGGCGAGTTGGGCGGCGGGTTGCCATTGGGAGGCAACCGCGCCCGGCCCCAAACGATCCGCCTCGGTCAGAACGACGACGACCCGCCGCTGGGCCGCATCGTCGAGTTCGCCGGCGGAGTGCGCCATGGGCTGGCTCGCGATGCCGAGGGTCGAATCTGGGCCTGGGGGCACAACGGCTTCGGCCAGCTCGCTGCCACGGACTTGATGGATCGGACCTTCCCGATTGAAGTCCCCGAGTTCTCGGAGGCGTCGGTCGAGCAACGCGACTTTCAAGCGGCGGCGAAGACCCAACCGCGCGCGCTTCACTACCAGCTTCCCAACGATGCCCGACGCTTCAACGTTCGCGACTACGGAGCCGCCGGCGACGGCGTGCATCTGGACATGGCGGCAATCCAAACTGCCGTCGACGCCGCCCACGCGGTGGGCGGCGGAATTGTGCTTGCGCCGCCGGGCGTTTACCGGACCGGCACGGTCCAACTGAAGAGCGGAGTCCATTTGCACGTCGAAGAGGGGGCGATCATCCTCGGCAGCACCAACCGCACGCACTATCCGCAGCAGGGGCTGATCTACGCGGACGGCGCCCGCGATATCGCCATCACCGGGCCAGGCGTGATCGACGGCCAGGGGCAGGCATTTGCCTCGCGTGGCTGGCGCGTCCAAATCTTCTACCTCAACAACTGCGACGGGGTGAATGTGTGCGACATCACCACCCGCAATTCCGGCTCCTGGACCCAGCACTACATCCGCTGCCGGAACTTGAGTGTTCAGGGCTCTACCGTCAACAGTCCTCGGCCCGGACGCAACAACGACGGCATCGACCTCTCCGGATGCGAAGACGTCCTGATCGAAGACTGCACGGTGATCTCCGACGACGACGCCATCGTGATCAAGAGCCAGTCGTCCGACCGGGTCAATCGCAACTACCGTGTGCTCAACAATCGGGTGTTTACCTACCGCGGCGCATTCAAACTGGGCACGGAAACCCGCGCGCCGTACTCGAACCTCGTGGTGCGTAACCTCGAAGGCTGGGGCCCCAAGGCGCTGGAACTTTACTCGGTCGACGGCACGCAGATGGAGAACATCGATATCGAGGGGGTGCGGGCCCACGATGCGCAGGCGGCCATTTTGATTCGCCTGGGTGCCCGGCTTCGCCCGCACTACTTCGGCGCGGGCGAAGAGGTCGTGCCCGGTTATCTCCGCGGTGTGCGGATCAAGAACGTCGAGGTGGAACTGTCCGACAAGTCCTACCGGGAGATCCTCCTGGAACACGGCATCGAGAACGCGGGCGCCGCCGACTGTTGCCGATACCCGCCGCGGGAGAGCTTCATTTCCGGCTTGCCGGGGCATCGCATCGAGGATGTTCGCATCGAAGACGTATCGATCCGTCACCCCGGCGGCGGAGCGGAGACGGACGTGCTTCGAACCGTCCCCCAGCGCCCGGAAGCCTACCCGGCTTCCCACATGTTCGGCCCCCTTCCTGCCTACGGACTCTACTGCCGGCACGCCGACGGGATTCAACTGCGAAACGTGACGATCCGCTGCGAGTCGCCCGATCCGCGGCCGCTGCTCGTCTGCGATGACGTCAAGAATCTGCTGGTGGATCGGATTGAGGCTACCTCGGCTTCGACTCGTTTCCCAGTAATCTGGCTGTCGGATGTCCACGATGCGGAGGTGCAAAATTGCACGGCGCCGTCCGGCACGGACGTGTTCGTGGCGGCGACAGGGACCGGGCCGGCGCTGGACGGCATTCGGCTGACGGCGAACGACACCCGGCAGGCGGCCACCCCGCTGCGACGGCTCGCGCCCGGCGAGCTGGTCGCATCCGGGCTGCCGAAATTCGCTGAAACGTCACCCGGCCTGGTGGCCGTGGAAGCGGAGGCGATGTGGTTGGTCGAACCGATGTCGGTGGAGGGAGATGCTGATCGGCCGAGCGATCGGTACATCATCGTGCCGGCCCCTGGCAATCGCGACCGTGGCGACGCCTACGGTCGTTTCGATGTGTCGACGCCGGGCGAGTACGTCGTCTGGGCGCGGGCGTTTGGCGACTCGGGCGAGTCGGACAGCTTCTATGCCTCGATCGACCGCGCGCCGTCGTCGCTGACGGACTTGAAGAAACTGGGGGCCTGGCACTGGACCGTTGTTCGCGACCGCATCGCTGGCGAGCCGGCCAAGCAGGCCACCGTATTTCAACTGCAAGCGGGCGAGCACACGCTCCAAATTCGCAATCGTGAAAGCGGCACGAAGATCGATAAGGTCGTGATTGTGCGAAAGGATTTGCCGTTTGAGCCCCAGCGCGATCTGCCGTCGCGCTGAATCGGCTGGCATCGGCCAAGGAACAAGTTCTCACTCTGCACGTAAAGGTCCGTTCGATGGTTGACTGCAAATCTGATCCACCGCCAGAGTCGCGAGTCCGAATCGAATTCACTGCCCCGGAGATCGCCGCGCACCTGCTAGGAGGCACTGCATGCCCCAATCTGGCCGGGGCGGCATGTGAGCAACGGCAGGGGAGGCGGGCCCTCAAATGGATGGCCAGCAATTTGGTATCGTGGTTCGGACAACGCATCGCGTCGCTGGTGAATCAGACTGGGCGCTGGATCTCGAGCGGACTATGATGAACGGGCTCTGGGCGTACAATCCCGTCAATCGGAGGAAGGGATGACCCGTGCCGGCCGTCTTGATCTCACAAAGCACCCTGAGGGCGGTCGTTTCAGGGAAGTATTCAGGTCAGACAGAACCGTCTCTGTCTCTGATGGTCGGACCCGATCGGCTCTGACTCACATCTACTTCGAACTGCGCCCAGGTGAGATCAGCAGATTCCACAAGGTGACCTCCGACGAAGTCTGGAATCTGTACCAGGGAACAGGGATTACCCTCCACACCTGGGATGGCACGCCTACGCCACCATCCTCCACAACGTTGTCGCGAGAGTCCAACTCATTTTGCCATATCGTCCCTGCCGGCATCTGGCAAGCTGCCGAGCCAATCTCCGACACCGTCCTCGTCGGTTGCTCAGTGGCCCCGGGCTTCGAGTTTGCCGACTTCCAACTCATGGAGCCAGATTCAGATGAGGCCAGGTTGCTCGAGTCCATGGCTCCATCCATGTCGAAATACACCGTTCCCTAAGCATCGTTCGAGAAACAACTGTCGCATTTGGAATCAACCGCTGGACGTGATCGACACTCTCCGATTGCGCGTCAAGGAGATCTTCTTTCTTCATCCGTGCCCCGGCTTTGCCATCCGTGCTACTCTTTGGTCGTCCCGGTAGCACGGATGGCAAAGCCGGGGCACGGATGAATGAGAAAGGACGAGGTATTAGAGTATACGATGCGAACCAACCTTGTTAAGCAGAAACTGCAAGAAGGCAAAGCCACCTTCGGCACATGGCTTTCGCTGGGCGAGATCCAAACGACCCGCGTGCTCGCCCGCAGCGGATTCGAATGGCTCACGCTCGATATCGAGCACGCGCCGGTCGATTGGTCGCAGGCGGCGATGATCTTCGCCGTGATCGCCGACGCGGGCTGTGTGCCGCTGGTGCGCGTGCCGGTTGGCGACCTGTACTGCATCAAGCGGGTGCTGGACGCCGGAGCATGGGGCATCGTCGTTCCGATGGTGGAGACGGTGGAACAGGCCAGGACGGCCATTGCTGCCGCGAAGTACCCGCCGGTGGGCTGCCGCAGCGTCGGCGGCGGAATGCACGTGCTGAATTTCGACGCCTCGGCCGAAGAGTACTATGAGCGGGCGGACGACGAGATCCTGGTCGTGCTTCAGACGGAAAGCCCCCGTGGAATCGAGAATGCGGAGGCGATCTACAGCCTGCCCGGTTGCGACGCGATTTTCGTCGGCCCGGCCGATCTCCGCCGCACCATGCGCTCGCCGGACGGACGCAAACCGACGGACGAAGAACACGAGGCAATGATCCAACGCGTGATCGAGATCGGCAAGAAGACCGGCACTCCCACCGGGATCCACGCGATGGATCCCCAGTCGGCGCTGGAGCGCGCAAGGCAGGGGATGCAGTTCATCGCCGTCGGCAGCGATTTGAGAATGATGAACCTCAAGGCCCAGGAGTTTGTGCGTGCGATCTGGCCGGAGACGGAGGGGAGGGATATTGCGAGGTATTGAGGGGCGGGGGGGTGGAGTAATGGAGTAATGGAGTAATGGAGTAATGGAGTAATGGAGTAATGGAGTAATGGAGTAATGGAGTAATGGAGTGTTGGAGTAATGGAGTGTTGGAGTAATGGAGTGTTGGAGTAATGGAGTGTTGGAGTAATG
>JAAYEH010000060.1 GCA_012728855.1 Rhodopirellula sp. | reverse complement strand
GCACGGCCATGATCGCGCCGGTGCCGTAGCCCATCATCACGTAATCTGCGATGAAGATGGGAATCCGCTTGCCGTTCACGGGGTTTACCGCGGCCAGCCCGTCCAGCCGCACGCCGGTCTTGTCCTTCGCCAGCTGGGTGCGCTCGAACTCGGTCTTGCGGGCGCACGCCTCGCGGTAGGCCTCGACCTCGCTCCAGTTGGCGATGCGGTCCCTGTACTTGTCCAGCAGCGGATGCTCCGGTGCCATGACCATGAAGGTCACGCCGAACAGCGTGTCGGGCCGGGTGGTGTAAATTTCAAGGCTCTCCGGAACGCCGTCCAGCGCGAAGTCCACGAACGCGCCGGTGGAGCGGCCGATCCAGGTGACCTGCTGCTGCTTGATGCTCTCGGGGTAATCCACGGTCTCCAGCCCTTCCAGCAGCTTGTCGGCATACTGGGTGATGCGCAGATACCACACATCCTTGGGCAGCTGCACCACGTCGCTGTGGCAGACGTCGCACTTGCCGCCCTGGCTGTCCTCGTTGGAGAGCACCACCTTGCAGTGGGGGCAGTAGTTCACCAGCGTCTTGGCGCGGAATACCAGATTGTGCTCGAACAGCTTCAGGAAGATCCACTGCGTCCACTTGTAGTAATCCGGCAGGGAAGTGGAGATCTCGCGGCTCCAGTCGAAGGAGAAGCCGATCATCTTCATCTGCTCCCGGAAGTGATCTACGTTCTTGGTGGTAATCGCGTGTGGATGGGTGTTGGTCTTGATGGCGTAGTTCTCCGCCGGCAGGCCAAAGGAATCGAAGCCCATGGGGAACAGCACGTTGTAGCCCTCCATGCGGCGCTTGCGGGCCACGACCTCCAGGCCGGAGTAAGCCTTGATGTGGCCAACGTGCATGCCGGCGCCGGAGGGATAGGGGAATTCCACCAGCCCGTAGAACTTTGGCTTGTCGTGGGCGGCCTCCGCCTCGAAGGCGCGGGTGTCGTCCCAGTATTTCTGCCATTTGGCTTCGATGTCGGCGGGGGAATAGACGGGAATGTCTTTCATATCAAACGCTCCTTAGCTATTATTCGTGCAAAAAACCTTCCGTCTCTCGTTAAGAGACGGAAGGCTGAAAGCCCTTCGCGGTACCACTCTTATTGGCTCCACACTGTGAGCCCGCTCGATGCCGGTAACGGCGGCAGCCGCCTGCGGTGCAGGTCGCTCGGGAACGAGTTCGGCGCGGCGCGACGCTGCCTTTCAGCCGGGGGCAGCTCTCTTTGGACGCGGTGGCGCGCTTACTGCTTTCCTTCAACGCGATAAAGCAGTGGACCTTTGATCCACTGGCAAACATTATAGCCGCTGCGCAGCAGCTTTGTCAAGCGCGTCAGGTTAAAAACGGCTTCATCGACGGAATAAAAACCGGACAGGCAATTGCCTGCCCGATGCTCTTCCCCGGGGAAAATCAGTTGCCTTCGCCGCTGGCAGCCTCTTCAACTGCATCGACGGCTTCTTTAACCTCGGTCTCAACCTCTTCAACCTCGGCCTCGACCTCTTCGGTGACCTCTTCAGCTGTCTCGGCAACTTCCTCAACGGCCTCTTCCGCGGCGGCTTCCGCTTCCTCAGCGGTCTCCTCGAGCTCCTCGGCCGCGGTTTCAACGGCGTCGGTCACGGCAGAGGCGGCGGTGGACTTGCCCAGGCCGCGGGAGGTGACGATGGTGGCCACGATGGCCAGCACGATGAACACGGCTGCGGCGATCTTGGTGATCTTCTGCAGGCGGCCCTCCATGCTCTTGGCCTTGTTCTTGCCGAAGAAG
>JAAYEH010000721.1 GCA_012728855.1 Rhodopirellula sp. | reverse complement strand
TGAACAATCGGCCGCGGCCGACGATACCGGGCCCCAATGGGTTCAGTTGGATCGCCGCGACTTTGCCCTTCTTCGAACAGGGCGCGATCTACGATCAACTCAATTTCAAAGTCACACTCACCGATTCGACCGCTAGCACGAACCTTGACTTGATTCAGCAGCCGATCAACGCACTGCTCTGCCCAAGTGATCCGACGCTCGCTGTGCGGAGCGATTTGGCGACCTCATGGCCTTATCCTGCCGCCAACTCTGTTCCCGCTCCTATGGCAAACGGACCCGCGGGTGTGACGTGTTACATGGGATTCCAAGGCATTGGGTTTGATAATGAACCACCGAACGGTCTATTCGAGCGAGTGCCTTCACGGCCAGTTCGGTTTCGGGATATTCTGGACGGGACGTCGAACGTGCTGGCCCTTGGCGAGCGGTCGCCGAGCTATTCCTGTTGGGTTGCCTGGAGCGCGGCTAACGGTGTGTGGGCGGTTACCGATTACCGGATCAACCAGATCCGCGAATTGTGCCCGAATCACACGACATTTCCCACAGGCTGCCCAGCTTGGTGCGCCGGCGGGGTCCGATACTCCGTCGTCAGCTTCCACCCGGGAGGCATCAATGCCTGCTACGCCGACGGCAGCGTGAGTTTCCTCAGCGAGACGATGGAACAGATCGTCTTCCAACAGGTCGCCAATCATCAGGACGGTTTGCCGGTAGGCGGAGCTCCCCACTAGACTGGATCAGGCACGGCTGTGCGGAGTATGACCCGTGGGGTGGGCATCCGAATTGCTTCTGTTTTGCGTTGCATCGGCTTGCCGCGTCTCGGGAGGCGGGCGTTGCGCGAGCCGAGGAGGCTTCTGTTTAGAGTTGTATTCGTCCAGACATCAAGAATTTCATCTTACAACAGAAAGAAACACCCATGAAGCGCATGACTCGACGAGCACAGGCGTTGACCACAACTTATGCATGTCTGGCACTGATGGCCGTTTGCCTTGTGTTGGGACTGGCGGGATGTGGCGGACGAAAAGACGTGCCCGAAACTGCTTCTGTGACCGGGGTTGTTCTTTACAAGGGACAACCAGTTGACCAGGCCGAGGTGACTTTTCATCCGCAGACAGAAGAGCATACGGGAGTGGGGCGAACGGACGCAGAGGGTCGGTTTACGCTTAGTAGCTACGATCCGGGCGACGGCGCCGTGTTGGGAAAGCACGTCGTCACTGTTCAAGTAATGCCATTAGACGCCATACCCGGGTTGGAGGCGCAAACCGCCGGCGTGACCCCCATCCCCAAAAAATACACCGATCCGTCGACCAGCCCGCTGACCGCAGAGGTCAAGCCGGGCGAAGACAACGAAATCAAGCTGGAACTGCAGGATTGACGCGACGTAGATCGGCCAGCAAGGCCAACCGCGCGAAATTCAGGGCTTGCTTGGCGATGTAGACCTTCAGCAGCGCGGGGTGGCCGGCGAAAGGCAGCGACTTGGCCTGAACCGAGTCGGCGGATGCCAAGGCCAAGAAGACTTGCTCCGGTTCGCCGGAGGGGCCGTCCGCGAAGGGAAAACGACTCACGGCAAGGGTGTAGTCGGCACCAAACTGTCTGCGGCACCGTTCGGCCATCGCTTTGGCGACTTCAGCGGGATCGGCCTCGAGGGTTTTCTCGCCTTCCGGCGGCAGAGAGATGATTTTCTCCAGCGAAGAAATGCTGGAGACAATCGTTCCACCGAGATAGCAATCGTCGCTTGCCGCCATCTCCCCCAGCCAATCCGCCAACAGGCCGGCAGTCCCCCACTCGGCCGTAGCCAACGTTCGGCCGGCGCGGCGGAGCAGTCGGACCACGGCGTGCTGGAGTTCCTCCTCGCCTTCTCCGAAAACGAGGTCGCCGAGGCATTGGTAGATCGTGGCGGCGGTCGGTTCGATGGCAGCGTCGCACTCTTCAGGTGTGGCCCCTTCGGCGGTGATGCGAAGGATGATCGTGGCCTTGCTGGCATTGATTCCCACCCGCGGTATCCGGCCCCGGCGAATCAGATCGGGCAGCATCGCTTCGATCTGGCTTTCGCCCGCCCCGAAACAGCGGATCTTGCGATGGCGGACCGTTCGCTGACCCGCCCCGCCGAGGCGGAGACGTGGCGCTACGGTCTCGTTCCACATTTCGATCATCTCCGCGGGCACACCCGGCAAGGCGAAGATCCTCGCCGGCGATCCTGCGGATCTCTCGATCGTAATGTCGATCCCCGGCGCGGTGCCGTTGGGATTAGGAATAATCTGGCTACCGACGGGGAAAAACGCCTGGACCGTATTTCGCTCGGGCATTTCGCGCCGCCGGCGAGCGAAGAGAGCGCGGATGTGGTCGAGGGCTTCTTCGCGGACGAGCAAGTCGCGGCCGGCAGCCCGAGCGATTGCCTCACGGGTGAGATCGTCGGCCGTGGGGCCGAGGCCGCCGGTGGCGAGGATCACGTCGCAACGCTGGATCGCCGCACGAAAGGCGGCGACAATGGCATCGAGTTCGTCGCCGACGGTGGTGTGGTAGAGGACGCGAACGCCCATCTCCTCCAGCCGCCGGCTGAGCCATTGGGCGTTGGTGTCGAGCAGTTGCCCGCTGGTGATCTCGTCGCCGATACTGAGGATCTCGGCTTTCATCGTTCCAGAGCCTGTGCCAAGTCCTCGATCAGGTCTTCGCTGTTCTCGATACCGCAGGCCAGGCGGATCATGTTGTCCAGAATGCCGATCGCGCGGCGTTGCTCCATCGTAAAATCGTGGTAGCTCATCAGGATCGGCTGCTCGATCAACGATTCCACCCCGCCCAGGCTCGGCGCAATCCGCGGGATGCGAACCGCATCGACGATTGCGGCGGTTTCCCGCCAGTCGGCGTCCTTGATGAGGAAGGTGATCAGCCCGCCGTAGCCTCGCATCGTCCGCCGGGCCACGGAATAGTCGCGATGGCTGGGAAGGCCGGGATAAAAGACCTTTTCCACTCGCGGGTGGTTTTCGAGGAATTCCGCCACTGCCAGGCCGTTCTCGTTGTGCCGCTGCATTCGCAATTCGAACGTCTTCAGCCCACGCAAGAGAAGGTAGATATTGTGCGGTCCGTTGACCATGCCCATCACACCGCGAAGCTTGCGGACCGACTCGAGTTTCTTCTCGCTGCCGACGATCGCTCCGGCCAACAGATCGTTATGACCGGCGAGATACTTGGTGCAGGAGTGGAGCACGTAATCGACGCCCGCCTCAAGCGGACGGAGGTTGTAGGGAGTTGCCAGGGTGGCGTCGATCAAGGTCTCAACGTGGTGCATGCGTCCCAACTCGGCGAAACGATCGAGATCGACGACGCTGAGGTGCGGGTTCGTGGGCGATTCGCTGATCAGCAACTTGGTCTTGGGGGTGATGGCCGCTTCCATTTGTTCGTAGTCGCAGGCCGGGATCTGCCGGGTGACGACGCCGAACTTGGCGAGGTGCTTGGTGCAGAACTCGCGGCTGCGATGATAACACTCGTCGAAGAGCACGATCTCGTCGCCGGCCTGCAACTTGGCCATCAGTAGCCCGGCCACCGCCGCCATCCCGGTGCCGTACAGCACGGCCGCCTCGCCCCCTTCCAGGGCCGCCAGTTTTCGCTCCGCGACCTTTTCGCTAGGGTTGCCGTAGCGGCCGTATTCCTCGCGCGGTTGTTTCTGCTCGACGTAGTCGACGACCGCCTGACTGTCGGGAAAGGTATAGGTGGCCGCGCAAAAGATCGGATCGGTGATGGAAAAACAGGGCTTCAAGCGGTCCTCGCCGGCATGAACTGCCAGGGTGGAGGTTTTGGGGGCGGAGCCTGTGGCGTCGGGGGATGCGGTATTCGCGGTCATGGCGGGAATGAAGCTCCAAGTTCGATAGTTGGATCACGCGCGGGCGGCGGCGGATGGTTGCATAAAAAAACCGCGACGGGGGCCCGAAGGCGGTCGCGGCAGGCTTCTTTCAGTTGGATCGCCGACAAACTACAGACAACTCGACGGCGATGGCACTTTAGCAGGTCTGGCTGCAAGCGGCCGCAAATCCCATCAGCCAGCCATTGTACTTGCGGTGGCGCGGGGAAGCAAGCAGGTGGAATTCGGGCCTGGTTCAAGAGCGGGTCACAGCAAGTAGATCCCGCTTGCCGAGCGGGATCTGAGCGGCTAAGTGAAGTCCCCACTCGGTGGGGCGATAGGACGCCAACTCCGAGACCAGATCCCGCTCGGCAAGCGGGATCTACCCTGTGGTACCGGCCAACGTCGAGATTTGAACCATGCCGTGATTTTGGCGGGGGGGATGGGTTAGAGCAGTGTGCAAATCCTTGGAGCGCAGACGGATAGAGGCACACGGATAAGAAAGATGTAGATCGCAGAGAAAAGACGGGAACAGGACAGCAAGGAAAATGGGAAAGAATGTGCAACGAGGGTGGTATGCGTAGTTTGCTAGATTGGTTTGCCGCCTATTCGCCGAAAGTTGCGCAGACTTCCCAGACTTTCTTGACGCGGAGCAATGGCACCTGCATAATCTTGTTTCGTGTCGACTACCGTCGGAGCCGATAGGTAGTGTAGGCGAGACACTCCGTGGCCCGCCGCGTTCGGACAGGGAGTGTGGGGACGACGCTTTTTCAGCACAGGATCGATTTCTCGGGGAGAAACTCGCATGAATTGTGGGCAAAGGACTCTGCTCGCACTGAGTGCCGCAGTCGCTTTTTGGGCTTCGGGGTGTGCCTCTCCCTATCACGCGGATCGCGGCGCCCTGTTTGGAGGGCTCACCGGTGCCGGGGTCGGCGCATTGGTGGGCAATGCGGTGGGCAACACCGGGGCTGGAGCCGCGATTGGGGCCGGAGTGGGGGCGCTGACCGGGGCGGCGGTCGGTTCGGAAATGGACGAGGTCGAGGCCCGCAATCGGGCCATGATCGAATCGCAACTCGGTCGGCAAGTGGCGGCTGGCGCGGTTACCGTCGATGACGTGGTCGCGATGACCCGCGCCGGCGTTGACCCGGAATTGATCGTCACGCATATTCGCGTCCACGGCACGAGCCGGCCTCTTCAGACGAGCGACCTGATTTCATTGCAGAACCAGGGAGTGAGCACGCGGGTGATCCAGGCGATGCAGGAGCAGCCGACGCCCCGCCCCCAGGAAACCATTATCGTCCGCGAACCGGCGCCCGCGCCGGTGATCGTGGAAGAATACCACTACGGCCATCCCTATTGGGGCCCGCCGCGCTACTACTATCACCATCGTCGTCCACCAAGTAGGGTTGGTTGGGGTGTCTCGATCCACAACTGAGTGCGCCCCGCTCGCCGGGCAGATTGCCGTCGTCTCCGGCTCTTCGTCGGGCATCGGGCGGGCAATCGCACTCGAACTGGCCGGGGCCGGCGCCGACGTTGTGATCCACGCCCGCGAAAGTCGGCAACGGGCCGAGGCGGCGGCCGGCGCAGTCCGCGATCTTGGCCGGCAGTCCCTGGTGATTCTCTGCAATCTCGCCGAAGCCGCCGAGCAAGACCGTCTGGTCGACGAGGCGTGGAACTGGCGAGGCCGGGTAGACATCTGGGTCAATAACGCCGGAGTCGATTTGCTCACCGGCAACGCCGCGCGGTGGTCGATCGAGCAGAAGCTGGAAGCGCTGTGGAACGTCGACGTGCTGGCGACAGTGCGGATCTCGCGCGACGTAGGCGCGAAGATGAAAGCCCGCGGCAGAGGCGTTTTGCTCAATATGGGCTGGGACGGCGCCGAGCGGGGCATGCGCGGCGACAGCGGCCAACTCTTCGCGGCAGCGAAGGGGGCGGTGATGGCGTTTTCTCGCAGCCTGGCGCAGTCGCTGGCGCCCGAGGTCCGCGTCAACTGCCTGGCCCCGGGATGGATTCGGACCGCTTGGGGCGAGCAGGCTTCGGAAATCTGGCAGCAGCGTGCGCGCCGCGAATCGCTGCTGGGGCGATGGGGCACGGCCGAGGACGTGGCGCGCGTGGCACGATTTCTCGCGTCGGCCGATGCAGGCTTCCTGACGGGCCAGACCATTGAGATCAACGGAGGATTCAACCACGAGTGAATCCATGTCCCGCGAACATTACCTCTTCGTCACCGGCCGACTGGCCGAACCCTCGTTGCGAAAAGTCGTCGAGTCGCTGGGGCCTGCGGTCGGATTCGACTATTCGATCCAGGTGATGCCGATCACGGTGGCGGCGTTGATGACGCCGAAATGGATCGCGCGGCGAATCGCGGTTCCGCCCGTAGCGACCCGGGTGATGCTTCCGGGTTACTGCCTTGGAGATCGATCCGTATTGGAAGAGGCGGCGGGGATTCCGGTCGAGATTGGTCCCAAGGATCTGCGGCAGTTGCCGGAGTTTTTCGGCCGGTTCTCCGAGCGGGCCGATTACGGCGAATACGACATCGAGATCCTCGCCGAGATCAACCACGCCCCGCGTCTTTCGCTCCATGCGATTCTCGAGCGGGCCGGGCGCTTTCAGGCGGACGGCGCCGACGTGATCGATCTGGGTTGCGAGCCCGGGGCTGTTTGGGCGGGGATCGGCGACGCGGTGCGAGCGCTCTGCGACCACGGCGCGCGCGTATCGGTTGACAGCTACAACCCGCGCGAGATCGCGGCGGCGGCGGAAGCGGGCGCCGAGCTGGTCCTTTCCGTCAACAAGACGAATCGCCGTTATGCGGACCAGTGGGGTTGCGAAGTCGTCGTGGTGCCCGACGCGCCCGGCTCACTCAGCGGTCTGGAGGAAACGATCGGCTTGCTGGCGGAGTCCGGCGTTCCCTTCCGTATCGACCCGATCCTCAACCCGATCGGGTTCGGCTTTGGCGAGAGCTTGGGCCGGTATTTGGAGGTCCGCCGCCGCTTTCCGGCCGCCGAGATGCTCATGGGGATCGGGAATCTTACCGAATTGACGGACGTCGATTCGGCCGGGATCAACGTGCTCTTGCTCGGCTTCTGCCAGGAGTTGCGGATTCGCAGCGTGCTCACGACCGAGGAAATCAACTGGGCGCGCACGTCGGTCCGCGAGTGCCATCTCGCCCGTCAACTGCTGCATTATGCGACCGAGCGGCAGATCCTCCCCAAACACGTCGAAACCGGACTGGTGATGCTCCGCGACACCCGGCTGCTGGAGCACGGCCCGCAAGCCTTGGCGGAATTGGGCCGCGCGATCAAAGACCACTCCTTCCGGATCTTCGCCGAAGAGGGCCGGCTTCATCTCATCACATCGGGCCTGCATCTCGAAGGCGAGGATCCGTTCGAGCTGTTCGAGCAGGCGCTGCCGCGGTCGCCGTCGCCGATCGATCCTTCTCATGCCTTCTATCTCGGCTACGAGATGGCCAAGGCGGTGACCGCGCTGGCGCTGGGCAAGAACTATCGCCAGGACGAGGCACTCGATTGGGGCATGCTTACCCAGCCGGAGCTGACGCGGCGGCAGCGCCGCGCGCTGCGGATGGCGCGGCGGCAGCCGTCGGATTGCGACGACGAGGAGGGCCGCGGTTGACCATCGAGACCGGCCCTTTGTTTGAACCGCTGCCGTCGGCGTGGGATCCCCAGAGCGTTTTTCTCCGCTGTTGCGAGTTGCCGCACTGTGTGTTTTTAGACAGTGCCCTGCCGCATCCAGTCTTAGGGCGTTACTCGTTTGTGGCGGCCGATCCATTCGACATGCTGGAAGTGCCCGTTGACGGGCGCGACGGGCTGGGGCGGCTTGCGGCACGTCTGGCCGCGTTGCGGTCGCCGACAATCGCCGGTCTGCCGCCGTTTCAAGGCGGCGCGGCGGGACTATTCAGCTACGACCTTGGCCGCCAGTTGGAACGTCTGCCGGCGCCGCGCTGCGACGAGTTTGAACTGCCGGCGTTGGCGGTCGGGCTTTACGACGTGGTATTCGCGTTCGATCTGGTGGACGGCCGGGCGTGGATCGTGTCGCAAGGCTTTCCTGAATCGGATCGGCACGAGCGCGAGAAGCGAGCCCGGCGGCGGATGGCCGAGGCGAAGCGATGGCTCCAGCGCCCAGAAGCGGAACCGAACCGAATCGCCCGCCGTGGTAGACGTCCGCCGCTTCGCCGCGATCAGCTCGCGCGGCAATTCGCTGTGCCTGGTCCGACCGGCCTCTGCAGCAATATGAACGAGACCGGCTACCTGGCAATGATCCGCCGCGCGATCGAGTTGATCCACGCCGGCGACGCCTTTCAGGTCAACCTGTCGCAGCGGCTATTGCTTCCCGCTCGCGACGACGCCGTGGCGCTCTACTTGCGGTTGCGGCAGTGCAATCCGGCTCCGTTTGCCGGCTATTTCGACCTGGGCGATTTCCAGGTAGTCAGCGCGTCGCCGGAGCGTTTTGTGCAAATCCGCGACGGCGAGGTCGAGGCGAGGCCGATCAAGGGAACCCGCCGCCGCACTTTTTCACCCGAAGCGGACCTGTTCGCCGGCGACGAATTGCGGCAGAGCGAAAAGGACCGGGCGGAGAACGTCATGATCGTCGACCTGCTCCGCAACGACCTTTCCCGCGTTTGCCGTCCCGAAAGCGTGGTGGTCACGCAACTTTGCCGCCTGGAGGTGTATCGCTACGTGCAACACCTGGTGTCGGCCGTTCGCGGACGACTCGCCGACGACCTGGGGGCGATCGACCTGATGCAGGCGGCGTTTCCGGGAGGTTCCGTGACGGGCGCTCCGAAGATCCGCGCGATGGAGATCATCGCCGCCTTGGAACCGACCGCCCGCGGCGCCTACTGCGGCTCGCTCGGCTATCTCGGCTTCGACGGTCAGATGGATTTGAGCATCCTGATCCGCACGATCACCGCGGGCCGCGGTTGGTGGCAGGCGCCGGTGGGCGGGGGTATCGTGGCGCAGTCCGATCCGCGGAAGGAATACGAGGAAACCTGGCACAAGGCAGAAGGGTTGCTCCGCGCGGTAGAATGAAAGGTCGCGCAACAGTACGTCAGGCTTTCCATGATCCTCCTGATCGACAATTACGACAGCTTCGCCTTCAATCTCGCCCGCTATTTCCGGCGGCTAGGGCAGGAGGTCCACGTAGTTCGGAATACCGCCGTGGATGCCGCCGCGGTCCGCCGGTTGCGCCCCAGCGCGGTCGTGCTCTCGCCCGGGCCGTGTACACCCCGGGAAGCGGGATGCTCCCTGGCGGTGGTCCGCGAGCTTCACCGGGAGTTGCCCATTCTCGGCGTCTGCCTGGGCCATCAGACGATCGCCGAGGCGTTGGGTGGCAGGATCGTTCGCGCACCGGTCCCGATGCATGGCCGCACGTCGCCGATCTTTCACGACGGTCGCGGACTGTTCGAGCATCTGCCCGACCCACTGGTCGCCTGCCGTTATCATTCGCTCGTTGTCGAGAGGAACTCGCTGCCGAAGTGCCTGGAAGTCTCGGCGTGGACCAAGGATGGCATCGTGATGGGATTGCGGCATCGCGACTTGCCGCTGGCAGGCCTTCAATTTCACCCGGAATCCATTCTAACTGAGTCAGGATATCCTCTTCTTGCGGCGTTTCTAAGATTGGCCGGCCTCGATCCGGTGGAACCGCTGCCGACCGCCGCCAGTGAGTCCGGCTTTCCCTGTACGTCAGGTTTTTTGGGAACGACTCAGGAATAACCTCCTCGATTGGACGTTGGTAACGGGAGCCAGTAGATGGAACAGGAGAGAACAGAGGCAACAGAGTGGGACATCTCCGTTGCCTCCGTCTCCTCTGCGGACTCATTCTAGGTTGGCTCCGGGAAGGATCAGCCTAAAGACTCCTTCCATCAGTTTCAGGGCATGGAAATTGATGACCAATCCCAGCGGTATATCGAGCAGTTTCCTGTAGCTGAGCAACTGTGCCTGATGAATGGGATGAACAGGGCATGCATAATTCGTCCTTTCGAAAACAGAGGAGACAGAGGCAACAGAGAGATCCTCTCCGTTATCTCTGTGGACTCCTGTTTAGCCCCCCCCCCACCACCCCATACTCAACATGCCATCGGGTGCGTCTCTCATCGTTCGCGCACCGGGGGGGGGGCTTGGAATCGGGGGCAGGAGATGCAAGAATGACCGCATGATGTTATCGGCTCCGATGCCGACCCCGTGAATCAGGATGAGAGAGGAAACGAAAATGGTCCGGCGAATTGCATTAGCGCTTTTTTGGATGTGCGTTGTGCCGCGACTTGCCGCGGCGGACGTCACCCTCGATCTCTCGACCGCGCAAATCACGATCGATCAGCAGGGTTACCTTGCCGCGATGAAGCTTGCCGACGGCGCCGTGTGGCCGGCCGCCGGCCAGCCAGCCTTTTCCTTGGAGACCGACAAGGGCATCGTGCTGCCGACTTTGGTCCGGCGGGCGGGAGAGGACGTCCATGTGGATTGGGAAGACGGCTCGAAAGCGGTCTTCGCTCTCGCTTGTCAACCGGGATTCGCGCTGTTCCGCCTGAAGACCTGGGATGCCAAGAGCGAAGTGAGGCGACTGAACCTTTTCACGCTGGCGCTACCCCCCGACGCGGAACTCGCCGCGATGATCAATGCGGGGCTGACCGATGAGTGGTGCGCGGCGGTGATGGCGGCGGAGCCCAACGTTCAGCCGGTATCCGCGTTGTTCGGCAGTCATAAGGCCGATCGCGAAGGATGCAGCCACGAGTTCGTGCGGACCGAGGAAGCGAAGGCCGGCCGCTTTGCCGCCCGCTTTACCGCCACCTGCAACGAGAAGCCCGCCGGCTGGGCCATGCGGGGGCGGATTTTTCCCAAGCGGGTCGATCTGACCGGCTGCAAGGGGTTGCGGGCTTGGGTGTACGGCGACGGCAAAGGCGAGAGCCTGAAGATCCAGATGAGCGACGACCGAAGCGGTTACCGCGACGACTATGTGACGATCGACTTCGAAGGCTGGCGGCAGGTGGAATTGACCAAACCCGCTTTGAATTCGCTCCACTACGATCGCGTGGCGACGCTCAATTTCTACTACAACTCGATGCCGGCCGATCAGGCCCTCGCCTGCCTGATCGATCAGGTCGAGGCGGTCGTCGAGCGCGACGGCAAGGAGCAAATCGTCCTGCTGGAGGACTTCGAGTCGCTCGATTCCCCGCTGTGGTCCGACAGCCTCCGCAGCATCGGTGTGCGGACGCTCAAGGAACACGGCGTCGAGCCGGCGGCCTTCGGTGTGATCGTCTGTCCGAAAAAGCGGTTTTATGAGACGGTGGCCCGCTTCGAAACGGCCGCGAAACTCCCCAGCCCGCGGCTCGGCGGCGTCTGGAACAAACAATCGCCGTGGGTGAAGCGGTCGTATTTCTTCCTAACCGGGTTCGCGGAATCGCAGTTCGACGAAGCGCTGGCCATTGCCCGCCGCGGCAACTTCGATATGATCCTGCTGGTCCAATCGTCGTGGTGCGAGTCGACCGGGCACTATGAGATCAACCGAAAAAGTTTCCCGGATGGGCTGGAGGGACTGAAGCGAACGGCGCAGCGTTTCCGCGATGCCGGGCTGAAGTTCGGTCTGCATTTTCTCGGCCCGTCGATCTACCCACCCGACCCGTATCTCACGCCGGTGCCCGATCCGCGACTGGTGAAGGACGCCTCTGCCCTGCTGGCGGCCGACGTCGACGCGGAGGCCGATTTTATCCCCACCGCCATGGCGCCGGGCGAATTCCCGGCCGAGGACGGCGGCTACACCGGGTCCGGCGCCGTGCTGCAGGTCGGCGACGAGTTGATCCTCTACGCGGCACGGTCGATGGAGGCCCCTTTCGGGTTCCGCGAGTGCCGGCGAGGCTATCTGGGCACGAAGGCCGCCGCACACAAGAAAGGCGACAAGGTGGCCCATCTGCTCAAGTCGTACGGGTACTTCCTCTTCGACATGGATACATCGCTCTTGGACGAAGTGAGCACGAACTTCGCCCGCGTCGCCAACGCCTGCGACATCGACATGATCTACTTCGACGGCTCGGAGCGGCTCCAGGGCGATCACTGGTACTATAACGCCAAGCTCCACAAGGCTTTTTACGACAAGCTCAACAAGAAAGACGCTCTCTTGCAAGCCAGCAGCACCAGCCATTATTCCTGGCACGCGCTGGCGCGGAACGCCTCGGCCGACGGGCACGGAGACCTGAAGGGCTACCTCGACGAGCGTTCGCCGGGATTTCTCTATCTGTCCCGCAATGCCATGCCGCTGGATATCGGCTGGTACTACGGCTACGACACCTCCGCCACGCCCGACATGTTCGAGTACGTGCTTGGCGCCACGATCGGCTACGACTCGTCGATGTCGTTCCAGGTTTCCCCTGCCGCAGCCGCCGCGCATCCGTTCACAGGTGAACTCCTCGATTTGATCGCCCGCTACGAAAAGCTGCGGCTGTCGGGCCGCGTGCCGGCCGAAATGAAGACGCGGTTGCGGGTCGATCCGATCCTGGGCGGACAGAAGGAGCCGGAAGTCCGCGCTAAGCTGCTCGACCGTCGCCGCGAATACCGGCTATTGGACACCGATGATGGACAGGTCTTTCAGCGGGTGGTTTATGCCCCATGGCAAGAGGTATCTACCTTGGACGGCAGGGCCAATGTCTGGCCGGTCGAGGTGAGCGAGGGGCCGGCGCGGATCGGGGTCCAGATCCAGGCGCAGCCTGGGCCGTGGCTCGGAGCCGGGCCGTCGTACGACTCGCCGCAAGCGATTGTCCTGGAGACCTTCGACGACCTCGCCCCGTATACGAAAACCCCCGAGCAAGAAGGCGTGTACGCCGTCGGTCCCGGTGAGGCCGGGTCGGTGCTGCCGGGCGTTCAGCAATGGTTCGCTTCGACCGGCGAAGACGCCCGAGTCGGCGGCCGTTGCGGCGTATACAGCGCGGAAAGTTCGCTCGAATCGAAGAGCGGCTGGTCGGTCGTCACCAAGGCGTTCCGGCCGCCGGTGGATCTCTCGAAGCACAAGGCGATCGGCTTGTGGTTCCGTGGCGACGGCGCCGGCGGCGCATTCAAACTGCAATTCGTCGATGGCCGAGGCGCTATGGATCACTACATCCAGAACGATTTCACCGGTTGGCGTTATCAGCAGCTTGCCAGACCGGAAAAGGATCCGATCGACTATAGCCAGGTCCGCGCGATGAGCTTGTATTACAACGGGCTGCCGGCAAAGACGAAGGTATCCTGCGGCATCGACGACGTCAAAGCCCTGCCCGCGCTGGACGAGCGCTGCATCCGCGATCCGTACGTGGAGTTTGCCGGCAAGCGGATTCAGTGGACAGGATCGTTGGCGGAAGGGCAGTACCTGATCCTCTGGCCGGGCGAGTCGCTCACCCGTTACGGGCTGCCGCTGACGGAACCGGAAACCGCGGCGGCGGGGGTTGACTGGGAAATGCCGGCCGGCAAGTATGAGGCGAAGTTCGGCTGCACGGGTACGCCGGGCATGCCGGTGCGAGTGCGGATCACGGCGCAGCCGGGCGAACGGCACCGCATCCCTTGAGAAGAGATGTCCGTCAGGATTTCCACTCTGACCGTCTCGCACAATAAGAGCCTATCCCAAAACCTCGAGGAGCAGGGGACAGGCACATTTTGCTCCGAAGACTCCGCAAAATGAGCCAGTCCCCGACGGTTTTGGGATAGGCTCTAAGACTGCAGACTCAAACGGCAACACAAAGTCAGGCTGGAAAGCCTGACATACAATGGAGGCTGTCATGTATGTCGTCTGCGTCCATGTCCACGTGAAACCGGAGCACCGCGACGCTTTCCTGAACGCTTCTCTTGAAAACGCTCGGAAGACGACGCAGGAACCGGGTAATCTCCGTTTTGACGTGTTGGAGCAGGCGGATGATCCAAACCGCTTCCTCCTCTACGAGGTGTACCAAGACGAGGCGGGAATGAACGCCCACAAAGAGACCGAACATTATGCGGTGTGGCGGGACACCGTGGCGGACTGGATGGCCGAGCCACGCCAAGGGATCAAGTACGCGAGCCACTTCCCTCTGTCCGAAGGCGAATGGGCAACACGGCGATAAACCACGGGCGAGGTTTGCCTCTCAACTCTTCACTCTCAACTCTCTCGAAGGAGATGCGACGATGGGAAACTTCTTACGTAGATCATGGCGAGGTTTATTGGCTGCGATGATTTTGGCGGCCGTGGCGGCGCCGATCGCCGGTTATGCACTGGCCGCCGATCGCGAAGGGGGCGATCGCGACCGGCCGGAAGAGGTCGCCCGCGAGCAAGGCCCCCGCGACCCGGAGCGACCGCGCGAGGGTGTCGGCGAGCGGGGCGCCCCACGCGACGATGCGCGGGCGGATCGCCCCGGGCGCGAAACGCGTCGTGACGATGAGACGCGGCGAGGCCCTGAAGCGAACGATCGCCGCCCCGATCGGCCCGGCGATTCTCCTCATCCGAAGATGCCCGAGTTGGAGCGTCGCCAGCACCACCTCCGCGTTGCCGCGGAAAACCTCCGCGCGGCTGGCTTTCCGGAGCAAGCGGAACACATCATGCACGAAGCCCGACGATTGGGCGAACCTCGCGATCCGGAGCACGATTCACGTGAGACCGACGGCCCCCGCCGCGCCGGCCCACCGCCGCGCGAGCATGTCGAGCATCTGGAACGAGCGATCCACGAGTTGCGGGAACAGGTGGAAATGCTCCGCAATCAGATGGATCAGATGCGGCGGCACGTCGAGCGTTTGACGGCCGAAGCGGCTCGCAAATGAGCTGGTCCCTCATTGGTTCGTCGATTCCCAACCCGGCGTTGGGCCGCCATCAAGCGGGGCGCAGTGGCACTGCGCCCCACAAAGGTTTTTCGCCGATTCTCAGCGTGGCACGCGCTGTTTCTCAACCGGCTCGACAAACGGCGGTGCTTCGAAGGTCGTTCCATTGCCCGCGACGCGAGGATCGCCGGTCCGGCGCAGAACCGTCAGCAAGCGTTCGGAAAGTTCCTTGCGGACGGGGGCGTACTGCTCCGACTCGGCAACATTCTCCATCTGATGAGGATCCTTGCGCAAATCGTAAAGCTCCTCGCCCGGCCGGCGTGCGAACGCGTAGTCGAAGTAAGGCCGCACTTCCGGATCCTGGTGGCGAATCGCAATCCAAGCTTTGGTTGGACTGGCGTCCATATCGCTGAACGCCGCGAATGTGTCCTCCCGCAGCGCTTCGTAGTCCGGCATCGGGCCGTTGGGCTCGCCGCAGCCGGGACCGGTTCCCATCGGCCAGCGATCGGGCTCGAAATTGCGGATATAGAGAAAATCCTTGGTCCGCAGGGCTCGCTGGGGATAGGGCAGATTCCCCAGCCGAGCAGCGGCTACGTGCCGTTCCCGGCCGACCACCACGGCATCGCGCGTGGGATCGACCTGTCCGCTCTTGTCCGACTCCAGCACGCCCACCAAACTCCGCCCGGTCATCACTGCCGGCGGATCAACGCCGGCCGCTTCCAGAAATGTCGGCGCCAGATCGGGCAGGTTCACGAAATCGTCGACGACACGATTGCCCGGCGCCCGGCCCGGCCAGCGAACCGCCAGCGCCACGCCGACGCCCAGATCGTAGAGGTTGCACTTGCCGCGGGGGAAGCCAGGAATTCCATGATCGCCGCTCACCACGACGAGCGTGTTGTCCAACTGGCCGATCCGCTCCAATTCTTCCAGCAACACCCCCAGCGCCGCGTCGAAAGCCTGGGCCTCGCCCAGGTAGTCGCAGAAGTCCTCGCGAACCGCCGGCACGTCCGGCAAATACGGCGGTAGCTTGCCTTGGAGACGATCCGGATCCAGCCCCCAGAGAGCCCGACCCGAGCCCTGGATCCATTTGCGGTGCGTATTGGTCGGTCCGAACCAGTAACAGAACGGTTGGTTTTGGCGAGCCGTGAGGAAATCGCGGAAATTACCGCGGACCTCGTCCAACAGCAATTGTTTTCCTGCGTTCGGATCGGCGGCCGTGCTGACGTTCTGCGAAAACTGATTGAAGCGGCGACCGTGGCCGACGTAAGCGTAATCGCGCCCTCCATAAGGAGCATCGACGGGAGTTCCCGGCGACCAGACCTTGTAGGTGTGGCCGATGTGATAGCCGTGGTCGCGGAGAATCAGCGGGTAAGATGGGATGGCGCTGTCCCAAATCGCCCCTTGCAAAATCGCCCCCAGTCCGGTCCTCCAGAAGAATTGCCCGGAAAGAAGGGAACTGCGGCAGGGTGTGCAGGAAGGGGCGTTGACGAAGGCGTTGGTAAACAGCACCCCCTCGCGAGCGACGCGGTCGAAATTCGGGGTGCTGATGATGTCGCTCGGTCCGCCCGGCTCAATTTTGGCATAAGCGCTGGCGTAACGGCCCCAGTCGTCGGCAAAGGCGAACAAGATATTCGGTCGGTCGGCGGAGTTCTTGCCGCTCGCCACCGTCTCACCGCGCGCGGGTGAAAGCAGGATTGCCCCGCACCAAGCGAGGATTGTCGACGACAAGAAAAGACGCACCAATCTTGCCTCGCATCCAGCGCTGTGGAATCGGCCCTGCATCGTGAGTTCTCCTCAGTCAAAGGACAAAAATAACCCAACTATGCTACAGGGTTCCGAGTCGAGAGTCCACAGTCTGACGCAATCACGTTAGCCCTATTGCGGCCATCGTTCGGCAGTCTGCCGATTGATTTGCTCCAGGGCCTAAGCCGGTTCCCCGGCCAATCTATTGGTTTTTTACCGCCAGCCCCCAAAATCTTGCTTGAAAATCCGTGCGGCACCGATCATGATGCAGCAGGATTCAATCCTCCCAGCGGTTGCCGTCGTTTCCACGATCCGTTTTCCGCCGGGTTTCCGGAGCGAGTCGGAATGCAAGGCAGCGGCGGAATTCCGGGACGCGACAAGCGGGTGTGAATACTACCCCAAATGTGTGTAGCCACCGACGGGTGTCCGTTTTGAAAAAGCATCGCCTTGGGTGCCACACTCCGGCCCGTTGCCCCTTGAAGTGAACGGGTGATGGGAATTTGGGTATTTTTTCCTCGCGGGACGATCCCTTGCATCTGCCGGTACGTAGCCTATACACATCAGGATCGCTGTGTATTACAATGCAGTTTTCCCATGCCCGGCTCGGGGGCGCCCCGTAGCCGAACCTTCCCCTTGTTCCCCCACGTCTCGGAGCCAACCACTATGACGCATCAGCAAGGTCCGGCCATGATCGAAGCCGACGGGCTTACGAAGTACTATGGCGATTTTGCTGCCATTGAGAATGTTACCTTTAAGGTGCATCAGGGCGAAGTCGTTGCCTTTCTGGGGCCGAACGGCGCCGGCAAAAGCACGACGATGAAGCTCCTGACCGGGTATTTGGCGGCTTCAGCGGGAACGGCGCGGATCGCCGGCCACGACATGACCAGCGATCGGCTGGCCGGATCGGCCCGACTGGGATACCTGCCCGAAAATGGCCCCCTCTATCCGGATATGAGCCCCCGCAGTCTGTTGGAGTTTTTCGCGGCGGCTCGTGGCCTCACCGGCCAGCGGCGTTCGGCTCGGATCGATGCAGTCGTGGAACTCTGCGCTTTGGGCAGCGTGATCGGCAAGCCTATCGGGAAGCTTTCAAGAGGATATCGCCAGCGGGTCGGCATGGCGCAGGTGCTGCTGCACGAGCCCGATGTGCTCATTCTCGACGAGCCAACCGCGGGCTTGGATCCGAATCAAATCCACGACGTACGCGAGACGATCCGCAAGCTCGGCGAGAGCAAGACGATCCTGTTGTCGACGCACATTCTCCAGGAAGTGGAAGCGATGGCCAGTCGGGCCCTGTTTATCGACGAAGGCCGCCTGGTCTACGACGGCACGGTCGCAGAGCTAACAGCCGGGCACAAGCCGCTCGATGAGCGTTTCCGCGAACTGACCGGCAGTGCAACGGCGGCCACCGCCTGATCGATTCACCCGCGTAGCGTTGGTTGTCCCGCCCGTTGGGCCCCATCCCGTTTGCTTCCCCCCACACCTCCAAACGCGAGTTCGGTAGGAACCATGAATACGAAGGTTTTGTCCGCGGTTTTCAAGCGAAATTTTGTCAGCTATTTCGCCAGTCCTACGGGATATCTGTTCATCTGCATGTTCGTGCTGTTGAGCGCGGTGGCGGCCTTCTGGCCCAACGAATTCTTCAACACGAACCTGGCCAACCTCGACCAGCTCAACCGCTGGTTCCCATTCATCATGCTGGTGTTTATCCCGGCAATCACGATGAGCATCTGGGCCGACGAGCGCCGGCAGGGAACCGACGAGCTTCTTCTGACCATTCCGGCCAGTGATTTCGACATCGTGCTGGGCAAGTATTTGGCCGCCGTGGCCATTTACAGCGTGTCGTTGCTGTTCTCGCTGGTATGCAATTACCTGGTGCTCCAGACCCTCGGCGACCCCGATCTCGGACTGTTTCTGGGCACCTACGTCGGATACTGGCTCGTTGGGCTGACTATGCTGTCGATCGGCATGGTGGCGTCGTTCCTGACCAGCAACGTGACCATCGGCTATATTCTGGGCGCTACGTTCAACGTTCCCTTGGTGTTTGCAGTGGCGGCCGATACGATTCTCGGCAGCGAAGCGGCCCGCGTGGTCAAACAGTTCAGTATGAGCGAGCAGTTCGCCGATTTCAGCCGCGGCATCTTGAGCCTCTCCGGGTTGGTGTATTTCGGCATGATCGTGGTGGCGATGCTCTACCTGAGCATGATCCTGATCGGCCGTCGCCACTGGGTCCGCGGACGCAGCTCCTATGTCCTCGGCGGCCACTACCTGGTTCGCGTCTTGGCGCTGATCGTGGTGGCGGTAGGGGCGAATGCTCTGTTCGCGCAGCGCGACGTGCGGCTCGACGTCACCAGTGAGAAACTCAGCTCGCTTTCTCCCTACACGAAGACTTTGCTGAAAGGGCTGGATTACAAGCGACCGGTGCAGATCGAGGCGTACATCAGCCCGGACGTGCCCGAAAGCTATGTCCAGACCAAGATCGATCTGTTGAACATGCTTCGCGAACTGCAGGCATGGGGCGGCGGCAAGGTCCACGTGCGGGTCAACGAAGCGGATCGTTACAGCGAAGAGGCGGAACAGGCCGAGCAGCGTTTCGGGATCACTCCGAAGCGAGTTATCAGCTTTGAGCGCGGCACCATGTCCGAAGACCACATCTTCATGGGGGCGGCCTTTACCTCAGGCCTTCAGAAGGTGATCCTGCCCTTCATCGACCGCGGCATCTCGGTCGAGTACGAATTGGTCCGCTCGCTGGCCACGGTCACCGAGCAGAAGCGGAAGCGAGTGGGTGTGGTTCAGACCGACGCCCCGCTCTACGGCCGCTTCAATATGCAGACCATGTCGAGTAGCTCGAACTGGCCGATCATCGAGGAGTTGGAGAAACAGTACGAAGTGGTCCAGCTCGATGCGACCAACCCCATCACGGAGAAATACGACGTCCTCCTGGCCGTGCAGCCCTCCTCGATGGCTCCGGAGCAGATGGACAACTTCATCGCCGCCATCAAGAGCGGCCAACCCACGGTGATCTTCGAGGATCCCTTCCCGGTGTTTGCCAGTAGTGTGCCGGCGACGACCGCTCCCCGGCAACCGCCCGGAGGCATGAACCCGATGATGATGGGCGGCGGGCAACAGCCGTTGCCCAAAGGCGAGATCGGCAAGCTGTGGAACCTGCTGGGCGTGGATTTTTCCGCCGACCAGGTGGTTTTCCAGGATTACAACCCCTACCCGAAATTGAGCCATTTGCCGAAAGAGTTCGTCTTCGTCGATGAAGGTTCGGGAGCCAAAGAACCGTTCAACGAAGCCGACGAGATCAGTTCCGGCTTGCAGCACATGCTGTTCCCCTTCCCCGGATCGATGGCCAAGCTCAACACGTCGGGATTGGATTTCACCCCGCTGGTGCGGACCGGCGACAAGACCGGCACGGTGCGATTCAGCGACATGGTGCAGATGAGCCCCTTCGGGCCGATGGGCGGCCTGAACCCCAACCGCCGGCAATATCCGCAGAGCGTCAGCTATGTGCTGGCGGCCCAAATTCGCGGCAAGGTTCCGGCGGATCAACTGATGGCCGACGAAAAGGCCGATGCGGAACCGCAAGCCGGCGAGCCCGCGGCGAAAGCGGAAGAGAAGCCGCCGCAGGCTTCGGAGGTCAACGTCGTTGTGGTGGCCGATATCGACATGCTCAGCGAAGAGTTTTTCCGGATCCGCGAGCAAGGGGATATCCCCGAAGCCGGCATACGCTTCGACTTCGACAACGTGACGTTCGTTCTCAACACGCTGGATGAGTTGGCCGGCGATCCCCGTTTCATCGAGATCCGCAAGCGTCGTCCCAAGCACCGCACCCTCACGCAGATTGAAAAGCGGACCGAGGAAGCTCGCCGGGAAAACGCCGCCACCCGCGACAAGCTCGTCAAGGACTACGAGAAGGCAGAGGACGAAGAACAGCAGAACCTGAAGGAAACGATCGACAAGCTCGAGCAGCGGATGAAGAAGGAGAATGTCAACGCCCAGGAAGTGCTGATCCGCGTGGCGATGGCGCAGCAGGACGGCCAGCGGCGGTTGGACGCCAAACTGGAGCAGCTCAAGCAGCAACGCGATCGGGAGATCACCGGCATCGAAACGAAGCTGGCGTTGGAAATCCGCCGCGTCCAGGATCAATACAAGCTGTGGGCGGTGCTTTTGCCGCCGATCCCGCCGCTGCTGGTGGCGTTTGGCGTCTTCCTCACCCGGCGAGCCCGGGAGCGCGAGGGCGTATCCCGCAGCCGGCTCAAGTCCTAGCTCTTGCAACATCACTGAAGTCTTAACTTTTTCCACACCGTCCTTAAACACAAGGTCGATGCGTCCTGGCTGCCCGCCGCAGTCGAACGAGGAGACAGGAAATGAACGAAAACACGAAAACGCTGACATTTGTAGTTGCCGCGGCCGCGGTCGCGCTGATCGCCTGGGTTTCCCGGCCTTCGATGCCAGAGATGACCGCGGAGGACATGCGGGGCGAGCGGTTGTTTCCGGAATTCAACGATCCGCTGGCCGCCGCCAGTTTGGAAGTCGTCAAGTACGACGAAGGTACGGCCACCATTGCCCCCTTCAAGGTGGCGCAGGTGAACGGGCGCTGGTCGATCCCCTCGCACGACAATTATCCGGCCGATGCCAAGGACCACCTCGCTGCGGCGGCCACGGCTCTGATGGGCGTTGAGGTTCTCAGCGTCGAGTCCGATAACGCCGGCGACCACGAGCTTTACGGCGTGATCGATCCGTCATCCAAGTCGTTGAGCGCGGGGGCCACCGGTGTAGGCACCCGTGTGACCATGAAGGACAAAGACAGCAAGCCGCTGTTGGATCTGATCATCGGCAAAGAGGTTCCCGATCAGCCCGAGTTGCATTACGTCCGCAGGGCAACCCAGGATCCCGTCTACGTCGTCAAAGCTAAGACCGACAAACTGTCGACGAAGTTCGAAGACTGGATCGAGGAAGACCTGCTGAATCTCAATACCTGGGACATCATCGGCGTGAAGCTGCACGACTATTCGGTCGACCTGATGGCCGGCCGTTTGAAGGAGCGCGCCCGCGTCGGCCTGGAATACAACGACACTGGCGATCCGAAGTGGAAGATCGTCGATGACCGGGTGTTCCAAGGGGGTAAGTTCGAGCCAGGCAAACTGGCCGAAAACCAGGAGTTGGACACCGCCCGGCTCGACAAGATGAAGACGGCGTTGGACGATTTGAAGATCGTCGACGTCAGCCGCAAACCCGAGGGGCTCAGCGGCGACCTGAAGGCCACCGGCAGCGTCTATGCCGACCGGGAAACGCAGCAGTCGCTGGCCAATCGCGGGTTCTATCTTGTTCAGCTTGACGACAAGGTCTACGAACTCCGTTCCAACGAAGGCGAGACCCGCGTTCTGATGAAGGACGGCGTGGAGTACGTGCTCCGTTTCGGACAGATTGCCGGAGGCGGGGAGAAAGTGGAGGAGAAAGAGGGCGAAGCGAAGAGCGACGAGGATGCCTCCGGCGTGAACCGCTACCTCTTCGTGATGGCTGAATTCAATGCCGACGCCATCAAGAAGCCCGAACTGGAAGCCTTGCCCGAGGTGCCCGCCGAGCCCGAGAAAAAGGCGGAAGAGAAGAAGGAGGAGGGAGACAAGAAGGACGCGAAGGAGGGCGAGGAGAAGAAAGAAGATGACCCCGTCGCCAAGGCCAAGGCCGAACGGGAACGGATCGAGAAGGAAAACAAGCGCAAGGAAGACGAGTATAAGGAGAAGATTACCAAGGGCGAGGAACGCGTCAAGGAATTGAACGCCCGCTTTGCCGACTGGTACTACATCATCTCCGATAAGGTATACAAGGATGTCCACCTCGCGCGGGCCGACATCCTGAAGGAGAAGGAAAAGAAGGACGAGGAGAAGAAGGATGGTTCGGCGCCGGTCGACACCAGCAACACGCCGGCTGCGTTGGACGACTTGAAGAACGCCATGCCGACGGCGCCGGCGGAGAAAGAAGATGTTCCGGCGCCGGAGAAGCCAATGCCCGCGGCCGACGATGCCAAGGACGAGAAGGCGTCCGAGCCGAAGTCTGAAGCCAAAGCTAAGCCGGCTGAAAGTAAGCCGGCAGCCGAGGATGCGAAGCCCGGTACGGAGACGGCTGAGGACAAACCACCGGCGGACGCTGAAAAGCCGAAGTCGGAGACACCGGCAGAGGAGAAGAAGTAGACGCCGGCGCATGGCCATACGATACCGGGGGGCGGCAACGCGTTTGCCGCCCCCTTTCTTTTTCACTCAAACGGTAAGCGGAGTTGAAAAGGGGACTGGCTCCCAGCGTGGTTTTGGCCCGGAACTGCTGAGCAAACGCCTGTCGCTGGGTGCCTGTCCCCTTTTCCGGGCTGCCGCACTCACAGTTTGAGTTTTTAACCACCCGCCAGACCCGCGGGAGGCTCGGCATCTCGAGCCTATTTCGACCCATGCATTCCAGGCATAGCGGGTGTACAATACGGTTGTCCTTAGACTTGGCGAGGACTGAACATGCCAATCCATGACTGGACTCGCGTGGAAGCGGGCATCTTTCACGCCTTTCACGTCGCGTGGGTTCCGGAGATCCAGAAGGGGCTGAACGCCGGTTTGCTGCCGGAAGGTTTCGATGCCCTCGCCGAGCAGCACGCAGGTCGCACGATCGCCGATGTGCTGACGCTGCACGCCAGTCCACCGTCGCGCGTGTGCCCGCCGTTGCCTCTAGCCTGCGGCGGGACGGCTGTCGCCGAGGCACCCCCGCAGGTACGGCATCGAGAGACGATCGAGGCGCCCGCGCAGGCCCGGCCGCGGATTCTGGCCATTCGTCATGTGAGCGGTCATCGTCTGATTGCGTTGGTTGAAATCGTCTCTCCGGCGAATAAGGATCGGCCCCGCAGCGTGGAACAGTTCACCGATAAGTCCGTGGAAGCGATCGACGCCGGCATTCTGGCGCGATGTTCTCGAAGGAAGGCGACGGTCGATCGCCCGCGAAAGGTCGGCGGCCATGGGCACGCAATTCTGGAGGGCATTGTACAGTTCTCGCGGGGCGATTGACAGCGGTTCGTCGGTATCGAGAATGAATACACGCTGTCGCCCACGGACGTCAGGCTCTTTAGCCTGACGCAGTCTGATGCCGGGGCAGAAGCAGGTATTTTGGATGCAGCCTCCACGTTGCGGGAGGTTGCTTCTTTTTTTCGCAAGTCGAGAAAAGCTTAGCAGCCCGGCTGCTCGCAGCAACCGGGCTGTTGGGTATTTACTGCCGCCACCGGGCTGGTTCGTGTTTTGTCAGGAGAGCCATTCATGCTGGAACGCATTCCGATGACCCGCGTCGGCTATGACAAGCTGAAAGCGGAACTCGACCACTTGGAGCATGTCGAGAAGCCGAAACTGGCGCAGCGGGTCGCCGATGCGCGCGCCGAGGGCGACCTCAGTGAAAACGCCGAATACCACGGCGCCAGAGAGAGCCTCGGCATGCTCGAAGCGAAAATCAACCAGAAGCGCGACCAGCTCTCCCGCGCCGCCCTGGTTGATCCGTCCAAAGTCCCCAAGGACGAAGTGGCGTTCGGTTGTACGGTTGTCGTGAAAGATCTCGATCTCGACGACGTCGAGGAGTTCACCTTGGTCGGCGCGGGGGAAGAGGACTACACGGTGGGCAAGATCCTCATCACCAGTCCGCTGGCGCAGGGGATGGTCGGCAAGAAGGTGGGCCAGACGGTCGAGATCGTAGTTCCCATGGGAACCACGCGGTTCGAGATTCTAGAGATCCGTTATGAAGACACATAAACAACGAGGTAAATCCATGCAGGACCATGTGTCACGACGTCGGATGCTTCAAATCTCCGCCGGTGGCGCTGCTGTCGCCGTCGCGTCGCTCGCCCATGGCACGAGAGCCGGAGAGATCAAGCCGCTGAAGCTCAAGGGGAACGTGAACCATTCGGCTTGCCGGTGGTGCTATAACAAGATTCCGCTGACGGACATCTGCCAGGCGGCTGCGACCATCGGGCTGAAATCGATCGAACTGGTCGGCCCCGAGGAGTGGCCGATCCTGAAAGAGCATGGCCTCACCTGTGCGATGGGCAACGGCGCCGGCATGGGGATCACCAAAGGGTTCAATCGGACCGAGCATCACGATCAGCTTGTCGCCGACTACGAGCGGCTTTTTCCCAAGGCTGCCGCCGCGGGCATTCCGAGCGTGATCTGTTTTCCCGGGAACCGCGCGGGGCAAGACGACGAAGAGGGGCTGGTCAACTGCGCCGCCGGCATCAAGCGGCTCATGAAAGCGGCAGAGGCCAACAAGGTGACGCTGGTGATGGAACTGCTCAACAGCCGCGTGGACCACAAAGATTACCAGTGCGACCACACGGCCTGGGGCGCCGAACTGTGCCGTAAAGTCGGTTCCGATCGGTTCAAGCTACTGTACGACATCTATCACATGCAGATCATGGAAGGCGACCTGATCCGAACCATTCAGGACAACATCGATTACATCGGACATTTTCATACGGGCGGTGTGCCGGGGCGGCACGAGATCGACGAAAGCCAGGAAATCTATTATCCGGCCGTAATGCGGGCGATCGTCGCGACCGGCTACCGGGGCTTCGTGGGGCAGGAATTCATTCCCGCCGGGGCCAATCCCATCGCCGCGTTGCGCAAGGCAGTGGAGATCTGCGACGTCTGAGCATTGGCAATAGGTAACCGTTCACGGGGCGGGAAGGAAGGGGACAGGTCCATGTTTTCGGCCAACGTCTCTTGCGCCAAAACGCATCAACTGGCCGAAAAATGGACCAGTCCCCGGCCGCCCCGTGAACGGTTACGGCAATAGATATTGTTCTTTCGCCGCTGCTAGTTCGGCGGCAGCCTTGCCGAGAAGGAGAAAGCCATGTTCCGCCGATCTTTCACTCTCACCATCATGGGCCTGATGTTGATTTGCGTGGATCAACTCGCTGCGGCGGAAGTCGACGCCCCCCTCGGCAACGCATCGTTCGAGCAATGGGCCGACGCCGCGCCGGTCGGCTGGAAGACGCACACATGGAGAGGCGAGGGGGAATTCTCTTCGACGGCTGGACGCTCCGGTGAGCGGAGCATTGCGATCCAATCTGACCGCGGCGCCGACGCGGCGTGGTACACGGTTGCACCGGTGAAGCCGTTCTCCACGTATCGCCTCTCGGGCTGGATCAAGACCGAGAACGTTCAAGTGCAGGGTGGTCGGGGTGCGCTGCTCAACTTGCACAACATCCAGCCCATCGCGACCAATCCGCTTACCGAAACCCGCGACTGGACGAGAGTCGAAGTGGTCTTCGACACAGACGAGCACGAGCAGGTGCAGATCAACTGCCTGCTGGGCGGTTGGGGACTTGCCACCGGCAAGGCGTGGTATGATGATCTGAAGCTGGAATGCCTGGCGTCGCGAAATCCGAAGGCGAGCATTTCCATCGACGCGTCACGCACCGGCGCTCCGATCTCCCCGTATATCTACGGCCAGTTCATCGAGCATCTGGGACGCTGCATCTACGGCGGCATTTGGGCGGAGATGCTGGAGGACCGCAAATTCTACGACGCGGTGGGAAGCGATTCGTCGTCGTGGAAGGCGATCTCCGCCGGGACGACCGTCGAGATGGTTCGCGACAACGCCTTCGTCGGCGAGCACACGCCGCGCGTGCTGCCGGGCAATTCGCCGCGGGGCATCATGCAGGACGGCCTGGGGCTCCGCCAGGGTAAAAGCTACTTGGGACGAGTTTGGCTTGCAGGCGACGGAGAGGCCGGGCCGGTGTCGGTCAGCCTCGTCTGGGGCGACGGAGCAGACCGGCGGCAGACGGTTACGATTGAGAATCTCAAGGCGGACTATTCCCGGTTCCCGCTGCGATTCACTTGCGGCGGGGATACCGACAACGGCCGCCTGGAAATCGTCGCCGCGGGCGGCGGAGCGTTTTTTGTCGGCACGGTATCGCTGATGCCGGAGGGCAACGTCCACGGAATGCGGGCCGACACGCTGGAACTGCTCCGCCAACTCGATGCGCCGGTATACCGTTGGCCGGGCGGGAATTTCGTCAGCGGCTACGACTGGAGAGACGGCATTGGCGATCCCGATCGCCGTCCGCCGCGCAAGAACCCCGCCTGGAAAGGAATCGAACACAACGACTTCGGTTTCGATGAGTTCATGACCTTCTGCCGCCTTCTGAAGACCGAACCGCTGGTCGTGGTCAACAGCGGCCAGGGCGATGTGAAGTTGGCGGTCGACCAGCTCCAATACGCCAACGGCGGCGCGGAGACGCCGCAGGGCGGACTCCGCGAAAAGAATGGACGGCGGGAACCCTTCGGCGTCACATGGTGGGGTGTCGGCAACGAGATGTACGGCAAATGGCAACTTGGCTACATGCCGCTGGAGGCGTACACGCGGAAGCATAACGCCTTCGCCGACGCCATGCGCGGCGCCGATCCGTCAATCCGGCTGATCGCCGTCGGCCATGTTGGGCCGTGGAGCGAGGCGATGCTCACCCATTGTGCCGACCGGATGGATTGGATCAGCGAGCATTTTTACGTGGGCGAGAAGCCTGATGTCATGGCACACGTCCGCCAGGCCCCGGCGCGCGTGCGGGCAATCGCCGATGCGCACCGGCGATATCGGGACGAGATCGCGGCACTCGCGGACAAAGAAATCCCCATCGCGCTGGATGAATGGAACTACTGGTACGGCCCTCACCTCTACGGCGAACTTGGCACCCGCTATTTTCTCAAGGATGCGCTGGGCGTCGCCGCGGCGCTGAACGAATTCGCCCGCCAGAGCGACATGTACTTCATGGCCAACTACGCGCAAACGGTAAACGTCATTGGGTGCATCAAGACGACGAAGACCGACGCCGCTTTCGACACAACCGGGCTGCCGCTGATGCTCTATCGAAAACATCTCGGCACGGTTCCTGTGGAAACGGTCGCCGGTGGACCGCTGGATGCCGTGGCGGCGTGGAGCGAGGACCGCAAGACTCTCACGCTGGCCGTCGTCAATCCGATGACCGAGGAGTTGGCCGTGCCGCTATCCGTTGCCGGGGCAAGGCTCGCGGGAACGGGCCGCGTCCGGGAGATAAGCGGCTCCGATCCGATGGCCTACAACGAGCCCGGCAAACCGCCGGCGGTAGCCATTCGGGAGCGAGAACTGAAAGCTGCCGCCGACATGCTGACGATCCCGCCGCTGAGCATCAGCCTGTTTACGTTTGATGTGAGCGATCCAATGCCTTGAGATCGTCGGCAGGAGCAGGGGACTATGCATCACGAAAAGAGCCGAGCCGCCTTTGATCTGGCCAGAAGCCTGATCCCCGGCGGAGTGAACAGCCCCGCCCGCGCTTTTGGCGCGGTGGGCGGACACCCGATCTTCGTGGACCGCGCCGACGGCGCCTATCTCTACGACATCGACGGCAATCGCTACATCGACTATATCGGGTCGTGGGGCCCGATGATTCTCGGCCACGGACATCCCCGTGTCGTCGAGGCCGTGAAGGCGGCCGTGGAGCGCGGCACGAGCTTCGGCGCGCCCACGGAAGCGGAAAGCCATCTCGCCCAACTTCTCGTCGATGCCCTGCCGTCGGTCGAGAAGGTCCGCCTGGTCAATTCGGGGACCGAAGCCACGATGAGCGCGATTCGCCTGGCTCGCGGATTCACCGGCCGCGACGTGGTCGTGAAGTTCGCGGGCAATTATCACGGGCACGTCGACAGCCTGTTGGTCGCCGCGGGCAGTTCGGCGGCCACACTGGCCGTGCCCAATTCGCCGGGAGTGACCGCGGGCACGGCCAAAGACACGCTGGTGCTGCCCTACAACGACGTCGCCGCGATGGAGGATGCCTTTGCCGACTACGGTAGCCGGATCGCCGCCGTAATTGCGGAACCGGTTGTCGGCAATATGGGCTGCGTGGCGCCGTCGCCGTCGTTCCTGCACGCGCTTCGCGATCTGACCTCTCGGCACGGCGCCGTGTTGATTTTCGACGAGGTGATGACCGGTTTCCGGGTCGCCTACGGAGGGGCGCAAACCGTCTTCGGCATTCGGCCCGATCTGACGACTTTGGGGAAGATCATCGGTGGCGGTTTGCCCGTTGGGGCCTACGGCGGTCGTGCGGAGATCATGGATCATGTCTTGCCGGCCGGAAAGGTGTTTCAGGCGGGCACGCTCAGCGGCAATCCGCTGGCAACGGCTGCGGGGATTGCCACGCTGGAAGTCCTTCGCGACACGAATCCCTACCCGCGGTTGGAGGAAGTCTCCGCACGGCTTGCCGACGGGCTGCGACGCGCGGCCGACTCGGCCGGCGCGGTTTGTTGCCTGACGCGACTCGGCTCGATGATGACCCTCTTCTTCGCCGCAGGAGAAGTGACTGATTGGGCCTCCGCCAGCCGCTGCGACACGGCCCGTTTCGCCAGCTATTTTTGGGGGATGATCGACCGCGGCGTCTACATGCCGTGCAGCCAGTTCGAGGCGTTGTTCGTGTCGACGGCGCATACGGATGAAGACATCGACCGCACGATCGCCGCTGCGGGGGAAGTGTTTTCCGAGGATCCTCACATTACCGCAAAGTAGTTCTCGCAGGCCAGATTGAGGTATTCTTCCTTGAGTTCCAGCGGCAAACTTCGATACAGGCAGTAGTTGCGAACCTGCATCAACAGGTCGCGGGGCTGGCAGAAACGGAACGGTCGGCTGGATTTCTTGTAGTGGACACGGATGAGAGAGTCGACCGCCTCCTCCGAGTATTCGAACCCCATCGTGGGCGACAATACCCGGAACAGGTCGCGAAACTCCGTTTCGGAAGGGTCGCCCACTTCAATCTTGTACGGTATCCGTCGCAGAAACGCCTCGTCGACCAGATCGCGAGGCTCGAGGTTGGTCGAGAAGACGATCAACTGGTCAAACGGCACGTTGATCTTCTTGCCGTTGGGAAGGTTGAGGAAGTCGACCCGCCTTTCCAGTGGGACAATCCAGCGATTCAGCAGTTCCTCGACCCGCATTCTCTGACGTCCGAAGTCATCGATGACCAGGGTGCCGCAATTGCTCTTTAGTTGCAGCGGCGCCTCGCTGATGCCTGTCGACGTGTTGATCGTTACTTCCAATGCCGACATCGTCAGTTCTCCGCCCGCGATGATCGTCGGACGAGCGATGCGGATCCATCGTTTGTCGATTTTCCGATGGTCGAGCAATCCGCTTCCGGGTTCGAGCGGCGCCTCCTCGTGGTTCACCGGATCGAAAAGCCGAATGATCTCGCCGTCCACGCCGATCGCCCGCGGGATCCAGAGATACTTGCCGAATGCACGCGTAACCCGTTCGGCGATGCTGGTCTTCCCGTTGCCCGGCGATCCGTACAGGAACATCCCGCGGCCGGAATTGATCGCGGGCCCGAGGCGGTCGAGCATACGGCGGTTAAGCAACAGGCCGTCGAAGGCTGCGGCAAGCGTTTCCGTTGTCGGATTCTGTCTGGTAAGCGACTGCGCCTCGACCGCCGCGATATAGTCGGCGAGCGCGACCGGGGCCGCACCGAAATAGGTGCAATGTTGCGAAAGACGCCTCGCCCGTTCCCGGCCGATGTCCGTAAGCTGGTATTGGTAGTCGTTCATTGGCGCAGAGCCCTTGTGGACCACCAATTGATCGTTCTTCATTTTCCAGAGCAACTCGTTGACCAGGATATAGGGCAGCTTGACCTGGTCGGCGATGTCCCGCCCACAGACGTCGCCTCGTGCCAGCAGGTATTTGAGAACGAGGCTCTCGACCTCGCTGTCGGTCAATTGTGCCTGGCTGAAGGAGCCCGGCTCGATCGGGATGAAACCGTGATCGGGATCCGCGGAGGTCCGTTCGACAGTCCGCGATGAAGGGGGGGCGGCAGATGCGCCGCCCTGGCCGTCTGTTTTGTCCGTAAGGCCCTTGATCCGGCTGAGAATGGCGTTGAGTCGCTCGTCTTTCTCTTCGCGGCGGTCGTGATCCGGCTCCGACGCTGCCAGCACGGACCAATGGTCGGAGTTGTCGGCGGAGTTGCCGTGGGCAAGGCGGCTCAGCAGGTTGTCGTCAGGGCTCATCGTGAGAAAACTCGTTCGATTGCGTAGAATCGTTAAAACCAGCCGGCAAGAGAGCCCATACCGCGGCGCGGTTGTTGGATAGGCTCGAGATCCACTGCAAATCTACCTCTCCAGTTGGTTGCGTCAAACCCGTTGCCACTTTCGCCTTCCGCGAAACGGACATATAATCCATGGTTTCCCGTGGAACTGGAAGGACTTGACCGTGCCGGATACGTCTCCTGCGACATGGCGGCCTCACTTGCGGATCGGAGCGGTGAGCTATCTCAATTCCCGTCCGCTGATCCGCTTTCTGCCTCAGACGCTTCCCGGCGCCTCGATCGAAGTCGATCTGCCCAGCCGCCTGGCCGACGCGTTGGCCGCCGGCCGCCTCGACGTCGCGTTGATCCCGTCCATCGAATTCTTCCGAAACCCCGGGTACACGATTGTTTCGGATGCCTGCATCGCCAGCGACGGGCCGGTTCGCAGTGTAAAACTCTATTGCCGAGTGCCGGTTGCGGAAATCCGCACGCTCGCGCTGGATGAAGGTTCGCGGACCAGCGCGGCGCTGACAAGGATCGTCCTCAAAGAACGTTTTTCCGTGGAACCACGGATCGAAACACTCTCCATCGGCGCTTCGACCGACGACTCGGCAGCCGACGCGATCATGCTGGTCGGCGACCGCGGCATGGCGTTGCCCAACGGCCGGTTTCACACGGTCTGGGACTTGGGCGAGCAATGGCGGACGTGGACGGGGCTTCCCTTCGTCTTCGCGATGTGGGTCGCCCGGGCGGAGGTCGATCCAGGGGAGTTGGCCGAGGGACTCGCCGCGGCACGCGACGAAGGCGTTCGGCAGACGGATCGGATCGCCTGGGAAGAATCGCCGCGGTTGGGTATCCCGGAGTCCGATTGCCGCCGATATTTTCGCGATAATCTGCGCTTCGTGCTCGGCCCGAACGAGCGAAAGGGGCTGGAAGCGTTCCATCGTTTGGCCGCCCGTCACGGGCTTGTTCCCGAGGGAGGGCAGCTTGTCTTCGCCGATCACTTATCTCGTTGAGAAAGCGGTGGCTGGGCAGCGTCTGACGGCCGAGGAAGGGCTCCGGCTGCTGGTTTCCGATCGCCTGGCGCTGCTGGGTCGCGGGGCCGATGCCGTCGCGCGGCGACTGCATCCCGAGCCCTATCGCACTTACAACATCGATCGCAACATCAACTACACCAACATTTGCATCGGCGGCTGCCGCTTTTGCGCGTTTTCTCGCCGTCGCGGCGATCCCGACGGTTACGTGATCCGGCGCGAGGAGTTGTACCAAAAGATCGAGGAAACGATCGCCTTGGGCGGCGACCAGATTCTCTTGCAAGGCGGCATGAACCCGGAATTGGATCTGCCGTGGTACGAAGACCTCCTCGGCGATATTCGTCGGCGATTTCCTCGCGTGAATATCCATGCCTTCAGCCCGCCGGAGGTTCATCATTTGAGCCAGATTTCCCGGTTGAGCATTGAGGAAGTGTTGGCTCGGCTCCGCGCCGCGGGCCTGGACAGCCTGCCGGGTGGCGGGGCGGAGATCCTCGTCGACCGGATCCGCGGGGCGGTCAGTTCATGCAAGGTTTCCGCCGATGGCTGGCTCGAAGTCTGCCGCCGCTGGCACCGCATGGGCGGGCGAGGAACCGCCACGATGATGTTCGGGCATCTGGAAACCCTCGAAGAACGGATCGAACATCTGGATCGGTTGCGCCGGTTGCAGGATGAGACCGGCGGATTCACCGCTTTCATCTGCTGGACCTTTCAACCCGGAAATACGGCGCTGGCGGATTTGCCCAAACGAGGGGCGTTTGAATACCTGAAGACGCTGGCGGTGGCGCGGCTCTATCTCGACAATTATGCCAACCTGCAAGCGAGTTGGGTGACGCAGGGCCTCCAGATCGGACAAATGGCGCTGCGTTTCGGGGCGAACGACATGGGGAGCCTGATGATCGAGGAGAACGTCGTGGCCGCGGCCGGAACGAGTTTTCGGACGACCGAGAGGGAGATCCGCCGGCGGATCGAGGAGGCCGGCTATACCCCGCGTCGAAGGAATGTCTCCTACCAGATCGTGGAGGAATCGTGGCCCCGCCCGCAAGACACGATCGTAAGGTAAGCTACGATAAGGTGTTGGAGGGCCTTGCCAAACTGCCATGATTTGTGTTGAAAACCTCACCAAACACTATGCCGATCTGCAACGGGGGAAGCTCATAGCGCTGGACGGCGTCAGTTTCCGCGCCGCCGCGGGCCAGATCTACGGCCTGCTGGGCCCCAACGGCGCGGGCAAGACGACCGCTTTGCGGCTCTTGAGCACCCTGTTGCGTCCCACCGCGGGCACGGCCACGATCAACGGCTGCGACATCGTCACTCAGCCGTCGCTCGTCCGGCGGCAGATCGGCTTCATGTCGGCCAACACGGCCGTCTACGATCGCATGACCGCCTGGGAGATGGTGGAGTATTTCGGCCGCCTCTACGGCATCGCTCAGGATGAGTTGACCGCCCGCATGGAACGGCTCTTCGACCGCTTGCAGATGAACGAGATTCGCGACCGCCTGGGCGCAAAGATGTCGACCGGCATGAAGCAAAAGGTTTCCATCGCGCGGGCTATCGTCCACGATCCGCCGGTGGTGATCTTCGACGAGGCCACGTCGGGGCTCGACGTGCTGGTGGCGCGCGCTCTGTTGAGCACCGTGGCGGAGCTGCGAGATCACGGCAAGTGCGTAGTGTTTTCGACGCACATCATGCGCGAAGCGGAGAAGCTGTGCGACCGCGTGGCGATCATCCACCGCGGCCACATTCTTGCGGAAGGCCCGCTGGCGGAGCTTCGCGACAAGTACCAGGAAGACGATCTTGAAGAGCTGTTTTTCCAGTTGATTTCCCGACACGATGGGTGCCAGGCATGAACGTGCAGAACGTCCGCTGGATCCTCAGCCGCGAGATCCGCGACCAGCTCCGCGACCGGCGAACCCTCTTCGTGGTGCTGGTGCTGCCAATTCTGCTCTACCCGTTGTTGGGGATGACGTTTTTCCAGATTTCCCAGTTCATGCAGGAGCAGTCGATTCGTGTGCTGGTGGTCGGCGCCCGGGATCCGGTGGGCCTGCCGCCGCTGTTCGAGGACGACCGCTTCGCTTTGGAACTGTTCACCGACCCGGCAAAGATCGGCTTGATCGAGGTGGAATTCGCCTCTGTGGAACCTCGGCAGCGGGACGAGGCCGCTTCCCTCCTCGTCTACTCGCAGGAGCAAGCCCGCAGCGCGGTGATCGCCGGCGAGTACGACGCCGCTCTCTACTTTCCTGCCGATTTCGCTGACCGGCTCGAGGCGTTTCGAGACGCCATCGAGGAGCGTGCCCGGCGAAAGGCCAGTGATACCGATTCGGCCGAGATCGAGGTTCCGCTGCAGATTCCCAGCCCGGATATCATCTACAACACGGCCAATGAGAAGTCCCAGATTGCATTCGTCCGCCTCAGCGAACTGCTCCGCCGCTGGAAGGAACGAATCGGCGAAACGAACCTCGAAGCGAGCGGCGTTCCCGCGGAGGTTACCAAGCCGTTCGAGGTGGAAATGGTCGACGTGGCCGACCAGACCGGCCTGCAGGGCGCCGCCGTGTGGTCGAAGATTTTTCCGGTCCTCCTGTTGATCTGGGCCATGACGGGAGCGTTTTATCCGGCCGTCGACCTATGCGCCGGCGAAAAAGAGCGCGGCACGCTGGAGACGCTGCTGAGCAGCCCCGCCGAACGCAGCGAAATCGTGGTCGGCAAGCTGTTGACTATCATGCTCTTCAGCATGATTACAGCCGTCTTGAACCTGGTGAGCATCGGCATCACTGGATGGCTGGTGCTCTCGAAGCTTCCCGGATTGGGACCGCCGCCGGCGATCGCCCTGGTTTGGCTCACGCTGGCATTGGTGCCTGTATCGGCGCTATTCAGCGCGTTGTGCCTGGCGCTGGCGGCGTTTGCTCGCAGCACCAAAGAGGGCCAGTACTACCTCATGCCGCTGCTGCTGGTGACCATGCCGTTGGCCGTGCTGCCGATGTCCTCGGGAGTGGAACTGACCTTGGGCAACAGTCTGATTCCGGTGAGTGGGATGGTGCTCTTGCTTCGCGCTGCCTTGGAGGGCAACTATTGGTCGGCCCTCCAGTTTGCCCCGCCGGTTGTCGTCGTCACGCTGGCTTGCTGTTACCTGGCGATCCGCTGGGCCGTGGAGCAGTTCAACTCCGAGTCGGTTCTCTTCCGCGAAAGCGAGCGACTTGACGTGGGACTGTGGATTCGCCATTTGATGCAGGATCGCCAGCCGACCCCAACCGCGGCCGCGGCCGTCTTCTGCGGGGTTCTGATCCTGGTGGTGAAGTTCTTCATGAGCTTCGCGATGCCTCAGCCGGCCGATTTCCAGCAGTTCGCATTGACCACGGTCGTGACGCAGCTTGTGGTGATCGCCACGCCCGCGCTGCTGATGACGGTGATATTCACCAGCAGTCCGGTCAGAACCTTATTGCTGAGCCGTCCACGAGGGAAGTCGTTAATGGCGGCGGCGGCGCTCGCCGTGGCGCTGCACCCGATCATGACGGCGCTGCAATGGGCAGTGATGAAACTGTATCCGGTCAGCGACTCCATGCAGCAGGCGCTCGAGGGGCTGGAAGGGGTCTTCCGCGACGCGCCGTTCTGGCAGGTTCTGATCGTGATGGCTCTGGTGCCGGCGATTTGCGAAGAATTGGCCTTCCGTGGTTTTATTCTCTCCGGTTTCCGGCACTTGGGGCACAAGTGGCGGGCGATCGTTTTCACAGCCATTTTCTTCGGCCTGACGCACGGCATCCTCCAGCAGTCGCTGATTGCCTCGCTGACCGGGACGATCATTGGCTTGATTGCCGTTCAGAGCGGCAGCCTTCTTCCCTCCGTACTTTTCCATCTCGTACACAACGGCCTAGCGCTGTTGAGTATGCAGTTCGCCGGACCGGCTCTGGAACGTCTGCCTTGGTTTCAACGCATCGCGGAGGTTTCCGAGGGGGGCGCAATCATCTACTGCTGGCCCGTCGTTGTCTCCGCCGGCGCGTTGGCCGCGGCGCTGGTGATGTGGTTCGAACGCCTGCCTCATCCGAAGTCGACGGAGGAAGAAGAGCAGGAAAGAATCGAGCGGGCCGTTCTGGGGAATGCAGGCAGCTAAGATAGATGCAGCAGCCGCCCCCTTGTTGCATACTTCGCACCGAGCTTGGTCGTTCCGCATAGCCGCCATCGCGCCCAGTGTAACCCTGCTGCACCAGCAACCCGAGGAATACAGTTGACCGCCGGCGACGGGCCACGGTTCCGGGCGCTTGGGAGCCACCGCTGCCCGACATTTCGAAAGGAGCACCCGATGTATCCAGCGTCTTTTGTTGCCGCCGTGTCGGCAGCCCTGTTGATGGGCGATTTCACTACCTGGCAAACGTTGACCGGCCTGCAGGCAAGCAGTGCTGCGGATCTGGTCGATGCCCAGCAAACGGCTGCCCGCGACCGCTCGTCGCGCGGCGAGGCCGCGCTGCGCCCGGAGTGGCTGGGGACAAAGGAAGGTCTGACTGAGGACGTGCCGGCGCCCTGGACGTCGGTGGGCGTTGAAGGGAGCCATGTGCGCTGCTGGGGCCGCACCTACGGTTTCGAGCAGGGACCGCTCCCTTCGGAAATCTCGGCCCACGGCGCCAGTGTTCTGGCCGGCCCGATTTGTTTGACCGGGCGGTCGCAGAACACAGTCCTTTCCTGGACCGGAGATCCGCCGCGCGTCCGCGAGCAGAAGCCGCCGCAGGCAGTTCTTTCCGGGCAGTCCAAGGCGGCGGGGCTGGTGCTTTCCGGCGAGACAACCGTCGAGTATGACGGCATGATCCGCTGCGATCTCATCCTCGCGCCATCGCAGGGGGCGGTGGCCGTCGACGAACTCACCCTCGAGATCCCGCTCAAGCCGCAGTACGCCCGCTATCTCTACCACTTTCCCGGACGCTGGGGGAGCGTAGCTAATAGCGGCTACCTGCCGCAGGATGGCTGGAAGAGTCCGTTCAAGCCTTTCGTCTGGCTGGGCGATGAGGATCGTGGCCTGGCGTGGTTTTGCGAGAGCGACCGAAACTGGTTTCCCCTGGACAACGAGAACGCCTTGACGATCGAGCGTACGCCCGCGGCAACGGTCCTAAAGTGCCGCCTCATCACCGGGCAAACGCGAATCGAGCAGCCGCTCCACTTCACCTTCGGCTTCCAGGCAACTCCGGTGAAACAGCCGGAGAAGACGGTATGGGACTACCGCATCGTGCATCACGGCAGCTATGGCCTGGAAAAGCTGCGGGCCGTCGCCGGCGGCGGCAAGATCGTCTATCCCGCCGCCGGCCACATTCGAAGGGAAGAGGGCACCTTCGAGTGCTGGTACCGGCCGGCGGTCGACAGCGAGCGACAACTGCCCTTTGCCGAGCGGACCTGGCAAGGCAATCGCGAGTTGTTCACGGTCGAACTCAGCCCGGGGCAGGCCGGCAGCAATTACGGCTTGTACTGGAACGGCACGGAGCAGGGACTGGTGGCATGGGCGCGCACTGACGGCGTCGTCACCGACAACCCTGGCTACCGTTTCGATTGGAAAGCGGGCCAGTGGCATCATATCGGCATGAGTTGGGACAACGAGCACCTTCGGCTCTACCTGGATGGCAAGCTCGTCTCGCAGTCGCCGAATCGAGGCTTTCTGGCGGCCCCATTGGAACGGGCGACGATCCGCATCGGCGGAGACGGCGCGCTGGCCGCCATCGACGAGGTGCGGATCCTGAAGGTGGCTCGGGCTCCGGATGAGGCGGATCGGCCCTTCGAGCCCAATGCCGAGACGCTGCTGCTGGATCACTTCGATGACTATAGCAACGGAGAGGGGGGCGCCGGAGCAGCCCCGCCGGCCGCTTCCGCGCCGCCGGTCGGCAAGGCGGACGCTTGGCTCCGGTTCACGTCGGGCAAGTTCGGGCTGGCGCCGTCCTGGGAGCCTGGCCTCGAGGAGAGCCTGCCGGAGCAACTGGCGCGGCTGGGGGTCCGAACCATCTGTTTCCACGAGCACTGGGTGCCCTATCAGTCCTATCCTCGCGTTACCGACGCCGACCGGCCTCGGCTGCGCAGCCTGGTGGATGGCCTGCACGCGAAAAAGCTCAACCTGCTGCTCTACATGTCGCGGCAATTTGCCGACAACTGTCCCGAATGGGAGCACTACCATAAGGAGTTCCTCACCGAGCCCCGGTCCGGCGCCTACACGCGGCAGCCTCCGCAGCGTGCCTACTACGGCTGCTGGAACAGCCCCTTCAAGGACTTCTGCCTCCACCACCTGGCAAAGACGATCGATGAGTTCGGCAACGACGGCTGGTATCTCGATGGGCCGGAATGGCCGATGCCCTGCGCGAACAAGCTGCACGGCTGCGGCTACGATGCGCCGAACGGCTCGCGCCGGCCAACCTACGACATTTTCGCCACGCGCGATTTCATGAAACGGCTCTACGTGCTCACTCGCCGGCGCAAACCGGAGGGGCAGCTCAATATCCACAACTCGACCGTCATGGTGATCCCCACGCTGGCCTGGGGAACCACGAGCTGGGGCGGAGAGCAGATCGACACGATCAAGCCGCCGGCAAAAACTCTCGACATTCTGCCCATGGACGCCTTCCGCACCGAATTCATGGGCCGGCAGTGGGGCGTGCCGTCGGAGTTCCTGGTGTATGACGGCATGCCGTACTACGCCAAGGACGTGTTGGCCTACACGCTGTTGCACGGAGTGCTGATCCGCCCCGGTGCCCCGGATGCGCTGGATCGCATCTCGGCGCTGTGGAAGGTGCATGACGAGTTTCCCATCAGCCGGGCGACCATGCACGGGTATTGGAACAACCGAGAGCTTGTCGCGATCGCAGGATCCCCCTCAGGTTCGCTGACGCCCGAATTGGGAAAGCCAAACGCCTATGCGTCGGTGTGGACGCTTCCGGACCATGGCGCTTTGATCGTAGTCAGCAATCTCTCCGACGAGGACCGCCGGCCGCAGCTCCTGCTCGACGTGGCAAAGCTCGCGGCGAGCGCTGAGCCTCGGGTGTGGGATGCGCTAGGCGAGGAAACGCTCAAAGTGGAGCGCGGCAAACTCACCCTGTCGGTGCCGGCGTGGCGATACCGGGTGCTTCGAGTGAAGTAAGCAGACCCATCCGTGAAGGCGGCAAGAGGCCGCACCGGAAAGGCGCGGCTCGCACGCCGGCTCAGCGGCTCAACTGCACGACCTCCGCTTTCCCGGCGCCCAACGGCACGGTCACTTCGAGCGACTTTCCGTCGGGCCGGCAGGCAACTTTGGCGCCGGCGAGCAAAGTGGTAGCCTCCCTGGTGTGAGTCAGATCGAGCGACTCAGCCTCGATGGTGATCCGAGCATCCAGCGGCGATGCGGATCCATTGTATAGCGCGAAGAGCACTTCTCCGCCGGCGCCGTAGCGTTCCACCCGGACCTGCCGCGGCTGGGAACGAGCGCGGGTCACCGGCTGCCACCCGGCATCGAAGAGCCGCCGCAGAACCGGAATGAACTGGCGGAAGAGGTGGCGGTCGCGATTGTAGAATTTCGGATCCTGGAAGTAATGAACTCGGACCCACTCGCCGTCTTGCATATACGCGCCGTTGAAGAAGCTGGGAAAAATGTCCCAGACGAGGCTCTTGTGGAAGTAATCTTCGACCACTTCGGGCCCCATCGAGTCGAACCGCGTGTTCATCAGCGGCGAGTACGGCTTGTTGCGAAGCAGGGTGCGGGCACGGGCCATCGCCTCCTCCGAGAGAACATTGCCGGTTTCCTGGCCGGTGACGTCGAGCAGCCCGGGGAAGTAAGGCCACATGGCGCCGCCGTTGCCGTGCATCACGCCGCCGCGGGCGTGGACATCGTCGGCAACCCATTTCGTGAATTGCCAGGTGGAAAAGATCTGCAACAGCACCGGCTTTTTCGAGAGCGGATCGAACGTGAGCGGCACGTCGACTGAGTGCCAGTGTTCGCGCCGCCAGTTGCGCACATCGCCCCAGTTGGGCATGGAATCGATGTAGACGCCGTGAAGGCCGCCGCCCGCATTCTTGCCCAGGTTCTTTTCCGCCCAGGAGGCATTGTAGCCGAGGTGCGCCTTGTTGACCGGGCAGTCGGAGTCTTCGGGCAGGTTCGGGTCGGGGTTCAACGTAAAAACGGCGCCATCGCACCACGATTGGTTCTGGACCGACAAATCGTAGCGGCCTTCCGCGGTAAAGACAGCCGAGCGGCGGGTGGTTTTGGCAAGGCGGGCCAGTGCCGGGCGGGGTGAATCGCCTGCGTCGGCCAGGGCCTGCATGGCCCCTTCATACGTACGTGGGTACTTCTTGTCCATCGCCAGCCAATGAGTCATCGGCTCGATGTAGTGAAAGCTGGCGATGCCGTGAGCGTCGTCAAACGCGCGATAGTCCCCGCCCAACTCGTCGTAGGCGAATCCGAAATCATCCCAGCCTTCGACCTTGCTGATGTCGGCAAAGGCCATCCAGGTGCCGCCCCGTTTGAGCCGCTGCTGGAAGAACTGCGGAAAACGGTCGTAGTAGGCCTCGGCCGCCGCGCGGAACCCCCACTCCGATTCGTGCCGGTAGAGTGAGAGGCGGAAATCGGCCGACGACGGGAATTTTCTCGGCTCCTTGGCCAGGCCGAAGTCGTGAGCCGCATAGAAAACATTCAGCCAGGAGTTGTAGACAAAGCGGCACACGCGGGGGCAATCCATCGGCGCGGCCAGCGCGAGGCCCAAGTCGTCGGAGGTGAGCGAGGAAAAAGGATAGGCCGACATCGCGGCGCCGGCCGGCCAGGACTGCGCGTTTCGATATTCCGATCCCGGAACCACCGGTGTGCTCCGCAGGATATCATCGTGCCAGACGCGCGGCGCAGCCGCCAGGGGCAAGACAAAGCAGACGGTAACCGCCCGATCCGCGCCCGACGTGTCCTGCACGGTTGCGGCAATGTCGATGGTCTGCGCACCAGGCTCGATGCGGGCTTCCAGCTTGAGGCCGGCCGCCGCTTCCTCCGCCGCAAGACGAACCCCCTTGCCGTCCTGCCGAGCCTCGCCAAGCATGCGGAACCAGGGCCCGCCGCGAGCGACATCGCAGATCCAGAATCCACCAATCGGAAGGCCGATGATCGACTTGCCGTTTGAGGCCAACTCGGCCAGGTCGCCGCGCGGGCCGAAGCCCAAGAGCAGGCCCTCGCCCGTGGCGCATGCCGCAACTGGCACCGATTTTGCAGCGGCGCCGCCGCCGATCGTCGCGACCGGTCCGCTTTCGAAGACGGCGCTGCCGTCAAACTCCAACTCGGCGAGCGAAATGTCGTCAAACCAAACGGTGCCGGTCGCGCCGCCGCGGAACAGCACGTTGATGGTGGCGAGCTTCACCGGTTTGGCGACGACGATGGGCTGCTCGGCCCGCTGCCAGTCATGCGTTCCCACGTCGAACATGGCCCGTTGGCCCCAGAGCGAAGTGCCGTCGTTGTATTGGAGGTCAACCCAAACGGAATACTCCGCTCCTTTCGTGCCGGTGACCCCTTCCGCCTTGCTCCAGCCGCGGACGACCAGCGGAGCGGCCTTCTTCTGGTTGATCATGACCGTCCGGCTGATCCAGAAGAGGGTTTCCGCGGTGCGCTTGTCGAAACGCACGCTGGCCGCGCCCCCATGGGCG
>JAAYEH010000720.1 GCA_012728855.1 Rhodopirellula sp. | reverse complement strand
CAGATGGGGCATCGACTTCCAACGCCAGGTCCGGCGGAGGATCGCTTTCCAGATCGATCCGCTCCTTGCCCAGGATCGCCTCGCGGTTCTGGATGTAGACACACCAGTCCGGCTCCAGTCCCGCCTCCCCGAAGCGCTTCAGCGTGATCGGATCGAAACTCTCCCAGTCGCGCCCCGAATGCCGCAGGAGGATTTTCACCAGATCGGAGAGCACATCGGAGTTCTTGCGGTGCTTCAGTAATGGCGCCATGAGACGGACTTCCTCGGTTCGGGCGTTATACCGGACCTTGATCGCCGCGTTGTCCTGGCGGCGCTGGAGGAGTTCCTCGTAGTCGGCCCAGGTCTGGTGGCGCAAGATCACCTCGCTCCCCGGCGACAGTTCGAATTCGGGTAACCGTTCACGGGGCGGAAAGGAAGGGGACAGGTCCATGTTTTCGGAGGACGTCTTTGTTGCCAAACGCGTCAAACGGCCGAAAAATGGACCAGTCCCCCGCCGCCCCATGAACGGTTACGAATTCGGTATCCGCGATCGTTAAGTGCATTATGGTCTACTCGCATGCGAAGCTGCGGAACAGTCATCTTCTGACCGGCAACGCTGTTACCCATTCTACGACTGTGGGAAGCGCCCGCCAAGATGGCCCACTTGTGGCAAAATGTTCTGGCACGGCACTCCGGCAATTACGGCCAAGTGCCAAAAACGTCAACGAGGCAGCGCAAAGGGGTGCCGAGTCTTTTCCGTATCGGCCCCCATGCAGTGCAGGCAGAACGCGTCAGGAAGTCGGATCGACGGGCCAGGTTTCCACCAGCCGGTCGCCGTCGGCTGCCATGATTTCCCGCAGTCGGCGGTGCATCTTGCGAACCGTCTCGGCATGTTCCTCGTCGGCCGCGAGGTTCTGATCCTCGTGGGGATCGTTGTCGAGATCGTATAAGGCGACGATACGGGGCTTCTGACAGAAGGTGTATTTCCACCGCTGAGTACGGAGCATGCGGCCACGGTCGGCGCGTTGGCAGAAGGCGTAGTCGCGCCAGTCGACATTCTTCCCTTCGATGAGCGGTCGAAGGCTGCGGCCGTGGATGTTCGCGGGGATCGGCTCGCCGAGATAGTCGAGGATCGTCGGCAGAAAATCGATCTGGCTCACCGGCTTGTCGACCATGGTATCCGGCTTGATCCGCCCAGGGAAACGGATGCACAACGGGATCCGCACCAGATCGTCGTAGAAACTGGAAATTGACTTGCCGACGCAGCCGTGGGCACCGACCATGTCGCCGTGGTCGGTGGTGAAAACCACCAGAGTGCTGTCGGTCAGGCCGAGGTCGTCGAGTCGCTTCAGAATGCGCCCCACCTGGTCGTCGATGTACTTGACCATGCCGTAGTAAATCGCCGCGTATTCGCGAATGCCCTCGGGTCCGACCAGATCGCCCAGCTTCTTACTGGCGCCGTTCTGATCCCACTGGGGCAGGTCGGTCGTGCCCGTCAACTCGATCTTGCGGCGGTCGACCATCGAGTAATAGGGCTCGGGCATCACCCAGAGATCGTGCGGGGGACTCCAGGAGGCGGTGATCATGAATGGGCGGCCGCGGTTCTCGTCGATCAGCGTGAGCACCTGGTCGGTGATCTGGGTTTCGGGGAGCAGTTCGGGCGGAATGACCGAGCGGCCGATGGTCGCGATGTAGCCGACCTTGGGGGCTTGCTGCTGGAACGGCTCCCATGCCTTGCGAACTGTACGGATCTTTTCGACCGGGCGGCCCAGATACCGCCCCGGCTCCTTGTTGTCAGCGAACTGGGATGCCGGCAGGTTCTTGTCGAGAAAGGCCGCATAGTCTCTCGGCCGCCGGGAAGCGTAGGCAAACGACTCGTAGCAGGGAAAATCGCCCAGATCGCCCAGGTGCCACTTGCCGCGGAAGGCCGTTGCGTAGCCTTGGCGGTGAATCGCCATTTCGGTGGTCGGGAAGGCGTCGGGGCTGAGCGGTTCCTGCGGCGTGCGGCCGGGACTGACGTTGGCCAGAATGCCGTGCCGGTGCGGGTATACCCCGGTGACCATGCTGGCCCGGGACGGAGAGCAGTAGGGCGTCACGCAGGTGGCGTTGGTGAACAGGGCGCCCTCCCTGGCAATTCGATCCATGTTCGGAGTGTCGACGTAGGGATTGCCTGTCGCGGAAAGCGAGCGGTAGTGCTGCTCGTCGGTCATCAGGAAGAGCACGTTGGGCCGTCGGGCTTCCGGCTTGGCGGCGAGGCTTGCCGCGGTCGAGGCGACGACTACGAGCCCTAGGAGGAGCGGCTGCGGTCGGTGTCGAAGCATGGATGTTCCCTTCGCGTCCTTGGGAAAAGGCAAAGAAAGGCAATAATCTCATCATTTCATCTTGTCGGTGGCTTTCCGACAAGCCACCGGGCACGATACAATAATCCCCAGCCGATTCCTACCACGTTTGCCATCCCCCGGCAGAGGCCGCTTTGCCGCCCCCCTGATGGCTGGCTGTGCATTTTTCTGGCTCGTTTTGCCGTAGATCCGATGCCGTTTTTTGGAGAGGCACTCTGTGCATAAAGCGACCCAACTCGACGCCTTGGACGACCAGGCCCGTGCCGCAATGTTGGTCGAGGTTTGCAAGCGGATTCGCCAGCAGGTCGGCAAGATCGTGGTCGGGCAAGACGCGGTCATCGAGCAACTATTGATCGCCATCCTCAGCCGCGGCCATTGCCTGCTGGAAGGAGTACCCGGGCTGGCCAAGACGCTCATGGTTCGCTCATTGGCCCAGGCCATGGATCTGTCGTTCCGGCGGATTCAGTTTACGCCCGACCTGATGCCCGCCGACGTCACGGGCACGGATATCATCCAGGAGAACCCGGGAACCGGGCACCGCGAGATGATCTTCGAGAAGGGGTCTGTTTTCACCCAGATGTTGCTGGCCGACGAGATCAACCGCACTCCGCCGAAAACCCAAGCCGCCCTGTTGGAAGCGATGCAGGAACACGAAGTGACGGTCGGCGGCAGGACGTACCGGCTGGAAGAGCCGTTCTTCGTGCTGGCCACGCAGAATCCGATCGAACAGGAAGGAACCTATCCGCTCCCCGAGGCCCAGCGCGACCGCTTCCTGTTTCACGTGGTGGTCGACTACCCCAGCCGAAATCAGGAAGGGGAGATCATCGACCGGACAACGACGTCATTTGAAACGCTCCTTTCGCCCGTAGTCGGTGGGCCGGAGATCATCGAGTGCCAGAAGACTGTCCGCCTGGTCCCGCTGCCCGATCACGTGAAGGATTTTGTCCTCGACCTGGTGCGGGCCGCCCGTCCCCGTGAGGAACAATCACCGGCATGGGTCCGCGAGTTTATTGAATGGGGGCCGGGCCCGCGGGCGTCGCAGCAGCTCGTGCTGGCGGCCAAAGCCCGGGCGATTCTCCGCGGACGTTTTCACGTCACACTCGACGACGTGGAGGCGCTGGCCGCGCCCGTGCTGAGGCACCGCATCGTCCCCACCTTCAACGCCGAGGCGGAGGGCGTCCGGGTCGATGACTTGATTGCGCGATTGCTCAAGGAGTTGGCGAGACCCAAGCCAAAACTGCTGTAAAGAAGGGATCTTTCACCATCTCCCAGCTTTCCAACTACCTCACTCCGCACGACCTCAGCAAACTCGCCAGCCTGCAAGTGCTGGCCAGGCGAGTCGTGGAGGGTTTTTGCTCGGGGTTGCACCGGTCGCCTCACAAGGGGTTCAGTGTCGAGTTCAAGGAGCACCGTCCCTACGTCCGCGGCGACGAGGTCCGCAGCATCGACTGGAAGATCTTCGGAAAGACCGACCGCCTCTACATCCGCGAGCACGAACAGGAAACCAATCTCCGCTCAACGATCTTGCTGGATACCAGCGGCTCGATGGGCTATTGCGGCGTGCGTGCGGGCGGCATTAGCAAGCACCATTATGCGGTCCGGCTCACCGCCTGCCTCGCCTACCTGATGCTCGAGCAGCAGGACAGCGTCGGCCTGGTCACCTTCGACAGCGAGGTTCGCCGCTACATCCCGCCGCGCGGCAGGGCGAGCCACCTCCGCGCCATACTCGACGAACTCGGCAAGTCGCGGCCCCAAGTCGAAACCGAGCTGGCGCAGGTGTTTCACGAGTTGGCGGCCAAGATCCATCGCCGCAGCCTGGTGATCATCATCTCGGATTGTTTCGGCGACGTCGACCAACTGCTCAAAGCACTTGCCCGTTTCCGCCACGCACGGCACGACATGATCGTCTTCCAGATCTGGGATCCTGATGAGTTGGACTTTCCCTTTCGGCAGTGGACCCAGTTCGAGTCGCTGGAAACGCCCGCCCATCGGCGCCTGGTCGATCCCGCGCATCTCAGACAGGCCTACCTGGAAAACCTGAAGCGATTTCGCGATCAATTGACTGCCGGTTGCCACCGCCATCGCATCGACCTGGTTCCGATGACGACCGACCGGCCCTACGCCGAAGCGCTGGCCTCGTACCTGGCGATCCGGAGGCGGCTGAAGTGACGCTGCTCAACGGAATCCTCGCCTTCGGAGCGGCCGCTTTCGCCATTCCGCTGTTGATCCACCTGCTCAATCGCAGCCGCTTTCGCACGGTTTCCTGGGGAGCGATGCATCTGCTGGAATCGGTCCTCCGAGTCAACCAGCGGCGGGTGCGGATCGAGCAGATTATCCTCCTTCTGATCCGCTGTGCCATCCCGATCGTGCTCGCCTTCTGCTTGGCGCGGCCGGTGCTGACCGGCTGGCGGGCCCTGCCGGGCGATGCCCCAACCTCGATGGTCATCCTGCTCGACAACAGCTATTCGATGGACACCGCCGACAACGGCCACGCGCGGCTGGCCAAAGCGATCGACCACGCCGCCCAAATCGTCGCGGCGCTTCCGCGGGGATCGGAGATTTCGATAGTACGGACCGGCGGCGAACCGTCGCCGTTGCTGGAACGCCCGATCTTCGACGCCAAGACCATGGCCCGGCAGTTGCAGCAGGTCCGCGGCGGCTACGGGGCGAGTGATCCCGCCAAGGCGCTGGAGTCGGGCCTGGGCATCCTTGCCGGCATGTCCCATGCTCGTCGCGACCTGATCTTTATCAGCGATTTCCAACAGTCGGACTGGGACGTAACCACTCCCGATCGCATGGCGAAGATCCGTCGACAGATCGACTCGATGCCGATCCGCCCGACGATCACTCTGCTCGACCTGGGAGACACGGTCGAGGAGAACATCTCGGTCGATTCGCTGGAGTTCTCGGCCCGAGCGTTGGGCGCGAACGAGGATCTGCAGATCCGTGCCAATCTACGCAACCACGGCTCGAAAGCCTACGACGCCGTGCGATTGCGTTTTCAGATCGACGGCGCCGAGCAAACCGGCAGCCAGATTGCGCTGCCTGCCAAGGCGACCGCTCAGACACTGTTCACCTGCCGATTCCCGGTGGCGGGCTCCCATCTCGTTGCTGTCGAAGCCGCGGCGGACGACCGGCTTGCGACCGATAACCGTTGCGAGGCCGCCGTGCCCGTGCTCGACCGGATCGGCGTCGTCCTGGTCGACGGCGCGCCGAGCAATCAGCCGCTGGAAGGCGAGACTGATTTTCTCGCCGTGGCGCTGACTCCCTACACCTACGGGCGTGCAAAACTTTCGGACCTGATCGAAACCAAGACGATATCTCCGGGCGAATTGGACGAAAAGGCGTTGACGGAGGCGCGCGTGATCATTCTGGCCAATGTGCCTAAACTGAAGGACGAGCAAGTCGAACTGCTCAGTCGCTATCTTGGCGGAGGCGGAAGCCTGCTTGTCTTTTCGGGCAACAAGATCGACATCGCCTGGTACAACAAGGTTCTGTTTTCCGACGGCGCCGGGCTGCTGCCCTTACCGTGGAACGAAGTCGCAGGGGGCGTCGGCGGCGAGGAGAAACCGTTGCGGATTGTTTCGCAGCATTTCGAACACCCGGCGCTGGAGATCTTCAACAATCGGGAGAACGGCAACCTCGCCGATGCCGAGATCCACAAGTGGTATCGTCTTGGCCAAGCGAGCCCAAACGCAGCGGATCCCTTTGTGCTCGCCCGACTGGAGAGCGGCGATCCACTGATCGTCCAGCGGCAGTTCGGTGAAGGGAGCGTCGTGCAGGTGGCGACGGCATGCGACGCCGAGTGGTCGAACCTGCCGATGCGTCCGATTTACCTGCCGCTCATGCAGCAACTGGTGACGACGATGGCGTCGGAAGCAACGCCTCCCAGCAATTTTCCGGCTGGCCAGCCACTGGTTGCCGTCCTGCCGGGCCAGTCGCAGGCCTCGCCACTGGGGCTGACCACTCCGGACGGCGCCCGCCACACGGTTCAGCCCGTGCCGCGAGGGACGCAGAGCGTTGTCGAGTACGCCCAGACGCAAGAACCCGGAGTTTATACGCTCGTCGGAGCGGATGCCCAACCGCTGCACTTCGTCGCGCAAGTTTCGCGGACGGAATCGGATTTGCGGATGCTCGACGCTACGCGGATACAGTCGCTGGCAGCCGAGTTGGGCGCCGACGGCGTCAGCTCCGCCGCGGAGTATTCCGCATTGGATCGGTCGCGGCGACACGGACGGGAGATTTGGAGAGTGCTGTTGGCCGGAGTGCTGGGATTGATGTTCCTGGAGTTGGCGCTGGAGCAGCGTTTTGCGAGAGTGCGGACATGACCTCCCTCTGGTTTATCGGCGATCTGCCATTCTGGGCCGGCGCACTGGCCGCGCTGGTGGTCGGTCTGTTCGTCTGGCGGTACTACCGTCGCGAGAGCCGCGATTTGGCGGGCCGACTGCGGTGGATTTTGCCCGTGTTGCGGACCGCGGCGTTTGTCCTGGCGGTGATGGTCTTGACCGGCCCGGTCCTTCACCATCGACGGGTGATCGGCGAACTGGGCCGTGTGCTGATCTTCGTCGACGCTTCGCAAAGCATGGCCGCTACGGACCGTCACATGCCGGAGGCCCGCAAGCTCGCCATCGCGCAGCAACAAGGCTGGATCCCGCCGGGCCCGGTCGAGTCGGAAACTCCGGCTGCTCGCTCCGCGGTCGAGATGTTCGACCAGTCGTCGCGATGGCGGCGGGCCGAGAGCCGTCTGCTCGATCCGTCTTCGGGGCTTATCGGCGCCCTCGTTCCGAGTCACGAAGTCGAGTTGTGTACGGTTGCCGGCACGCATCTGGAGCGATTGTGGGACCGGCGGGTCTCGGAGAAACCGCCCGCCGATTTCGCCGGTAAAGCGGCAGGTCGGGTGACGGATCTGAGCGTTGGACTGGCCGATGCAGCGAGGCGCCGCTCCACCGAGGAACCAAAGACGGCCGTGGTTCTACTTACCGATGGGCGGCACAACTTTGGCACCTCGCCGCTGGAAGCCGCTGGGTTGCTCGGCGGCCAGAAGATCTCCGTCTACACGGTCGGCTTCGGCGACAGCCGCGAGCCGCCCGATCTGGCCCTGGTCGACGTGGAACATCCGGACACGGTGTTTCAAAAGGACCACATCCGCGCTGTGTTGATACTCCGGGACCAGATGCCGCGGGGCCAATCGTTTGTCGTGGAGATCCGGCATGAAAATGAGGTTCTCTGGCAGGACAGGCTGATCGCCGAAGGGATTTCGCCGCGGCGGGTGGAGTTCGAATTCTCCGTCGACGAACTCGTCGAGCGATTGCGAACCCGGCCGGAGAGCGACGTGCGGCACTACGCTCTGCCATTGGCGCTGACCGCCTCGATTGTGCCGCTGGATGGCGAAACCGATACCTCGAACAACCAGCGGACGATTCGCTTGAGCGCGATCACCCGCAGCAATAAGCTGCTTCTGATCGACGGCCGTGCCCGCTGGGAAACCCGGTATCTCCGCAACGTCTTCGATCGCGATGAGCAGTGGCACATCGACACGATCCTCGTTGGCCCGGCGACGGACCAGCCGGGCTTGCCTCGCGGCGAAGGATCGGATCGGTTCCCGGCGGACGAGGCGGCCTTGTTCGACTACGATGTGGTGGTCTTCGGTGAGGTTCCGCCGGGAGTGATCGGCGACCAGGAACAACTCTGGCTTCGCCACTTCGTCGAACGCCGTGGCGGAGGCATCGTCTTCATCGACGGGCTTCGCGGCCACCTCCGCGTTCTCGAATCCACGGAATTGGGCCCGCTCATGCCGGTGACGTGGCTGCCCGGCAGCATCGACTCGCCGGCCACTCAGCTTCAATTGACTCCGGCGGGAGCGAGCAGCAGCGCCCTGCTGTTGCAGTCCGACAGTGCGGCCAACGAGCGGTTCTGGAAGGAACTTCCGGCGCCGCAACGAATGATCCCGGTCCAAGCCGCGGCGGGCGCCGAAACGCTCGTCGAAGCGGTTATCGGCGGCCGACCCTATCCGGCGATGGTCGCCAGGTGGTTCGGCGCCGGACGGGTTCTCTACTGCGCATCGGACGAAACCTGGCGCTGGCGATACAAGGCGGCCGACACGTACCACCAGCGGTTTTGGAACCAGGTGGCCCAATGGATCATGCAGCGGCCCTTTACGGTAAGCGACCGGTTCGTCTCGCTCGACTCGGGACCGCCCAGCTACGGCGAGGGTGAGACGGCCGAGATCCGGATCCGACTCCAGGGAGTTGACGGTCGCCCGAAGAGCGATGCGATGGTCGACGCACTGCTCTGGCGAAACGGCCGGATCGCGTCGACCCTCAGCCTGGCGCCGGAGGCGACCGGCAACGGCATCTACCGCGGCCGGACGCCGCCTTTGGACGAGGGCCAATACGAGGTGAGCGTGCGGGCCGCCGGTTTCAGCAACGATGCAATGGAAGCGCGAACCAGCTTTGTCGTCGAGGCCCCCCAGACTGGCGAGACCGATCAGATTGCCTGCAACGAAGAACTGCTCCGCGAGATGGCTCTCGCTTCGGGCGGACGTTACTTGAAAGAAGATGAGAGCGGCGAACTTCCCGAGCTGCTCCGCCCCTTGAGTAGCGGTCAGGTCGTCGAATCCGATACGCTGCTCTGGCAAAGTCCCTGGTGGTTCGCCGCGATCATCGGCATGCTGAGCTTGGAGTGGATGCTTCGGAAACGAGCGGGGTTGTTGTGAGGGAGGCGGGCAGGGAGCAGGGGGCAGACTGGAGACCGTGCAATGAACCTTAATGTTGGACTGAACCCGATCATCCTCGACCGGCTGCAACAATTCCGCCGTCGCAGACGGCGTTTGATCCTTTTGCGCGGGTTCTGCGCCGCGGTTGTCAGCTTTCTAGTGTTGATGTCGCTGGTTGCCGTGGCCGACTGGGTGTGGATCCTGTCGGACAGCGTTCGCTGGGTTCTCAGCGCGATCGGCTATTTGGGCGCCGCGTTGGCGGTATGGTCGACGTCGGTGCGACTGATGGTCCGTATTCCGAGCCACCGGGAACTGGCCCGCCGCATGGAAGCGGCCGAGCCGGGGCTGCGAGAGAACCTCTTGGCAGCGGTAGAATTGTCCGCGGAAGACTCCGCCAAGACGCACGACTCGCCGGTCTTCCGGCGGCTGGTCCAGGATCAGGTCGCGCGACGGGTTGATGCCGTCCGCGTACCCGCCCTGTTGCCGGCGCGGTTGGTCCGCCCTTGGCTCATCGTGGCGGCGCTGGTTGTGATCCTCTGCGGGATGCTGTTCTACCTGCCCGACCTCCCCTATCGGCAACTCCTTTCGCGGGCGATCCTGCCCGGGGCGAACATCGACCGTGTGTCGCGGGTGCAGGTGACGATCCTGGAGCCGACGCCGCACTCCCTCACCGTACCCCAGGACGACACCGTCGCCATTGTAGTCGAGACTTCCGGCGGCGAGGTCCGCGAAGCGACGTTGGAAACTTCGACGGCGTCCCAAGGCGTCGGCCGTCTGCCGATGCCTTCCCGCGGGGCCTCGCAATTCGCGGCCAACCTTAGCATCGGCGCCGATCCGGTAGAGTACCGCATCTTCGCCGGTGATGCGGTGACCCGGAAGTACACGATCCGCTCGCGGCCCCGGCCGCGGGTGCTGGCGTTTCACAAGACCTACCGCTATCCGCCGTACGCGGGCATGGAAGATAAACAGGTATCGGAACCCCACGGCGATCTGATTGCCCTGGAAGGGAGCGAAGCGGGGCTCGTTCTTGAACTGGATCAGGAGGTTGCCGAGGCGGAAATCCGGCTCGAGCAGTCCGGCGTCGAAGAGATTCGAACCATTGGCCTGATTCCCGACGGCCAGAGGCGACTGCGGGCGACGCTCCCCATGGACGAACCGGGCATCTACAAGGTCCACTTGCAGGCCAAGGAGACTCGCTTCGAAAACACATTCAGCCCGAAGTACGAAATCCGCCCCGAGCCGGACCTCATTCCTCGCGTGGGGTTCGTCGGCCTGCAGGACACGACGCTCCTCCTTCCGCCCAACGACATCCTGCCGCTGGAGGCTTTGGCCGAAGACGACCTGCCGCTGGTCGGGCTGGAGCAACACCTGTCGGTCAACGGCCGCCCATGGCAAAAGATCCCTCTTGAAATCGAGAAGGCCGCCCGGGTGACGACCGCTTGGAACTGGGATTTGCTCGGCCTGAGCTTGAAATCCGGCGACCAGGTGACCACCAAGCTCGTCGCATCGGATCGCAAGGGCAATACGGGCGAGTCGATACCGCTGGGCATCGTCATCGCCCCGCCCGACTTCGATCCCGAGCGCCACATGGTCATGCAGCGGAAGGCGGCCCTCTACGATAAGCTGGCCGAGTTGGCCGGAGCGATCCAGCAGCGGCAAATATCCGCCACCGAAATACTGAAGCCGTTGGCCGAGCGCGATCCGCCGGCGCCGGCCGAAGATGCCGACCTGCGAAGTCTCGTTGATCTGGCGGGGAAAAACCGCGAAGAAACCGACAGCGTCTTCCGGCAGATCCTCGAAATTCTCCCCAAAATGCCGGCCGGTGCGGACGCCGAGGAACTGGAACTGTCCGCCCGAGTTTTGGCCCGGATGGCCCAAGTGTACCCGCCTACGGCGGAGGTCTTTTTAGAGGCCGCCTCGAAGGCCGAGGGCCCGGAGCAGGTGAAGGAAAACCTCCAGCGAGTCCGCCGCTCGTTCGATCAGAGCGCCGAGGACGCCGGGCGTTTGGCCGAAGGCTATCGAAATCTCGTCGCCCACAACATCCTCGCGGCGATCGCGATGGATCTCGACGGGCTTCTCAGGCAGCAGCGGCGACTCTTAGCCCCCGGTGCGCCGCAATCCTGGGAGCGAATGCTGCGGCAAGAGACCGTGGCGATCAACCAGATCCGTTCGCTCGAACAGATCATCCGCGGCGGCCTCGCCCGACTACCCTCGTCGGTCGAACGCGGAGTGCGCGGCTATCTCGACTGGATGATTGTCGCACGCGAACGGCTCGAAGCCGTGATGGAATCGGAGGATCAGGCCGAATCGCTGCGAAAGACGGCGGAGACGCTGTTGCGCGAGTTGGAAGGCCGCCAGAACGTGCTGGCGGCGGATCAGCGCTTGCCGGCAAGCATTCTTCAGTCCCGCAAAGATCTGGACCAGCGCGCGGGCTCGCTCTTCTCGCCTCTGGAGCAGCTCGCCGGGGTGGCGACCGATATCGGCCGCTATTCGGATCAGGCGACGCGGTCCAACGATTCCACCGAGAGCCGGCGCTGGTTGTATTCCGCCGAGCGGGCCGCCGCCGAACTGAAGAAACTGCACATCCCCGGCACGGCCGTGCTGACGGCGCGAAAGAACGTTTCCCAGGCGCGGCGCGACTGCGACGCTCGCTATGCAGCCGACGCCGGGCTGACGCGGCGAGCCCTCACGGCCCTGTTGGACCGCTATGCCGGCGAGTCGCCCAGCGAGTCCGAGGTTCCTGCCATCCTGGCTCAAGTCGCCGGCGCCTATCGGATCCTCGAATCGGGACATGAAGCGGTCCAGATCCGTTCGTCGCTGGCGAGTCTTCTCTCTCGTGAGCAGTGGGATTCCCAACAAGTGGCATCGCGGCTGGATCACCCGCGCCAATGGGACGCCGTCTTCACGGGCTTCGAGGCGGTCTCGCGGAAACTGAAGGAGGCCGGCTATCCTTCGGAACTCATCGCCAGGATCGATCAATTGCGACGGTCGCCGCCGGTCCAGGACGCGGCTCGCAAGATCAACGTGCGACGGTATCGTCTGGAGCCTTTGGTCGGGGCGGCCTACGAGTTGACTGAGGTCGAAGAGGAGCTTGATGCGGTTTTGAAAGCGATGGAACCGACCATGGCCGACGCCCGGGCACTGATCGCCCAGTACGTGCCCACGATCCCGGAAATGGCGGCGAAGGCATCGCAAGAGCTGCGCGAATTGGAGGAGCAGACGGCCCAGCTAGCCGAGAATCCTTCCAACCCCGATGCGGAGAACGCGCCGCGGCTCGACGAGATCCGGCAGGAGCAACGCCAGGTCAACCAGCGGTTGGAGGATCTGACCGATGCTCTGGTGGAAGACGCCAACGCGCAGGATCCCTTGACCGACGAGGGACGCCAGCGGGCACGCGATGCGGACGACGCCACGGCGATGATTCGAGAGCCGGCTGCCCGAATGAATCAGGCGATCCGCCGCGCGGCCGACGCGGACCAGCCTCCAGAGCGAAGCCGGGAGTTGACTGAGGCAGCCAGGCAGCAGGATCGCGAGGCGGAGGCGCTGGATCAGATCGCCGAACACTACCGGCGTTTGGCCTCCGGCGAGGATGTGGTAAAGACTCGCGAGGCGCTGCGAGAGGCGGAACGCGAGCTGGGTCTCGCCGGGCAAATGGACGAAAGATACTCAGAAGCGGAACGGCTCGGCGAGATGGCCGAGAAGACTCCGCAGCAGCTCCTGGCCGAGTTGGAAGCCCAGCTTCCGCAGAATCCGGAAATGCAGGAAGCCCTTTCCGACATTGCCCGTGACGCTCTGGAGCAAGCTAAGGCCGCGCTGGAAGACTCGGCCCAGCGCGAGGCCGATATGCGTCGAACGATCGAGCAGTCGGACCGGGATTTCCAGGCCAAGAAGAAGGCGCTGGTCGAGGCGGTCCGCGAAGTCGCCCAAGAAGCCTCGAATCTCAGCCGCACCCTGGTCGCGCAGGCCGATTCGGCTGCATCAAGCGGCAAGGCCCCGGAGGCGCGGGAAACCTTGCAGAACGCGCAGCGACAGATCAACGACGCCTTAACGCAATCGCGGAACACCTCCGACGACCGCACTCTGAAAGACGTCATGGAGGCTGCGCGGAAAGTCGCAGAAGACCTAGCCGGCGCGTCGGAGGAACTTGCCGAAGCAAAGGATCTCACGGCCAAGGCGCAGGAGGAAGACATCCACGAGAACCAAACGCAACGCTCGGCGCAGCGGCGTGATTTCGAGTCGGCCCAGCAGCGGTTTCACGAGCAACGGGTCCGCGAGGCCAACGAGCAGGTCCAACGCAGTGCCAAAGCCGAGACCCGCGCCGCCCAGCAGACCGGTTCGGCTGAAGAGAAGCTCGCCAAGGCGGAACGGCAGGTCGAAGAGGCCCGCGAGGCGGTCGAGCGGAAACGCTCTCCGGCGCGGCAGTCGCTCGAACAGACGCTCGCGAAACGGGATGAAGCTCAATCGGCCCTCCGCCGCGCGCAGGAAGCGTTGGAGCAAGCCCGGCAGAAGGCTCGGCAAGCGGAGCAGACGGCAAAGCAACTCGCGGAGAAAAAACTCGAACCGCTCGAGTCGCCGAACCCTGCCGCCCAACTAGCCCACCGATTCACCGAAGAGGCCGCCGACGCGGCCGAGCAGCTTGCCGCCCGGGCAAAGGCGTTGGCGGAAGAGCCGGTGTGGTCAAAGGATCTCGACCCTGCGCCCGAGCGGCTTGCCCAGGCGGTCGAACAGCAACAGAACGTCGGTGAAGACGTGGCTCAGGCGGCCGAGGACGTTGCCCGGGCGGCCCGCCATGAAGGGCGGCTTGGCAAACCGGCGCAGTCCGCTCAGTTGGACGAGACGGCAAAAAACATCCAGAACGTGGCAGAGGGAGAGGTCTCGACGGCGCGGCAGAAGCTTGACGAAGCGTCGGCCGGGGCTTTACCGGACCAGACCGGTGAGGCGGAGAAGGCCCGAGCGTTGGCCGCCCGCGATGCGGTCGAGGAGGCCCAGAATGCGATTTCGAGCCAGGTGGACGCCTTGAGCGAAGCGTTGCGCCCTTCGGATCAGCAGGCCGTTGCGGATGCCGAGCAAGTCCAAGCGGATGCGGGAGAATCGGCCGAACCCGTCGCGGCGGCCTCGCCTCCCCCGTCGCCCAGCCCGGCCAAGGCGGTGGATGGGCGACTGCTGGCTCGCACCCTCGACGAACTCGATCGAAGGTTATCGGCCTCGCCACCTGCGGACAGTCCGACGGGCCTGCCGCAGCCGCAACTCAACAGCCTCGCGCAGGCGGCTCAGGCTGAAGCCGCTACGATGAACCAGGCACGGATGTCAGCGGACAGCCGGCAGTCGCTCGAAGGCTCGACGGAGTCGAACCAGGGCGCCGCGCTGGTCGACATGTCGGCTGCTGATCTATCCTTGTCAACGGTCCGGCGCGACGAGAACGGCGACTGGGGAAAGCTCCGCGAGCAGTCAGCCGAAGACCTCACCGAAGGCCGCCGCGAATCGCTTTCCGCCGAGTATCGCAAACGCGTTGAGACCTATTTCCGAGTGATCGGCGAACGTGCGAGAAAGAAGCAATGAACCTTCCAGGCATCCGCGAAAGAATAGGTGTCGTAACCAAGAAGGGGTCGGGAGTCTTTTTCCGTATCGGCCTCACCGCCGTTCGGCAAGTCCGACGCCTTCGGAGGCCGATACGGAAAAAGACTCCCGACCCCTTTGCGTCAAACCTTCCGCTGATCGCAACAGTTGTTCTTTTGCCGATCGTGTTCTCCCCTTATGTACTCGCTCAATCGACGTCGCTTCCACAGGAATCGCCCCCCTCCACGTTCGAAAAAGATGACATTGACCTGGCCGTCGACAAAGCGGTTGGTTTTCTGATTGGCCAGCAGCGCGACGACGGCGCCATTTGCGAGCGGCAGCACGACACGACGATGACGTCGCTGTCGATTATGGCCTTGGCTTCCGTCGGCATCCAACCGTCTTCGCCGACGCCAGAAGGTAATTCCGTCCGCAAGGCGCTCGCCTTCGTCCTCCGCGACGACCGCCAAGACGCCCAGGGCTACTTCGGCGGCAAGGACGGCTCTCGCATGTACGGGCACGGCATCGCCACGCTTATGCTCACCGAGATGCTTGGCATGGGAGTCGATCAGGACCAGGATCGTCTGATTCACGAGCGTTGCCAGAGGGCGATCGACCTGATCTTGAGTTCCCAGAAGCTGAAAAAATCGCACCAGTGCCAGGGCGGTTGGCGCTACACACCCACGTCGACCGACGCCGACCTGTCGGTCACCGTCTGGCAGCTCATGGCCCTGCGATCGGCCAAGAACGACGGCCTGCAGGTTCCCGCTGGCGCGATACGCGAAGCGGTCGAGTATCTCCGGCGGTCGTATACCGCCCGCTTGGATCCCAACGGCATGCCGGATAAGAAGGCCAGCGGGTTTTCTTACACGCCGATGGGCAGAAGTCCCAGCTACGCCATGACCGCGGCCGGGCTGCTGGCCATGCAGGTGTGCGGCGAGTACGAGTCTCCGCTGGTGGCCGGGGCGGCCGACTGGCTCTTGGAACATCCACCGAAGTGGAATGGCCACTTTTTCTTCTACGGCACGTACTACTACGCCCAAGGCATGTACCAGCGCGGAGGCGATCACGCCAAGACCGCCCAGACCCTCGTGCAGGACATCCTCCTTGAACGACAAAACCAGGACGGCTCCTGGCAGGCCGAGGGGGGCTCCGAAGCCAATGTGGGGCGCGTTTACGCGACCGCGCTGGCAGTGCTCAGCCTCTCGGTGAAGTACCACTACCTGCCGATCTATCAGCGGTAACACAGGTTCAATGGCTCTCGATTGGGCAATTCCGTTTGTTTGACAGAAGCTAAAATGTCAGCCATACTTTAGATGGCTCATCTGTACTTGTGGAACTCAGGCCGAGTTCCCCGAGAAAGGCAAACCGATCGCGAGGTCGGGACGCAAAGCCATGGGTCTCCACAGAGATCGCCAGGCTGCCGAAGGAGAACATTCTTGTATTCAAGTCGTGCCGCGAGGCCTGCCGGCGGTTGTCTAGCCGGGCAGTTCTCTTCTCACGGCGCCTGAGCGGTCTCGTCTTCAATCGAGACAAATGAATATGCCGACGTCCAGAGGCATTATTGCGCGCCGCCGGGATCTTCCCCGCATCGGCCAACGTTTTTTCCGGTGCTTCTCGACGACAGGTTTGGGCCGAGCTACGCGAATCGTGCAGACCTCGCCGCCGCGCAGATCGTGGCCACGAGCAATTCCGGCTGCTTGAATCCGGTGCTGAATCCCGCCAACGTGCAGTTCGGATACTGGGACCGCGATACGGCAACGTTCACCAGTCCCGCGCCCTTCGGGCAAAGCGTCAACGCCGTGCGTCTGAGGCTCGAGCGGACGCAAGCGGCCGGAAACCCGCTGAGTCTGTTCTTCGCCCACCTGATCCAAAACGCCAACGCTGATGCCGCAGCGTCGGCTACTGCCATGTACGATCGCTGGCTTTGCGGCCCCTTCGTAGGCATCGACGGGCTTTCGGTCCCCGGCAACCCCCTTACCGACAGCTTCAACTCCGAGGAGGCCCTCTACAATCCGTGGACGGCGAGAGAACGCGGCAGCATTTGCAGCGACGGACCGGTCCGTGTGGACGGCTCGCCGCTAATCCGCGGCGATGCCAGGGCGGGCAAAGGGTACTCCGTCTCGATCACCGGCAATGGGACGGTGACCGGGACCGTCGGCTCACGGCTCAAGCCGCTGAATCTTCGTCCCGTCGACGCCAGCGAGGCTGCCGCGGTCAACGACAACAAGCAGATTTCCAAAGTTCCCGAGGGCAAATCCTGGAAGAGTGCGGTTGACGGCGCGGGCAATTTTCTGCTCGACGGTACGAAAACGATGGATCTCCCACCAGGCACCTACTACCTCAAAAACTTCACACTGACCGGCCAGCGTACCTTGAACATCAGCGGGCCGACGACGATCTATCTAACCGGCAACCTCGAGAGAGCGGGAGGAGCAACCGTCAACAACAACACCGCCAAGGCGGCCAACTTGAAGTTCCTCATGACCGGCGGTACGGCCAATGTCACCAGCAATAACGACTTTTACGGAGTTGTCTACGGAACGGACACGGACGTAACCATTGACGGGGACTCGGACCTGTACGGAGCCATCGTCGGCAAGACTCTGACCATTACCGGTTCGGGAGCGGGTCACTATGACGAATCACTGAACATGGCCGAGATCGAGTTCCCTGAAAGAACGATGTTGGTGGACTGACGATGAAGCGAAACCTCCGCTCACCGGCCGCGGTCGCACTTGCCATCTTCATGGGCGGAGTCCTGGCAGCGGCCTCGGCGTCGATGGTGTTTTCCGTCCGGATCGGCAAAGCCGATCCAGACGGGCCCGAGGCATTTCTCGCGTCCACCCAATGCGACCTGAAGACGATATCTCGCGGCTCGGTCGTTCGAGCGAGGTTTCCGATCAGCAATCGGGGTGGACGTCGCCTGATCCTGGTCGAACACGTCGAGGCTTGCTGCGGCCAGTCGGCCGCGGCTCGTCAGGTCTCTCTTGCTCCCGGCGAATCCACGGAGCTTGCTGTCGAAATCGATCCAGGGCGATGGGACGGCCGTGTGTCGCAAATCGTCCGCTACACAACCAACGATCCCAGGCTCCCGAGATTCTCACTGGTGGTGACGGCGTTGTTGGAGCCAAGCAGCTTCGACGGCTGGCCTCAGAAACGATAGGCGAACCGGATGTCGTTGACGAAATCCGGCGCAGCCGAATTGAGTCCGACGGCGGATCGCCAACTGATAGCGAGATGCTCCCTCAGGATGACATCGAGACTCAGACTTTGCTGGAACTGAGAGCCCAGACGAAAACCTTCAACCACGCGCCCGATTGCTAAGCAGCCCGACTGCTGCCACTGGCCGAAGCGTTGGGGCTGCCCGAAACCGATGCGTAGCAGTCGGGTTGCTGGGGTTTCCGCCATTATGGCGGGTCGTTGAAGATCTCATTGCGATGCCAAGCACATCCCCGCGGCTTCTCCTGCTGGCTGCTCCCCACCCCTTGCTTGACAGGCCGCGGGAGTCCCTTTACCATCCAAACTGACGGGGCTCGGCAATCAGGTCTTGTCTTGCGATAGGCGTCTTATCGGACCGGCAGGATGCATGTTGCACGAATCCGAATCGGCTGTGGCCTGCGGGCGAAGCCGGTTGCAGCGGTGTTTCAACCGGTTTGAACCCAACTGCGGACAGTAGCTACACCCGCCGCACGGAGCGATTGACCGTGGATACACCAACATCTCCAACACTGCCTGTTCGGCGGCAGCCCAACCTCCGCGAGTACGGGATGCGGGTGTCGGCTTACGACCGCGTGGCGAGCATGTTGTTGGCCGTGCTCTGGTTGCTGGGGATCGCGGTTCTCATTCTGCTCGTACTCTGGTTCACGGCGAGGATCCTGGGCAGCCAGGCGGCGGTGCCGGTCACGATGGAGGAGATTGGCACCGGGGAGGGCTCGTTGGGCGACAGCACCGAGTTCGACACACCGGCGGGCGAGGAAGTCGAGTTCGAGGAGCCGGAAATCCAGGAGACCCTCGCCGCGGTGGCCGATGCGGTTGCAGCCCGCGCCGCCATGCTCGATAATCCTGCTTTGACGGACCAACTCGTGGCTGGCAGCGGGGCCGGCGGCATGGGGCGAACACCCGGTCGGGGCGGCAAGCCCGGTCGTCCCCGCAACTGGGAGATCCAATTCGGTGAAGGGAACACCCTGGAAACCTATGCCAGGCAACTCGATTATTTCGGCATCGAACTGGGTGTGTTGTTGCCGAACGACAGGGTGGCCTACGTCTACAACCTGTCGAAGCCCAAGCCGGACCAGCGCACCGGATCGGTGGACGATGAGAAGCGGTATTATCTCACCTGGCGGCGGAGCGACCTGGAGCAGGCCGACCGCGAGTTGCTCGCCCGCGCGGGGTTGAACGTCGAGGCGCGTGTCATCCTGAAATTCCTGCCGCCGAAGACGGAGCAGATTCTGGCTGCGTTGGAGAAGGAAAAGGCCGGGGCGAACATCGACGAACTGCGCAAGACCCGTTTCGGGCTCCGGTCCGAACGGAGCGGATACACTCTTTATGTGATCGATCAAAGCATCGGGTATTTGCAGAGGCGCTATGAGTGAACTCACCTTCTACATCGGAGTGGTCGTTTACATCGCCCTCGGGCTGGTTGCCCTTTGGGGCGCCTTTTGCGTGACCGTGGTTTGGCGGCGAGTGAACCAAACCCGCTTTCGCAACGAGGAGCAACAATCGGAATTCCTCGATCAGGTCGACGAGAATCTGCAAGCGGGCGACTATGACGGCGCCGCCGAGCTTTGTGACGGCGACCCCAGGGCGATGCCCCAACTCGTCCAGTTGGCGATTGTCAACCGCGAGATCGGATACAACAGGGTCCGCGGTCTCCTTACCGACCGTTTCCAGCGCGACGTCCTCGCCGACCTCGAATATCGCCTCAGTTGGGTGTATACCGTGATCAAGACCGCGCCGATGCTGGGGTTGCTCGGCACGGTGGTCGGCATGATGGGCGCGTTCGGCAAACTTGCCTCTCTGGAAAAGGTCAATCCCGACGCATTGGCCGCCGACATCAGCTTCGCGCTGATCACCACCGCCATCGGTCTTTCGATCGCCATCCCGCTGCTCATTAGCACCGCCAGCATCAATGTCCGCATCCGGAAGACGGAAGACCTCGTCGGCGCGGGTCTGACGCGGTTCTTCGAGACGTTCAAGGATTCCCTGCGGAAGTTCGTTCCGGGAGGGAAATAAGCGGTGGCCATCGACCAGACCTGGGAAGACATTGCGGACGCCCTGAATGTGGAGGAGGCAATCGAGCCGGTGAAGTTCCGGCGGCCGACGGTCGAGTCGGCCGATTTAGACATCACCCCGATGATCGATATGACCTTTCTTCTCTTGATCTTTTTCCTCGTCGCTTCCACTCCCGACACCCAGATCCAGGTCGATCTGCCGCCGGCGCGATACGGCACCGGAGTGAGCGAGCAGTCGTCGGTGGTCATCACCGTCGCCGACCGCGGCGCGGGCTTGCCGGCGGCCGTCTACCTGGCCGACGGCAAGGTCGGCGACCCGTTGCCGGATGACCCGAAGCTCCAGGAGGCGGCGATCCTTCAGGCGGTGGAAGACGGCTACCTGGGCGGCCAGGGCAAGTCCAATGTGTTGGTCAAAGCGGAAAAGGGTGTGCGGCATCGAGAGGTTTCACGGGTGGCCTCCGCTGCATCCCAGGTCGAAGGAATCAAGTTGCACCTGGCCGTCATGGAAATGGACTAACCGAGTGCCCTCTCCGTGAACAGACGGTAGCATGACCATTCGTTTTCGTTGCAACGGTTGCCAAAAAGTGCTGAAGATCGCCGACGCCGGCGTCGGCGGGACGTTCACCTGCCCGCGATGCGGACAGCAGGGCGTGGTGCCGAAGCCGGGCGAAGCGGGCGCGAAGTCGTCGCCGGAAGCCCCGGAGATCGATCCGGACGGAGAGGAGTTCGAGGGCGTTCGTTTCAAGGTAAAGCGGGAGGAAGACGAGGGGATCGACATGACGCCGATGGTCGACGTCACTTTTCTCTTGTTGATCTTCTTCATGGTCACGGCCGCCTTCAGCCTGCAGAAATCGCTGGAAATGCCCACGCCCGACCAGCAGGAGAGCGCCACCCAGGCACGCACCATCGAAGAAATCGAGATGGACGACGATTACGTCATCCTACGCATCGAGCGAGACAACACCGTATGGGTGAACGAGAGCGAAGCCCCCAGCCCGCAGGAGGTTCTCGTCAAGCTCCGGGAAGCACGCGAAGGGACGGTCGGCACGCAGGGCAAAGGACCGACCAGTCTGCTCGTGCTGGCCGACGGCGAGGCCCGCCACGAAACCGTTGTCATGGCCCTGGATGCCGGCAATGCCGTCGGCATGGAGAACGTGCGGCTGGCCACCGTCGACGAGGAAGACCTCTATTGACCCAAACAGGCACTCCATGATTTCCGCCGAGCAATTCCTCGACCTGCTGGATGAAAAGGATCTGCTGCCGCCGAAGCTGCTGGAAAGTCTGCGCCGGCAACTCGCCGAGGCGAAGACTCCCGAAACCAAAGCGAGGCTGACCGCGGCCCTGGTGGCCAAGCGGCTTGTCGATAGCGGTCACCTCTCGCGCCGGCTCGCGCAGCGGCTGTTGGATCAGGGCGCCGGCGCCCCGCCGGCACAGCGCCCGGCGACGGACCGTCCGAAACCGCAACCGCCGAGCCCAGGCTCCAAGGATCTCACGATCGCCGAGGACGAACTGGCGCCGTTGGACGAAGAACTGGCGCCCCTGGAGGACGATCTGCCGCCCTTGGAAGAAGTGGGGTCGGCGGCGGACGCCGAATTGGCGCCTCTGGACGAACTGATTCCGCTGGACGAGCCCTCGCAATCGGAAATGACGCTTGCGGACATTTCCGACAACGACGACGATGCCTCCGACGAGTACGGTCTTGCCCCGGCGCCGCTGCCGCCTGCCCGCCCGCAAACGCCGCCGTTGCCATCGCGAGCCGGTACGAACTCGGTGACGGACGATGCGATGGACTTTCTCGACCAGATGGTTCCGCTGCCCGGCGACGACCAACCGTCATCCGCCGGAGACTTTCTGTCGGCGACGGCCGGCGAGCCTCTCGCGGCCGCGGCCGGAAAAAAGGACTTCTTTGGTCGTGGTCGCCGAGTCCGGGGCAAAGGGAATGTGTGGGACTCACCGCTTCTGCTCATCGGCGGCGGAGTGCTGCTTCTCTTGTTGATCCTCGGGGGTGTCTTGCTCTGGGCGATTTCGCGTGAAAGTGCCGAGGAGATGCTGCGGATCGCCGACGAAAGCTACAGCGCGGGCTCCTACACCCGCGCCATCCAAGAGTACAACCGCTTCCTCGAAAAGGCGCCCGAGGATCCGGGAGCGAGCAAGGCGCGGATTCGCCGCGGTCTGGCGCAGATGCGCCAGGTCACTGATTCCAGCAGCGACTGGTCGCGAGCGTTGGAAGTGTCGAAGTCGGTATTGGGCGAGATCGCTTCGGAGACCGATTTCCGCGGCGAGGCCCAGCCGGAGCTGGCCGCCATGTTGCCGAAAATCGCCGAAGGGCTCGCCAAGCAGGCCCATGAGAAGACCAATGCCAGCCTCGTCGAACAAGCCCGGGAAACGCTGGCGCTGGTGGAGAAGTACGTGGCCAAATCGTCGCGGCCGCACACGAGGCTGGCCGACGTCGAGGCGCTGTTGGCGCTGAGCAATCGCGACATCGGCCGCGGAGCGAAACTGGCGGAGACGATCGTTGCCATGAAAGCCGCGGCCGCGGCGGGCAAAACCGAGCAGGCGTATCTGCTCCGCTCCACCCTGTTGCGAGAATATCCGAATCTGGCCGATAATGAAGAGCTGCGAGAGGCGGTTCTGGCCGTATCGCAGGCCGAGCAAGAGGCGGTGAAACTTGTCGCGGAGCAGCAGGCGCCCCTGACGGAAGGGCCGGCCCTGCCTTATCGCAAAGCAACCGCGCTGGTCCGCCGCGAAACCACCGCCGACGTGCCGGGGGCCGCAGGCCGGGCGGTTTTCGCCGTGGCGGGCGGCGCGGTCTACGGTCTGGATGCCGCCACCGGCAAAGTCCAGTGGCGGCGGCCGGCCGGTTTCGCCGCCAACGGCCGCAGCCCCAGCTTTCCACCCACGCTGCTGGGCGACGCCGCCGGTGCCGACGTGCTCCTGGTCGACGCTTCCCGCAATGAGTTGGTCGCGTTGGAGGGGCCGACCGGCACACTCCGTTGGCGATTTCCGCTCAAGGAGCCGTTCGACGCGCATCCGGTGATCGCGGGCGACCGAATCCTGGTGGCCACGCGTTCCGGGCGGCTGGTGATTCTCGCGCAGAGCAGCGGAGAATCGCCCGGCTACGTGCGGTTTCCCCAGCAACTGCGTTGCGGGCCCGCCGTCGACGCGGGCGGATCCACCGCGTTTCAGGTGGCGGAGCACTCCAATCTCTTTGTCCTGTCGCTGCCTGATGGCCGCTGCAAGCAGGTTCTCTATCTCGGGCACGAACCGGGGACCATCACGGTTTCGCCTGTCGTCATCGACTCCCTTTTGGTGGTGGCTCGCAACGAAATCGCGGAAAAAAGCACGCTCAGCGTATACTCCATCGTCGCCGACGGCGAGAAATCAGGGCTGGTGCGGCTGCAGCAGTTGCCGTTGAAGGGTCACATCAACACTCCACTGGTTGTTTCAGGTCGCCGACTGCTGGTTGTCACCGACAAGGCGGAATTGGCCGTCTTCGAGGTTCGCGGCGCCGAGCCGGACAAACCGTTGGGCAAAGTGGCCGACGCCGTCGCTTCAGGTGACGAAAACCTTGTCCGCTTTCCGCTCTTGCTCGGCGACCAGTTTTACCTCGGCGACGCGGCGCTGACCAAGTACGACGTGCTCGCTTCGCGCGAGCGACTTCAACCTCGCTGGACGGAGAATCAGCAGAGCGTAACCCTCCAGCCGCTGGCGGCAGTCGGCTCGACCGCGATCCACGTCCGACGCAAGATCGGTTTGCCGGGCGTTTTTGTCTCGGCGGTTGACGCCGATGGCAAAACGCTCTGGCAGACGCAACTTGCCGCGGGCCTGGCGGCAGAACCACTGCTTTCGGCCGGATCGGATCAGCTTACCCTGACCACCGCGCTCGGCGCGATCTACGAGTCTTCCTTTGCGGCATCCGAGGCCGGATCTGCCGTCGTGGAACCGATGGCGGCAATCGCGATCGCGGAATTGCCCAAACCGATTGCCTCGGCCGTTCGTCTCGACGACGGCTCGATGGCCTTGGGGACCGGCCGCGGCGCCGAGGAGATCGTGGTTATCAACGCCCGGGATAAGCCGGTCAGAATCCGCCGTTTCCCGCTTCCCGATCCGCTGGGCGGCGGTTTGGCGGCATTTTCCGGAGGGATCCTGGCGCCGTCCGAGATCGGCCAGGTCTACCTCGTCGATCCGCGCAATGGCGAAAAACGAGCCGAGCCGTTCCAGCCCACGGTGGAAAGCGGCGCCAAGTACGCGTGGCACCATGCCCCGGGCAGCGAGCCCGGCGTCATCCTCTTGAGCCATGGCGGAGGGCTTTTCCGTGTCGGCGTACAGGACGCTCCGAAGCGCCACTTGGCAGCGCTGGCCGTCGCCGCGCCGGCCTCGCCGCTTGGCTCGGCGCCGGCCGTTGCGGAGAAAACCGTGTACGCGGCCGATGCCGCGGACAACCTCGTGGCATTTTCGCTACCGGAACTGAAACCGTCCGGCAGTTGGCCGTTGGAGGGGCCTTGCGTGTGGGGACCGCGGCAAGCCGGCAAGTATGTCCTGGCGGCGACGGAGGATCAACTCATCGGCGCCGACGCCGAGCAGCCTCGCTGGAAAACGCCTTTGCCCTTCGGGCGACCAGTGGGCGTTCCACTCGTCGACGCCGACAACGCCCTGCTGGCGTCGGCCACGGGAACGATCTGGCGTGTGGAGTTGGCCTCGGGGAAAAAGCTGGGGCAGGTGGAACTCGGCATTGCGCTGGCGAACGGCCCGGTTCGGTTGGGCGAGCGGCTGTTGGTGTTTGGCGAGGATGGCACGGCTTACGAGTTCGAGAAACCACCGGTGACGGACCAGCCTCAATGAGCATTTCCGTGCTGCCACACTCAACGAGGAAATCGCTCGCCGGGCTGGCGGCGCTGTTGGCCTGGTCTTTACTCCTGGCGCGTTTCGCCGCCGCTCAACTGCCGCTGTACGAGCAGGAGCCGTTCGATCGCATCACGCTCGACGACCAAAACGACAATGCCGTTCTCACCGTCAAGCCGCTCGACCTGCCCGAGCGGCGCGTTCCCGATCCGTTGCCGAAGTCGGGCAAGCTTACGGTCCGGCTGCTCGATCAGCCCGATACGGCCTACGAGGTGCTTTGGCGGGCCATCGCCAGAGTGGAGCTTTTCGAATCGATCGTCTTGGAAGAGGCAGGGAAGCTGGCACGGGCGCGGCGGTACGAGGAGGCCTACAACTATTTGCAGTTCCTCGAGCGCAACGCTCCCAAAACACCCGGGCTCGACGACGGCGTCTGCGATTACCTGCACCTGCAATTCGAGTCGTTCGAGAACGCCAAGCTGTACGAAAACGCCCTGGCGATGCTGCAGGAGATCTACCGCCGCAACCGCGAGTGGAAGGGGTTGGGCGACGATCTGGGCCGGACCGTGGATCATCTCGTCGAGCAGCACGTAACTGGCGATCAGTATGAGTCGGCGCGAACCTTGATCAACTCGCTAGCCGAGAAATTTCCGCAGCAAGCCGTTCTCGAAAAGTGGCGAACGCGTTGGAGCGACGAAGCGAGCCAGTTGCTCCAGCAGGCGAAGGCGGAGCTTGCCGCGGGTGATTTTCGCAGCGCAGACACCGCCGTTCGCCGGCAAATGCGGATTTGGCCCGCCACGGCCGGCGCGAAGGAAACGGCGCGGGCGGTGCATGAGAAGTATCCGCGTGTCGTCGTCGGTGTGACCTCGCCGGCCGCGCAGTTCGAGCCCGCTCGCCTGGCGGATTGGGCCGGCCGGCGCAGCAGCCGATTGGTGTATCGCACGCTGACGGAATTCCTCGGCCCCGGCACCGACGGCGGCAAGTACCGCTGTCCGCTGGGAGAGATGGAAACCGAGGCGCTGGGCCGGCGGCTTACGTTCCGCCTGCGGCCCGGCTTGCGTTGGTCCCGCGGCGACGCCGTGCTGACCGGCAACGACGTCGCCCGTCGGCTGTTGGCCCTGGCCGACCCGCAGGCTCCCGATTACTCGGTGCAGTGGAATGCCCTGTTGGAAAAGGTTTCCGCGACGGGGGTATACCAGGTCCAGGCCGATCTGCGCTGGCCCCATGTCCGCCCGCAGGCATATCTCACGACGCCCCTGTTTCCCTACACAAGCCCCGCCATCGACGGCGAGGGCCTGCTCGGCAACGGCCCTTTCGTGCTCGACGACCGCTCGGACAAACAGTCCGTCTACGTGACGAACGACCAGTACGGCGCCGAAGCGGTTCACTCGAAAGAGATCGTCGAGCGCTACTTCGACCGCGGCGCCGGCGCGTTGGCGGCTTTGCGGCAGCGCGAGATCGAGGTGCTCGATCGGGTAAACCCCTGGGAACTCCGGCAGATCCGCGATGCCGGCGATCTGGTGGTCGAGCCGTATGCGGTTCCGCTGGTGCATTGCTTGATACCGAACCTGAAGCGGCCGTTTATCTCCAACGCCACCTTTCGCCGGGCGCTGGTGTACGGCATCAATCGCCCGCTAATCTTGGAGCATCTGCTGGGCGACAATCCGCCGCCGGGGTGCCGGGTGATCAGCGGCCCGTTCTCCGCCGGCACGTCGCTGCAGGATCCGCTGGCCTACGCCTATGACGACACGATCGAGCCTCGCGATTACGAGGTGCGTCTGGCGATGGTGTTGGCCGAAGTGGCTCGCAGCGAGTTGGCGGCGACCGATACCCTGGGAAGATGGAAAGAGCTTCCCGTCATGGTTCTCGCCCATCCTCCGCATGAAATCGCCCGCGTGGCTTGCACCTGGATCCGCGACCAGCTTCGCGCCATCGGACTTCGCCTCACGCTCCGCGAGCTGCCGCCGGAGGCGTGCCGGCCCATTCCGGACGACGTGGATCTGGTGTATGCCGAGCTGGCCATGTGGGAACCGGTAGTCGACGCCCGCCGACTCCTGTCCGCCGAGGGGCCTGCCGGCGGGTGCAGCCGCTACATGGGATTGGCCCTCTCGCAGTTGGATCAGGCCACCGATTGGGTGCAGGTCAGCGCGAAGCTGCGGCGAATTCACCGGCTCGCTCACAATGAAATCGCTGTCGTTCCGCTCTGGCAGATCGTCGATCACTTCGCCTACCATCGTTCGCTTGCCGGCGTGGGGAGCGGCCCGGTGACGCTCTACCAGAACGTCGAGTCCTGGCAGCCGGAATTCCATTATCCCGGGGAGGGGCAATGACCGCTTCCAGGCCGCCTATGGATCGGCAGAAGAATGCGCGTCGCAACCGAGAAGAGGTCGGGAGTCTTTTTCCGTATCGGCCGCCGACCGGACCGAAATTGCCGAGCGACGCTGGGACCGATACGGAAAAAGACTCCCGCCCCCCTTGCGCCATGTCGGGAATACACTTTATTTGGCGACAGGCTGCACTGATCCTGGCAATCGTCTTCGGCGCGGCCGCCGGAGCGCCGGGGCAGGTCGTCTGGGAACTGACTCCCTACCGGATCCAGGTCTTCATGGCGATGGGCCGGTCGGCCGAACTGACCGAGCAACTCGAAGAAGACCTTCGCACCGAATTGCCGCATCTGGTCGCCGCTCGAATCGGCGCCGCCTGGGACGCCACCTTCGCCGCGGCGCCGCCGCCGCTGGAGCGTGCGATGCGCAGCGGGCTGGCCAATGTGACCGTGGAGCAGATTCCCGAGGAGGTGCTCGATTTCGACAAGGTGCTGCTACTGGCGATTTCCGAGGATCTCGCCGGCTATCACGTGGCGGGCCGCGAGTTGGACGGGCGGACCCGGACGTGGAATCCCGCCGTCGTCGGTACGGCGCTGCATCCGGCGCGGCTCCGCGACACCGCATTCCGCGTGATGTGCGACGCCTTTGCACCCGTTGCGCGGATCGAGGAGGTCGACAAGAAGAGCGTCCTCTTGCGATTGCGGGCGGCGGCGCTTGCGCCTCGCGACCCCACCTGCCTGCAAACCACCGCCGGAGATCTCTTCCGCCCGGTGGTACGCTTCAACAATCGCGAAGGCAAGTTTGCGCGATCCAACGAAGTTCCCTGGACGTTTTTTTACGTGGAAGAGGTTGCCGGCGCCGAGTTGAAATGCAGTTTGTACTCGGGCCTGCGCAGCCCGCTGAGCGGGCGCCGGCGAGGCCGAGTGGAACAGCTCGCCGTGGCGGTCCTCCCGCCCCGCCGGGCCACGCAACTCGTGCTGCGATCCCGCACCGAGCCGGAGAAACCGCTGGTCGGTTACGAGATCTATCGCCAGAAGCTCGGTTCGAAGGAGGCCGATCGGATCGGCCGCACCGATTGGCGAGGTGTTTTTTCGGTCCAGCCCGTGGATCCGCCGCTCTGCGTGCTGCTGGTCAAAAGCGGCGGCGCCTTGCTGGCGAGGCTCCCCATCGTACCGGGTGTCGAGAAGGAGATGGTTACGCCGGTTCCCGACGATGACCAGCGTTTGGAGGCGGAGGGCTTCGTCAATGGTTTGCAGGAGGAACTGGTTGACCTCGTCACTCGGCGGGAAGTCCTCGTCGCGAGAATTCGCGGCCGCATGGAGGAGGGAAAGTTCAGCGAGGCGGAGGCGCTGCTTAGCGAGCTGCGGCAGATGAAGAACCGGGAGGAGTTCGGACGCGATCTGGATCGGGAACACAAGAAGATCTATTCCGAGGATGCGGCCGTCCAGCGCCGTATCGACAAACTCTTCACCGACACGCAGAAGTTGCTGCAGCAGCACCTCGACCCGGCCGAATTGGAGAAGCTCATTCGCGACCTGGCCGAAGCCCGCCGCGCCGCTTCCGCGGCGAAGACGTCCTAGTTTGTTGCCCGAACTATTCCGACAGCATCTGCAACTCGTCGAAGAACTCGAACCACTTCAGATCGTTCACCTTGTCTTTGGGGCCATCCTTTTCCCCCTCGATCAAATTGGCGAAGAACCAGTCCCAGCCGGAGGCGCCGGTGAGTCGGTCGCGATCCGTGTCGTCGAAGACGGTTGGGGTGTCGCCGTCGGCGACGAGGTAGTAGTCTGCGTTGAGGCGGTCATCGAACCGATCGTGATCGGTGCCGCGGAGGTTCTTGATGCGGTCGGGGCGGCTGTGATGGGAGGTCCACTCGTCCATGATCATCAGGAGGGCGGCGTTGTTGGCGTCGAAGGCCGTAGTGCCGCCGATCAGGATGTCGTCCCCGGAATTGCCGACGAGGCAGTCGCGGCCCAAGCCTCCGATCAGAATGTCGTCCCCGCTGTGACCGAGGATCGTATCGCTGCCTTCGCCGCCCACGATGATATTGCTCCCTTTTCCGCCCTTGAGGAGGTCGTTGCCACGGCCCCCGTGGATCAAGGCAGGCTGGCCGAGGTTGCCGGCCAAAAGCACGATGTCGTTCCCGTCCCCGACGATAATCTCGATTCTGTCGACGTCGCGTTCGTCGAAGAGTTCCGTGTGGAGCGGGCCGGGCAGGAAATCGGCCGTCACGAAGATCGCGTGGGACTGCCGACCGACCAGCACTTTGTCGTCGTGACTTGTGCCGACGATACGAAGGACACGGTCGACGATCCGGGCTCCAGGTTCCTCGCTTGTGGTGAGGATCACCATGGTGTCGCCCGTTCCATCCAGGCCGTCATCATCCGTTACCGTAACGGTCACCGTGTAGGTGCCATCCGCCGCATAGGTGTGAAACGCCGACAGATCTCCGGAGCCGGGGAACTGGATAAGGTTAACGGTTTCCGTCAGCGTGCCGTCGCCCCAGTGGACCACGGCGGTGTGGGTGTCGGCGAGACCTGCGTCGGTGAACGAACCGATCAGCCGTACGCTGCGGCCGCTGCCGTTCGGAGTGACAGCGAGTTCGGCAACAATCGGAGGTGCGTTCTCGACAGTCACGGTCAGAGTATCCGTCGCCACACCGCCGTCGTCGTCGGTGACGGTAAACTCGAACTTGTAGATGCCATTGTCCGTGGGCGTGAAACTATATTCCTCGGTTGTGGCGTCGCTGATCGCCTGACCGTTCGACGCACTAACCAGGTGCCACAGGTATTCGTGCGTGTCGGCGCTGCCCGGATCGCTGAAGGTTCCCGCCAGAGTGACCAACTGCCCTTCATCGACCACCACATAACTGGGCATCCAGATCATCGGCGGCACATTTTCCACGATGACCTGCACGCCCGAAGCGGGATCGGGATCGTGCGCGCCCTCCTCGTCCACGATCTCCACCGTGATGTCATAGCGCCCTTCGTCGACGTAGGCATGCGTAGCGACCCGGAGGGTCGCGGGCGAACCATCCGGGGCCGACGGCACCTGGACCTCCGTCGCCGTGCCGTCGCCCCAGTGGACGACGTACTTCTCCACAATATCCTTGCCGGGATCGGAGGGCCTGCCGATGGTGAGTCGGTACGCGGAGCCCTCATCCACCGTCTCCGCACCGCTGAGGCTGACCGTCGGCGCCACGTTGAGCACGCACACGTCCAACCCGGCGGCCTCCTCGGCGTCGAGCCCCACGATCGACTCCAATTCAATGATGCCCTGCAATGCCTCCGTCCCGCCCATGCCGGTCCAGAGACCCAAGGGCCGGGCAACCGCAACGTTGTCGGCCAGGGTCGATCCCGGCGTCCATTGCACCGAGACCAGATCGACGAAGTCGCCATCGAAGGTGAGGCGTTGGAGACTGCCGCCAGGGATCAGCTCGAAGGTCTGGGTCACCGTGCCGCCGTCGGTGAGGGTTCCCGTAAACGTCAGCACTGCGGCGGAACTGCTCCCCACGTCCACCGACACGAGACGGAACGGATGGCGGTCCGCGTCCGCCAGGATGAAGACATCGTCGACCGCGTGGGCAGCCACGGCGGTCCCCGTCACCGAACTTGCGGACGCGAGTTGGCCGGGCGAGCCGCCAGCCGCGACTGCCTCCAGGCGGAGACCAGCCTCGAGGTGCGCAGCGCTGCCGGCCACCAACCCCTCGAACGCCATCGTTGCGGGACCGGCATCGGCCTGGCGGACTGTGGCGGCGTGGGGCTGGCCGCCACTGTCGCCCTCGCGCCATCGCGCATAATCCACCTCGGTGCCCGTCGCCCATTCCAGGACACCGTCTCCGTCGAGGTCGGCCAGACCGATCCAGAGTTGACCCGGCGGCTGAGGCGAGCCAAAGAAGGACCGATCGAGAAAGTCCTGTTCGGCGTAGCCGCCGATTTCCACCAGATGGCCACCCAGCGCCTGGGCCTCGGCATCCGCGGCGAGCCAGGACATTTCGCCCGAAGTGAGCGTGTAGAAATTTCCACTTGCCTCCGGGCCGCCGTCGAAGGTGAACAGAGGCCGCTCGAGCAAAGAAACCTTGAGCTGCTGCGAAGTCGTGTCCTCGTCGCTGGCCGACACGGTGATGCGGTAGACGCCGCCGGACTCGCCCGCAGAGTCGTCGGCGTACTGATGGATGACCGACCTCACTCGACCGTCAAACATCTCTTCCACGCCATCGCCCCAGTCGACCGTCCAGCTACGGATCTGGTCGTTGCCGGGGTCGCTGGCCGCCAGGAAGAGCGTGTACGACGAACCCTCATCGGCCGTCGGCCAACCGGCGATTCGCAGTTCGGGCGCCACGTTGTTGACCGTGACATCCTTCGTGACGGAGTAAACGCCATCGTCGCTGATCGCCGTCGCCCGGATGGCCAAGGCTCCGTCGTCCGCGTAGATGTGCGTCAGCATGGGAGGCATGACGTCCATCGACTCAACCGGGCTGCCGTCACCCCAGTCGATGATCCATCGGTTTTCATCCCCTGCTGGGTCGAGGGCCGCAACGGACAGCTCGTACAGGCTGCCTTCGTCGATGCTGCCGCCTCCGTTGATCTGGAGGATCGGGACTGCGTCGAAGACATCGACGCCGAGCGTGAAGACGCCCTCCGTGACGACCGCGTCGTACGTCCCGTCGTCGTCCGTAGCGCGTGCCCTGATCCGCTTCAGCCCCGGAACGTCGTAACGATGTCCGACCAACGACGGATTGCCCGGGATGGGCTCGAACCGGTTGGTCTCACCCTCGACCCAGTCCCAGCAGATGCTCCATTGCGTAACGAGATCCTCTCCTTGGTCGCTGCTGGTAAGTTCGAGCCAGTAGGTCGCTCCCTCCATAACCCGGGCGGCGCCGCTGATTCTCAGGTCGGGCGGGGTGTCGTAGAGCCGCACCGTCTCCTCGGTCTCGACGAAGTTGCCTCCGCTGTCGGTCGCCCTCAAGGCAATCGTGTAGGGCGTCCCGAGGGCGGAACCACCGGCCAGCCCCAAGGCGACAAGATCCTCCCAGGGCACCGTGAGGATCAACTCCACCGGCGCGGACACTGTGTCGCCCGCCTCCTCGAAGAGGCCGTCGCGGTTGAGATCCCATTGGAGGGTCGTGACATACGTACCGGCGACCGGGATGGCCGACGCGGTGAGAACCAGCGCATCGCCTTCGGCAATGCTGTACGGCCCGTGTGCATCCACGGAGGCCGCTGTAAAGGAAAGCGTCTTCTCGAAGTTCTGGTAGGAAAAGGAGCCGAGGGTCTCGCTTTCAAAGCGGAGATGACCGTCGGTCGACTGCGGCGCCGCCAGTAGCGGCCATTGCCCCGCGGTGTCGGTCTGCAGCGTGTCCTCGCCTGGGCCCCCGTCGAGGGTGACTACGGCGGCCGGGTCGATCTCAGCTTCCCAGACCGTGGCGATATCGTCGCCGTCGCCCAGGTCGGCGCCCAGTGTCGCGCCGGCATGCACGCAGAAGACGTTGAGCCTGTCGTTCTCCAAGCCGGTCGTCAGCGTCAGCTTCCTGGCGGCTTCCAAGGTGACATTGACCGTGTCGTCGTTGCCGCCCGTTTCCACCATTACGTCCTGCGGGCCGGACTTCAGCGACAGAGTCACCGTGTCCGGGCCGCCCCCGGTCTGGACGGTCAGGTGATTCGCGACATCGCGGACATTGACAACGTCCTCGCCGTCGCCGGTTCTCACCGTGAGTTCCGCGATCCCCGAGTACCCAATGATCAGGGGCCGTGCGGGAGGCGGGGAAGCCTCTTCGACGCCGAACCACGCCACGCCGCCCGGGCGGTCGCTTCCATCGCCGGTGCTGGTAACGTAGAGCCACTTGCCGTCCGGGCTGACGATCACCGCATTGGGGTTCTCCAGGCCTTCGACGCCGCCCGAGGCGTTTCTGAGCCGCTGGGCGTAAGTCAAGCGGCCCTCGGCGCCCCTGCTGAAGGCCACCAGCGAGTCGTCGTCCTCGCTCACCACAAGGACGTATTCGTTCGTGACGGCCAGCGAGGCAACGCCTTGCAGGCCGCGAACTCCGCGGAACCCGTTGCGAACCTCGTCGAGGGGGTCGAGCCGTCCCTCTTCGGCGTCCCAGGAGAGCACGGAGACGGCGTTCTCCGTCTTCCGGGCAACGTAGAGGTTGGCGCCGTCGGGGCTAAGGGCCAGCGCGGTCGCGCTGGCTACGTCGAGGAGGTCGGACCGCGCATGGCCCGTGCCGCTCCACCGGTAGACCCCGATCTTCCCGCTGCTTCCCGCGACGAACAGGAATTGACCGTCCTGGCTGATTTCCAGGTCGAGCGGGCGGCCGACCTCCGCGGTATCGATCTGTTCGAGCCAGGTTACCGTGCCGGTCGACGGATCCCGGCTCAGGACCGCGATTCCGGCCTCGGTTGCCGCGTAAACCCGCGCGCCATCGCGGGGGATCTCGACGCCATCGACGCCGTCGAGGTTCACGCCATCGACGAGTTCCTGCGCGAGCGTCACGTCTCCGCTCGCTGGATCCCGGTTGAGTACGACGAGGGCATCGTTGCCCGGCCGGGCCAGGTAGAGATGGCGGCCTTCCGCGTCCGGAGCGATCGCGGCATTGATCGCGCCGGCGAAGGTCCCTTGCCTCGCGAACGTATAAACCGACCCCCTCTGACCGGCGTCGCCCGGAGAGCCGACGACGGGCTGGTCCAGATTGAGGGCCACCGAAGCGCCAAAGTCGTCGGCGGCTTCGCAATCCTCCGCCAGCAGTCGGGCGTCCTGACGCCAGTCCTCGCCGGCCTTCTCGAACACGTACGCCGATCCCCGATTGCCGTCGGCGCGGTACGCGCCGACGACGAAGGCGTTGCCCGAGACGGATACGGAGTTGCCAAAACGATCTCCGGCCGCTCCGCCCGCGGCGGTGAGCTTCGCCGTCTGCTGCCATACGCCTTCGATCTTCTCGAAGACATAGACGGCGCCGGCGTCGACGCCGTTGTCGTTGTCGTCGAGCATGGCCCCAACCACGACCCGGTCGCCGGCCACGGCGACGGAGTAGCCGAAAGAATCGCCGGCCGCGGCGTCGGCGGCCGTAAGCTTCGCCACCTCCTGCCACTGGTCGCCGGACCGTTCGAAGACGTGGGCCGAACCCGAATTCGAGCCGTCGTCGTCGTCATCGGGCGAACCCACGACGATCGTGTCGGCGTCGATGGCGACGGAGGTTCCGAAATGGTCTCCGTCGGCGTTGTCCGATGCCCAAAGGCGGGCCGTCTGCGAGAAGGTCTCGCCCACTCTCTCGTAGACCCGCACGGAACCGTCGTCGCCGCTCCAAGACGGGGGCGGCTCATCGTAGGGCGCACCGGCGACCACCGTGTTTCCGCAGATGGCCACCGATGAGCCGAGATGGTCGTTCTGTCCCCAGTAGAGAGGTTGGTAGGGGTCATAGTCCCCGGGGTTCTCGATCCTCTGGAGCGGCGCCCATCCCTCGGCGCGCTTCTCGACAACGTAGATCGCCCCGACGTCCTTCAACGACGTCAAGCCCGCCAGCTTGTTCCAGTCCGGCGCCCCGATCACTGCCAGATTGCCGTCGATGCCGACCGAGGATCCGAAATGGTCTTCTTTTCCGTACCCGCCCCACTGGGACCAGTCTTGGATATCGAACTGCGCAACCCGCTGCCACTCTCCGGCCGCATCGCTCTCGTAGAGATGCACTGCACCGCTGTCGCGGTACAAGCTGGTATAGGGCGGAACATCGTACATCGGAGCCCCCACGAGGAGCGTATCGCCGGAGATGCTCACCGACGCGCCGAATCGATCGCCGGCGACTCCACCCGCGGCCAAGAGCTCCTGGTTCTGAATCCAAAGGTGGTCCGTCTCAGCTTGCCCGACGAGATTCCCTGTGACAGGATCCACGCGGTAGACCGCCAAGGCTGTCATGCCGGCCGCGGTTTGTCCGATCGCGTAGATGTACGCTCCGTCGGGGCTCGCCAGCGGCGATATGTCGTTGGGGGGAGAGTTGAGGCCGCCGACGAACGAAACGACGGATGCACCCCGCTGCACCTGGACGAGCCCGTCTTCGATCCTCGCCGCCTGCGGGGCGGGCACGCTGTCGGCGATGATCAGCGTGTCGGCGCAATTGCCGGCGATTCGCACCTCCGCCGACCCGAGCACGTCGACGATTCTCACAGATCCTCCGCTCTCCCTGTCCGCCCAGACCGCGTCGTTCTCGACGCGCCAACCGGTCGGGGCCGCGCCGAGGTGTACGATTTGCAGCGTCTCGACCAGGTCGGACAACCAGAGATCGCCGAAGGGCGAGCCAGCCAGGAGGTCCAGGTCGTCGACTTGGGTCGTCACCGTGTCGGCGCCGCCTTGGCCGCAGACCGTCACCGAACGACTCAACGGCCCGCCCCTCGCCAGCAAGACGATTTCGTCGCCGCCATCGCCCGCGTTGACGGTCGTTGCTGCGCCCGCGTCTTCGATCTCGAGGCGGTCTTTACGGGAACCGAGAAGCAGGGCCAACCGCTCCACGCCGCTGTAGGAGATCTTCTCCCCTTCCTTCAGTCCCAGCCCGGTGATCTCGGTTGCCGAGAGGCGGCCCTCCAGACCCACGAGGTCGGAGCTTCGGTCGAAGGTCAGCCGGTCGTCATCTCCGGATCCCCCGAGGTCGATCGTTAGCACATCTTTCGCATCGAACACCCTGACGTCGTCCGATGCGGTTCCACCTGTGATCGTCACCGGCCCGGCGATCGTGTTGTGTACCCGCACCTTGTTGCCGCCGCCGTGTGCACCGAGGTTGAGGTGCAACTGCTCGATGCCCGCGTATTCGATCGAGGCGACCGGACGGTCTGCGCCCGCGCCGTGCCGCACGTAGATGCCGTTGTCCGACACATCCACCTCGGGCGCTCCGGCCGTGTTGGGGTCGTCGCTGACGATGAGGACATCGGTGTCCGCCGGGTCGTCGTCCGTTTCGGAGCGGACGGTCACGTTGCTGTAGACCGTGCTCAGCGTATCGCTGCCCGCGCCGCCGTCGAGGGTCACGGCGATGAGATCCTGAACGCGGATACCGTCGGATCCGGCCGAGACGATGAGCGTGTCGTTCCCTTTACCGCCCTTGATCGTCAAACGGTCCCTGCTTGGAGACGAATTGAGGACGAAGATCTCTTGATTCCCGGAAGCGACTTGATCGGTGATCCGGAGAGCCGGCGCGTTGCCCACCGTAACGCTCTTGCTGGCTATGAGTCTACCGGAATGGTCGGTGAGCACCAGGCGCAACGTCCGAGTATCGGCGGGGCTGTAATTCAAGTAGTGGTGGGCCTTGCTGAAGGTCACCTCGTTGGCCCCAACCGTATACGGAAATGCCTCGACCGCGCCATCTCCCCAGTCCACTTCAAGAGTGAACGTCCCCAAAGAGCCGCGATTCTCGATGGTGCCGGACACCTCGCTCCAGCCGCTGCTGTCAATCGACGCTTCTACGCCGAAAGTGACGGAACTGCGCGCATCGCGCTTGAGCTCCCTGGAATGGAAGAAACTCTGGTACACGCCATCGACCGTGATCGTGTCCGCTTCACTGTCGCTGCCGATAAAACAGACGGTATCCCCTGCGGCGTCGGCCGATTCGCCCGGCGCGGCCAGGTTAATGGCGATGCTTTGGAGCGCAGTGTTGCTCAGATCCTCGACCCGAATCGTGTCGGAACCTCCGCCCGCGTCAACAAGCAACTGTTCGATCCCCTCCAAGGTGATGTTGCCTTGATGGGTGACAATCTCGACGGAACCGTTCAACTTCCTTAGCGTGATGCTGTCGTTGGGCTCGGTCGCGCTCCCACGCACAGTCAGCCTGTCCGCCACGCCGACAGCGTTGCTGATCGTGTCGAGATCAGAACCGATGTCCCAGAAGTACTGGTTGCTATCGACGCCGCCGTCCAGAATGTCGGCACCCTTCCCGCCGTCAAGGGAATCCATGCCGGTTTGACCGTTCAACAGGTCGGCGCCGTCCCCGCCGTTAAGAACGTCATCACTCGGCCCCCCATAAAGCCAGTCATCGCCGTATCCGCCAAACAGCTTATCGTCACCGCCGCCGCCAAATAGGTCGTCTTTGCCTCTGCCGCCCACCAAAGTGTCGTGCCCATCACCGCCATCCAGATAGTCATATCCGTCGCCGCCCGTGAGACTGTCCGCTCCGGGTCCGCCATAGAGCGAGACGGCTCCTTTGCCGCGGTAGATCACCGTGTCGTCGCCATCCTGGCCATAAAAGATTAGCGCAGTGTCGTTGGGGGCCAGGTCGCTTAGGACGCCTTGCTGAACTTCGATCCGGTCATCCCCCCATCCGCCGTCCACAAAGATCTTCCTGACCCCAGAGAAGATCTGCGTGTACCGTTCGTTGAAGGTGACCCTTATCTGCTCCCCGCCGGAATCCGACCCAAGAGAATCAATAAGGAAACGTTCGTCGCGATCACCCGGTAAAACGCTTCGCTGCCCGGCAGTGCCGCCCGCGTAGATCGTGAGCGTCCCGTCAGTGGACACCGTGCCTAACGTCACGTCATCCGCCCAGACTCCCCCCGCGAGAATCTGCTGATCGTTCGGAATATCGTAGTCCCATGTATCCAGGGGACCACGCGCCACGGAATACGTGCCGGACAACATGACGTGGTACATCATGATAACTTCGTAATACAGGTCGGTTCCCCCTTCGATTCCGCCAGCCGTGTTAAAGACTGCACCGGGTAGTACGTGCCGACTAAGATCAACCTCGTCCAGCCGTACACGACCGTCGTACTCGTAGTCCTCGGGGTTGTCAGGATATCCGCCGCCGTCCAGCGAGTTGGGCAGGTCGTTCAGATCCCAATACCAGGCGACGTCATAACCGCCTTTCACACCGCATTTGGCAGTGAACAACGGCCCGAAGTCAAGTCCCGGCCAAATATCGGTGGCGATCCCGCCGTAAACCACAAACTCCGGCGCGTCTCCGAGGGGTATCTCCTCGCCGAAGTACTTGTCCGGAGGCGATATGTCACCGTCCCGGTACCCGTCATTGTGGTCATCAAAGGCGAAACCTCTCCGTAGGAGGTTCTTCTGCGCGCCCATACTCTGCTCAAGCGCAGCAGAGCTGCTGTAATCGAGCGCCCGGCTAAACTCTTTGAGGCCGAGCGTGTCGTAGCTGAAGTTGATGTCCGCCTTCGCCCCCACCTCCCCGTAAATGCTGAAATTGAACACAACGAAAAACGTCACATTCCCTCCGATCAGGAAGCCAAAATCGTAATGTCTTTCAAACGTCGCCAGCGGTCCTGCTATTCCGCCCGCCTCCTTCCACTCCGGCCCATCAATATCTTCACCCACCATCAGGCCGAAAATCAGCACCGGGTTGTCCAGAAACTTGAAGTTCAGACCCGCCCACGAGTGGCGAAAGAAGGGAAATTCGAGTTCGTTGCCGTAATCAATAGGACTTTGATTAGCTTGGAGAACATCCTTGTCGGCATCGATGGTGAACGAGCCGAGCGATTCGAATGGACGGTTCACCACGTCTGGAATGTCTAACTTCATTTCCTCTAGGGTGGGGTAGTAGTCAAGCAGTTCGTCGAATCCCCACGTGTCCATTGTCAGGCCACCACTCACGATGCCGGGGATCGAGGGGCCAAAGGTTCGGTCGCCAATAGACAAATCGCAATTGGAATACACCGCCCATAGGGTGTTCAGCGGAACAAAGATCCGCGTCGCCCAGAGTTCGATCGTTTCGAACCAGCCCAGGACGGGGGCCGGTTCGGTAAGGATGGGCCTGGCGAAGCCTTCGTAGAACTCTCTCATGTCCAGTTCCACGTTGGGGAACTGGATACTCGCCGGATGGTTTTCCGGATAAGTGATGGCGGCGTCGGTACGGACTGCGATATTGAAGAGTGTGGAGCGTTCCGCGTCGGACAACCCGCTACCGTTCGACCATTTCGCGAGGTCTGGGATAAAGGCGGCCTCGATGTCGAGGTGCGCCTCTCCGTTGTCCCGTGGCGTGGTATACTCAACGTCCAGTGATTCCGTGGCGGCAAGGTGCCCATCTTCGTCACTGTCCGAGAGATCGAACTGGTACTGGCGAACGTACCAGGAGCCGGTCATGGTTTGACCCTGGTAAGTTGTCGACGCCGTCGCGTCCTCCTGGAACCAGGCCGAAAAATAACCGAGTTTGCCGATTGCGCTGAAGTCGTCTTCCAGCTTTGCCGTGACCACCGCGGTCAGATCGTTGGGATATGCGGTGTCGATGAAGAAACCTTCCGTCGTGCCGACGCCGAACTTGAGAAGGAACGTCCAGTTCACGGCGACGTCCACGACGCCTTCGCTGCCGACCAGGGGCTTCAGGAAGGGGTCGTCTCCCAATGTGAGATCCAGATCGAGCTGTCCCACGATCGTGTCGGCTAGTGAGACAGAAAAATCAACTGGCGACTCATCGGGATTCGTGAATTGGACGTCCGTGCTGGACGCGATCAAACCGCCGAGCGCTTGCTTCAGAGCGTCGGCGACGTCGGCGGCCGAATCGCCCGCGGCGACGGAGAAGTCCTGAAGAGCCGTGGCAATCTTCGAGGCGAAGTGGCCCGGCGCACGGGACGCCAACTGGTCGCCGATCAGCGGTATGGGGCTGGCGGAAAAGGCGGTGTTGAGACGGTCTTGGAGGATGGGGAAGAAATCCTTCAAACCTTCGTCAAGCGGATCGAGGTCCACCGCCAGCAGTCGCCGGTCTTCCAGCGGCTCAATTGCCAGACGGCGGATCCGCGAAGCATCGCCATACCTCTGCGGACGCAGTGTCCCGTTTCCCTGCCTGGGCCCTCGACGCTTGGAAAACCGGCGAACCAATGGGCCAGCCATCACGGTCTCTCCTCAGAAAGAAGGATCCGTGTCAGCGCAAAGGCGGACACGGTGGGAAGCACGCCGATGGACGGTTCTTCGCTAGGGAGCGAAGGCCTGCGGCGTTTCGTCCCCATGGTCGATCGAAAACTCAGCCAAGACATCCAGCCCGAGTCCACTCGGCGGCTGCCTGATGCCGAGCGGCAGCGACATCCCCTTCGCCTCTCCTTGTGGAGAAGCAATGAATATCGAAAAGCGACTCACGCCACGAGCCGCACGCTTGGAAGCCCGTCCGCCTCGACCGCGATAACGTCCCCGGAACCCGAAAGGAGGTACTGCAAAAAGCGAGTCTTCTCAAGAATTTGCGCGGACCACGCTCGAACCGCGAGTGAGAACGCAATCGCTCCCTCAGAAGGCATTCACCCTCCCACCGACGAAAGATTGGCGGGAAATTAAGATGCAGCCCGTCAAGCTATCACGTTTCCCTGGCATGTCAATAGGCCGCCACCGAGCGAACGTCTATTTTGCCCCCCGGCCCGATTCCAGAGAAGGGGGCCAAGCTTGCCGCCGGTCCGCTAACGCCTCTCCACCGCTGTACCATGAGCATTGGTCGTCCTTTGGTGACACAAATCCGCCTGCCATGGGAGGTTCCTTTCGACGGAACTACGTCCGGAACCGGTGGGACGAGGCGACCGGATTGTCGCGCAGGCGTCGCGCGCGGGCCGTCGCTGGCTGCATGGGATCGCACCGGGGCGCAAAGCTTTCGCGTCGTTTGGCCGGCACAAGGTATCTGCGACGGACGATTCGCAAATAAGCCGATCGCATTCGGTATCGCCTCGGCCTTGCCGTCGTTATCCATTCGTTGCGCAACGCTGGTGGCAATTCTTTCCGCAGCGACGGGAGGCAGATGGCCGGTCCGCCGAACCGGAAACGCACGAGTTGGCGATGCTCGTTGCCGACCCGGTGGTAGCGGGCGAGCGTCGGAGGCGGCTGGGCATCCTTTCTTGGCTGATGCGGTGCCTTTGCGAACTCATCGCCCGTCGCGCCAACCGAAACGCCGGAAGAGAGCGAGCTCGGCTCGACCTATGACCGCATCCAGGCGACGAGCCCAGGCGGAGGCGGGCAAGTCGCCCAAGCGTCTGCATGGCACGCCCATTCAACTCAAATCAGTGCCACACGTGTCAAATCAGTGCCACACGCGCCGCAGCCGAATGTTCTGACAAGGCGAAACGGTCCGTGACGGAGAAAGGCTGGATGTCTTATTGTCGTTTTCTGTTTAGGCGATTGTAGTCTCCGTCAGAAACGCCACTCGCCTACAGCCGTGCCGGTCGAGATGACTTCCTCCACGTAGCAGCCGGTCTGGGGTAGCGCGGGTTCTTCCCGCATTCGCGTGGGGAGGTGGTACGCCTTGACCCGGTATGCCAGCAAAGCATGCCACTTCCCGTCAGCCAGCCGGAGGACGGAGGACGAGGGGTGGTCGGCGTACCAGAACGTCTCTGGAGGCAGCGCACCGAATTCGGGGATGCAGTTGCGGATGAGCCGGGGGCCGGTCAGCCGCGTGCCGTCGACGGTCCAGAAAGAGAGTTCGGTTCGGTCCGACCCGCGCTGGTTCGAGCTGATGAACGGGATGCCGCAAGCCGTTCGGCCTATGCTCACCGGTGCGGCGGAGGTGGCGCCGACCTGACGCACGGCTTCCTTTCATGTCGCGCCGTCGTCGGCCGAGCGCAGGATGAGGATCGTGCCGACCTGCTCGCCGGAGAGGCGCGCAGCGAACAGGAGAGAACGGTTGGCTAACCGTACCAGACTGGGTTCAGATCCCACGCAGACGGGAACGAACGCAGCAGCAGTCCAGTGCCCGTCTTGCCATCGCCAGCGGCAGACGCCGCTCTGGTGCTTGCTGTCGTGCTGCGCCGTGACGGGCTGGAGCAAATCGTCGCCGGCAGCGATCGCGTTGGTGAGGCCGGGCGCGACCAACTGCCACCCGCCTGGGCCGGCGACCGGCGGAGACGCGATGCCGGCAAGCTCGCGCTCAGTCACCTCGAACCGCGTTCCGTCATAGCACAACTGGACAACTTCCACATGGTGCATAAACGGGTCCGTCCACTTGAACACGTACGGACTGCTCTGGTCGAGTTCGAACGCCAGAGCTTGGCAGAAGCCGAAACCCCTGCCTTCCCCCGGGTGCCGCGAACCGTCCGTCGCCTTGGCGCCGCGAGGCCAGAATCCGCCGGCCATGGGGAATTTGACGAGAAGGACCGGAAAAGGTTCCAGGAACCATTGAACCGCCCGCCGCTGTGCGTGCTGCTGGTCAAGAGCGGCGGCGCACTGCTTGCCAGGCTGCCCATCGTGCCCGGTGTGGAGAGGGAGATTGTGGCGCCGGTACCCGACGACGACCAGCGTTTGGAGGCGGAGGGCTTCGTCAATGGTTTGCAGGAGGAGTTGGTTGACCTCGTCACTCGCCGGGAAGTCCTCGTCGCGAGAATTCGCGGCCGCATGGCGGAGGGAAAGTTCAGCGAGGCGGAGACGCTGCTTAGCGAGCTGCGGCAGATGAAGAACCGGGAGGAGTTCGGACGCGATCTGGATCGGGAACACAAGAAGATCTATTCCGAGGATCCAGCCGTCCAACGCCGGATCGACAAGCTCTTCACCGACACGCAGAAGCTGCTGCAGCAGCACCTCGACCCGGCCGAGTTGGAGCAGCTCATCCGCGACCTGGCCGAGGCGCGGCGAGCCGTCTCATCCGCGAAGACATCCTAGTCTGTTGCTCGACACAAATGGGGCCACTTGTCCCGCGGTGGCTCTCGACTCTCCGCTCACTCCATTTCATCCGCTTCAAGGGGCGGTTGACCTGGGCCCCGAACACGAAGAATGCGGACCTCGTTGCCAAGCACCGTGAATACCCCGCGGTATTATCTTCCGCGGTGTGTCTTGAAAAGAAACTGACGGAGTTCGTACGGAAACAGACCGTTTTCGGGAGCGAACCCGTAGCCCTCGGGATTTTCGAGAGTCTTGTGGGCAGCCTGTTCGAAAGCACTCCACCAACGTAGGGCGCCTTCCGCGGATCGCTGAGAAATCCAGTGGAAGATATCCCGCACATCGCTTTCGGCTCTGGGGAGAATTATCCGTTTCAGAATAACTGCGATTTCGAAATGCTGTTTTGCCTGTGGAATTCGTTGGCGAACTGCTCAAACGGTCGGCCCGTCTCTCCATGTTCCATGTCGCGAATTGACGCCTCGATCGCGAGTGCGTCTTCGGCGGAAGGATGATATAACCGCCAGCGGTCATAAAGCTCGTCAATCGAACTGGTTTCACCGTGGCGGAGTTGATCCTTGGCAAATTCCGCGAACCTATCGATTTCCTGCTCTGTCGTCGCCATGACCAATACCCTTAGGATCGCTTCCAAGACTCCATTTATAGATACACTGTCGGAGTGGGGGCGTCAAGTTCTCGGCGACCGAGATACCAATCCTCCCGTCCCCCATTCGGCTGCCGGCAACCGTCGCCAGCACGCCCGCCAACAACGCGATCGCCAGCGTGTCGCACGAGCTGCCGGGAACTTCCGGAGGTCGGCGTCCCGGCGTTTCTCTTCGAGTTCGAGCCCTTGCACCTCGGGAAGCGGCCGGGGCGACTCAAGCACGGCAACAGTCGAAAGACGATTGGTACGGGCATTGGACTGACGCGAACAGCAAATCGATCGAATTGGTGCCGAGCGCTTCGAACCCCCGAGGTTGCGTCGTTTGGCCGTTCATCCACGCAATTCTACTTGGAAAAGGGCAATCTTCTTTGGAAAGCTGACAGTGACTTGGCACGGGCTGGCGAGGACTGTAGAACTAGGAGGATGACGATGCCAACCTGCCTTGGAGACACAGAACCATGGACTCTCCCAATCGCAAAATCACACGGCGGTCGGTGTTGGTGGGGGCGGCGCAGGCCGCGGTGGCGACCGGTGTGGCGTTGCGCTGTACGCGAGCGGCTGCGAAAGAACCATCGATACCGCTGCCTGACTACGAAATCTGGGATATGCACGGCCATCTGACGGCGGCGGGCGATACTCCCAGGCAGAAGATCGCGAGTTTACTGAAGTCGGCCGATCGAATGGGGATCGACCGGGTGATCGTGTTCATGGGCTACCCGTGGTCTTATGAACCGACCCCCGACGACATGCGCCGGCAGAACGATCAGGTTCTCGAAGCGGTGGAGCATTCCGGCAGCCGAGCTTATGGGTTCGTCTATCTCAATCCCAAACACACGGAGGCAAGCCTCGCCGAAATGGATCGCTGCGTTGGCGGCGGTCCGATGGTGGGCGTCAAACTGTGGGTGGCCGTGAGATGCTTTGAGGAATGTCTCGATCCGATCGTCGAGCGCGCCGTGAAGTTGAAGGTGCCCGTGCTGCAACACACGTGGTACAAGATCACGGGCAACCTGCCCGGGGAATCGACGGCTGGAGATCTGGCGATCCTGGCCGCGCGGCATCCTCGCGCGTCGTTCATTGCCGCCCACGCGGGAGGCGATTGGGAACTTGGCATTCGGGCGCTCCGCGGTGTGCCGAATGTGACCGCGGAGATCTGCGGCGGCGACCCGACTGCCGGTTTCGTGGAGATGGCCGTTCGTGAACTGGGGGCCGAACGGGTGATGTACGGCAGCGATTTCTCCGGACGCAGCTTTGCTTCTCAATTGGCGAAGGTTTATGGGGCCGACGTCTCTGACGACGCCAAACGATTGATTCTCGCGGGAAACATCAAGCGAATGCTCGCACCCGTTTTTGAAGCCAAGGGGATGACACCATGATTATCGATGTGAATGTCCACCTTTCGCGTTGGCCGTTTCGCAGGCTTCCCTGCGACGAGTTGCCGAAGCTGGCCGAGAACCTGCAAGGCGGTGGCGTCACCCAGGCTTGGGCGGCGAGCTTCGACGGGATCTTTCACAAGGACGTTGCTGCGGTCAATGCGAGTCTGGTTGCCGATTGCCGTAAGGGGCCACCCGGGATGCTGCTGCCGTTCGGCACGGTCAATCCAACGCTCCCCGACTGGCGCGAGGATCTCCGCCGCTGCCACGAAGAGCACAAGATGCCGGGCATTCGACTCTATCCCGGCTACCATGGGTATGGTCTCGACGATCCCGCTTTGGCGGAATTGCTCACGATGGCAGAGGACCGCGGGCTGATCGTACAGCTTGTCGTGCGCATCGAGGATACGCGGATGCAGCACCCCTTGATGCGGGTTCCCGATGTGGATCCGAAGCCTTTGGCGAAACTCATGGCGGCTCGCCCCGGGTTGTGCCTGCTGATCCTGGATGCATTGAAGACGGTCCAGGGCAATACGCTCGACGCGCTGCTTGCTGCCGGGCAAGTCTACTTTGAGATATCGATGCTGGAAGGGGTCGAGGGCATCGCGAACCTCTTGCGGCATGTCCCGGTCGAGCGGATTCTGTTCGGATCCCATCTGCCGCTGTTCGTTCTGGAGTCCGCCCTCCTGAAACTCCAGGAGTCGGAACTTTCACCGGACGAGTTCAAAGCGATCACTCACGAAAATGCTCGCAGACTGCTGGCACAGCGGGGTAGCGATCCTTCGCGGTAGCGACGCCTACGAACTACCGATTCCCTGCCGGCGCATCGTCCGCTGCGAAATGTAGCCGGCAAGGGGGCAACTTTGACCAGGCTGTTCGTCGCGTCCGGCAAGGCGTGCCCAGGCGCTGCTCCAACGCCAGTCGCAAGGGCGCGCCACCAGTCCCGCCCGCACCGGATTGAGTTCCAGGAATTCCATCGCCAATCGCTCCCGGCGGGCTCGCCCCGCCGGAGCGCAAGATTGGGCGGGCTACGGCGGCGCGGTAGCGCCCAATCTCCTTCACCGGCCGCACAAGGCGGCCGGGCTAGATTTCAAACGCCCCCGGCGGTCTCGTCCCGCCGGAGCGCAAGATTGGGCGGGCTACGGCGGCGCGAGCTAGCCACCCAGTCGCCTTCACCGCCCGGTCGCAGGCGGCCGAGGGCGGAACGCATTGGCGCCGTTTCATCCCACCAATTGGAATTCCAGCAGTGCCAGGTCGGTCAGTTCGGCATCTTTCTTCCCCGGGCGGGACTTGCCGCGCTCCTGAGCCGTGTGGTCAGGGGCCAGAAGGGCGAAAAGGTCGTCGCTCAACAATTTGGCCGAGGACGGTTCTGTCAGGGCCAGACTTTAACCGCTAACTGGAATCCGTGCGTGGCCCCGTTGCTCAGTTAGCGCTTAAAGTCCGACCCGGTGCCGTTCGCGTTGCCCCCCTGCCGTTCGCGTTCCGCGTTTCGTGCCGTTCCCTGCCGTGCCGTTCTAAAAAGGCCCCCGGCTGAGCCACCTCCTCAGCAACCGCCGGCCCTTCCAAACCCGCGATAATGGCCCCCGTTCAAACCGCGTTCGACACACATCACCTCCTTTGCGCGTCCTTCCGCGCTGTGGTATAGTTCCTCTCCTGCCCTTGTCTTCCTCTTGCGGATAAAGAGCGGACGTCGCACCGGGAGTTGTTCACTGCCGTGTTGAAAGACCAGGGAGAAGAAAAGGGACAGTACTGATATTGGCCAAACTGGCGACTTTTGATGTCCCTATTTCGACGACCTATTTCGGCGAGACGTTACCCGGCGGAATGGAGCCAGACCTCAACCCGCAGGCCCGGGATCTGGTCGAAATCTCGGGCGTTTGCCGACAGCAAGGTTGCGCCATGCTCCAGCGCGATGCTGGCGATCTTGAGATCCAGGCTGCCGATCCGCACACGTTGCTGTCGCAACCCACGAAAGGTAGAGGCGGCATCCTCGCTGAAACGGAGGATGTTCCAGGCTTGAAAGAACCGGACCAGCTTGATCAGTTGATCGTAAGCCGCCCCTTGCCGATCTGGAGAATGTTGACGTGATCGGTGTCGAGGATGATCATGCTTCACTTCCGACTCGGGCGGCCTCTCGATCCTCTTCGCGAATGCGGCGTGTTTCCCGATGGAGTTCCTCGATCTGCGGATCATTCGCGAACATGCCCACAACCTTCCGCCAGCCGTCTTTCGGCGGCCGGTCCTGCACTATCCTCAGCAGTTCCGCGTACCGCGACTCAAGTGCCGTTACGCGGTCTTCCAAACTGGCTGTGCTCATACGGTTTCTCCGAGAGGATCTTTTCCGAACCCTGGGCCGTGAAGTCGCTTGGATTGAACGATGGTGAGACCTCCACCAAACAGGAACAGAAGAGAAGAGGCACCGGTACTTCGAATCTCCAAACAATATACCTCACAGGGAAAACTCTAATCGCTACGACTGTCCATCAAACTGGCGTCATCTCTTCCCGCTCACCGCACGACGTTTCCCTCGCACGCCTGCAAAGCATCGCCGTTGCCTCGTCTCATTGCTACTTCCCGTCGGCTCACTCGCGAGCGACTTTTTAGACACCCCGCTTTCGGCCGCTGCCGACTTGCGCGCACGCTGGTGCGACCCAAATCAAGTCTCCTCAACCGCTTGTGGAGGGCGCTCTCGCCCAAGTCAAATCGCAGAAAACTCGACATGGCGAAAAACTCCCCTCGCCGCGTCCCGCTGCCGCGCCATTTTGTCCGCTTGGCTCAAGAAAAGCGATTGACGGATCGCGCCGCACCAGCCATCATCACATTCGCATACGGAACGCATGTATAGATCGCTCTTTGGCAATTTACGCCATCACCAAAACCTCCTGCCGGCCCCTCCCGGCAGGAGCCGACCGCGCCCACGCGACAGCGCTTTGTTGTTCGTGGCTCCGTACTCGGTACTCCCCGCTCCAATCTCCAATCTCCAAGCACTAAGAGCCTATCCCAAAACCTTGGCGGAGAGGGGGACAGGCACATTTTGCTCCGAAGACTCCGCAAAATGAGCCAGTCCCCGGCGGTTTTGGGAT
>JAAYEH010000719.1 GCA_012728855.1 Rhodopirellula sp. | reverse complement strand
GTGAACGTGGTGCTGGACACGCTGGGCAGCGACTTGGCGTACTACACGTCGGGCTACGGCGTGGCGGTGGGTCCGGCGCAGGCGTTGACGGGTCTGAACTTCGGCAACTACCAGCCGGTGGACTTCGGCGATGCGGCGGGCTATGCCGACGCGCGGCACGCCTACGACCCGCGGTTCTACCTGGGCGTCGGCACGCCCGACGAGAGCATCAGCTACGAGCTGACGCCAAAGACGGATCTTCGAGCGGAAGCGGACACGGAGGACGACGGCATCGTATTTGTCGTTCCGCGGCAAGAGCCTTACTCGCTCCGGACGCTGATCCCCGGGCAGACGGCAGAATTCCTGGTGAACGTGACCGATCTAACAGGATCCAATAAGTATCTCCATGCCTGGATCGACCTGAACGGCGACGGGAGCTTCGCGGGCTACGTTGACGGCGAGGGCAACTTCCAGACGGAGCAGATTCTGACGGATTGGGAGTTGACGGACGGGGAGAACACCGTAACCACGCCGAATCCGCTTCCGGCAGACTTGGCGAATCTCACGACAATCGCCCGATTTCGTTTAAGCCACGAGACGGGGCTGACGGCGGAAGGCCCGGCACCTGGGACGTTCTGGGATCTGGTGCCGGACGGCGAAGTGGAAGACTATCTGGTAGAAATCGGTGTCGGCACCTGCTCGATCAGCGGCTCGAAATTCTTCGACGCGAATCAGGACGGGTTGTGGAATGGCGCGGAGGTTCCGCTCCGCGGTTTCCTGGTCTATGCTGATTCGCCATACGACGACGGGGTGTATACCCGAGGCGTAGGCAAGTTCGACTACGTGGATCGCAACGGCAACGATGTCTTCGATCCAACACGAGATGTGGCACTGGAGCCGTACGACATCACGGACCATTTCGGGAATTACCACATCAGCGGTCTGTATGCGGGAGCCTACACCTTCCGGGAGGATCTTTTTTACGGCGGGGCGGACGCGGACGGCTGGGTCCAAACGTATCCGACAGGCGACGGTTCCTATCCGCTTAGCTTGAACATAGGAGACCAGGTTTCCGGCATCAACTTCGGCAATTACCTGACCCCTCAAATTCGCGTGGATGGCGTGGCGGTCGCAGAAGGCAATTCCGGTGAGACCCAGGTGACGGTAAATGTGCATCGGAGCCACTCTTTTGGCTCGCAGATCACACTCAACCTGGAAACGGGAAACGGAACGGCATCCGCCAACAGCGACTACCAGCCGGTCGACACGACAATCTTCCTACCGCCGCAGGTTCCTCCGGCCGCCACCTGGACGACGCAGACGCTTCCCAACAGCAGCGGCAGCAGCAGCTACGACTATCGGGCTTCCGGACAATTGCTGGTGTGGGAAACGAACGACGGAGACGATTGGGACGTCTACGTCTACGACCACGGCACGGGAGAAGTGCGGAACGTTTCGGACCGGGATTACAGCCAGGGAGTCGCGGAGGACAACGGCAGGCACGACCGGTATCCGGCCGTGGGCGGCGAGCGGTACGTGGCATGGTCGGGTATCCCCGACGGCGAGAGCGACTACGAGGTGTTTCTCTACGACACGAGATTCGACGAGGTACTCCGCCTGACCTACGACAATGTGGACAACCTCGATGTCCAGGTTTCGGACCTGAGTGTGGCCTGGACCGCGACGGACGGCAGCGATCGGGAGATCTATCTCTACGACATCGAGAAGGACGTCGACGACCACCTCGAGAACACGGGCCAGACCATTCGGCTCACCGACAATACGCTGCAAGACCAAGGGCCGCTGCTTGCGGGATCGTCGACCGGTTCTCTCGTTGTGTGGACCAGCGTAGTTGGAACCAGTAATAACAGTCGCGAGATCTGGATTTACGAGGGCGGTGTCCCGAGGCGGCTGACCACTAATGCCGTCGAGGACCGCAACCCGCAAATCAGCGATTATGCCGTCGTCTACGAGGAGTGGGACGGGAACGACTACGAGTTGTTTGTCTACGAGTTCGGCACGACAGACCCCGTGCAACTGACCGACAACTCCGTGGACGACACCTTTGCCTCGATCTCGCGCGACGACATCGTCTGGCAGGCGTCAGATGGGTTCGATATCGAGATCTACTACTACAATCTCGAACGCGGCGGCCAGCCGACAAACCTGTCAAGCAATTCCTGGCTCGACGAGCGCCCGAGCGTCAATGATGGCCGCGTCTCATGGCACAGCTTCGTGGGCGGCAACTGGGAAAACTACTACCGGGTGATCGGTCCGGACGCCACGCGAACGAATATTTCCAACTACAGTCAGAACGACTGGTATCCGGCCGTCAGCGACTCGTTTGTGGCCTGGCGGAGCTATCAGGGCGGCACGTATCAGATTGTGGTCGCCAATCGGAACGAACCAGAGGTGGTCACCCCGTACACTCTGGTCATTTACGGGGATACCACGGTCGAGCCGGATGAGGAGTTCTACCTCAATCTGAGCAGTCCGGACGGAGATCTGTTCCCTGAGGGTAGGGATTCGAATGGTGATCCTGATCCGAGCAGCCTTCAAGTGCCGATCGGCGTTTGGAACGACGACGGATCGCTCGACTACGGCGATGCGCCGGCTCCGTACCCCACGTTGTTGAAAGACAACGGCGCGCGGCACGTGATCAGCGGCACGTACCTTGGCCAGGGTCTCAGTGGCTGGTTCCTCGGCGCCCGCGTGGACGCCGACACCAACGGCCGCCCCTCGGTCGCTGCGGATGGCGACGACACGTTGACCAGCGACGACGAGGATGGAGTGACGTTCCTGACGCCGCTGGTCTCCGGGACGACGGGGCAGATCCAGGTAGCGATGCAGGTGCCGCAGGACAAGAAGGGCGTACTCCACGCTTGGTTCGACTTCAACGCCGACGGCGACTGGGACGATGGCGGGGAGCACTTCACGTGGGAGTGGGATACGTTGGGCAGCGGCACGATCACGCGGGGTGTGACAGTGCCGGCGGACGCGAAAACAGGCGCTACCTACGCCCGCTTCCGTTTTGCCGAAGACACACCCGAAAACCGCAACTTGTCGTATACCGGCACGGCGATGACCGGCGAAGTCGAGGACTACCGGGTAACGATCGCAAGCGGCGCCAACCGCGCGCCCACGGGGCTGACCATCTCCAACGGCACGGTCGACGAGAACGTCGACACCACGGCCGGGCATGTCGTGGGTGTGTTGACGGGAACCGATCCCGATGCGGTAGCGCCGTGGAACGAACTCTCCTATACCATCACCGGCGGAGCGGACCAGGACGTGTTCAGTATCGACGACTTGAACAAGCTGGTGCTGGACGACGGATGGCTGGATTATGAAACCATGGGTCCGTATGAAGTGGAGGTGACGGTGGCCGACGGCGGCACTCCCAACTTGACCTTCGTGCAGACGCTCTCGATCCTGATAAATGATCTCAACGAGGCCCCAATCGTTGCCCTTCAGAACACGACCACCTTGCTGCCGGAAGGCAGCGACACTTCGTCCCGGATCCACGTGGCCGATATCGTCGTCACCGACGACGCCTTGGGAACCAACGCGTTGATCCTGGCGGGAGCGGATGCAGCGCGGTTTGAAATCGATCCGGCAAGCGGGGCCGGCGGGTTCATGGCTGGCCTGTATTTGAAGGCCGGGGAGGTCCTGGACTACGAGGCCCAGACCCAGTTGGATGTGACGGTCCAGGTGAATGATGCCGATCTCGCCCCCGATCCGAATGATGCCGCGGTTCTGTCGATCGGGGTGACGGACGTCGAGGAGACGGCTGTCGGCCCGGTGAGCGATAGTAACGAGGCGACGAATACGGTGGCCGAGGATGCGGCGATCGGCGCTACGGTGGGGCTGACGGCCTTGGCGATCGACGCCGATCCATTCGATACGGTGAGCTACAGTCTCACGAACAATGCGGGCGGGTTGTTTGCCATCGACGCCGCCACGGGCGTGGTGACGGTCGCGGGAGCCCTGGACGCCGAGACGGCGATGAGCCACACGATTACCGTCCTCGCCACCAGCAGCGACAGCAGCGTGAGCACGGCGGACTTCACCATAGCGGTGATGGATGTCAATGAAGCGGGCGTCGGCCTCGTGAGCGACGCCAACCTCGCCGCCAATACCGTGGCCGAAGATGCCGCGATCGGCGACACAGTCGGCATAACCGCCGCGGCGACCGACTCCGACGGAGGCGATACGGTGAGCTACGCACTCGCCGACAACGCCGGTGGACGGTTTGCCATCGATCCTTCGACAGGCGTAGTGACCGTGGCGGGCGCGCTGGATTTCGAGACGGCC
>JAAYEH010000718.1 GCA_012728855.1 Rhodopirellula sp. | reverse complement strand
AGAGCTGGCAACGTGGCCCCGCATTCCACAGCGGCGCCTACCAGTTTCCTGACGGCGAGATCGTCCAGTTGGGCTTTCACAGCAAGGCGACCGATCGCGACGGTTACTTTACCGTCCCACTCCTCCGTTCCACGGACAACGGTCGGACAACGAAGTCGGAAACGGCCGTATTGCACATCCCCGAGGCCGCGGGGGGAACTGGCGACGACGGCAAACCCTACGAGGGCCCGCTGGCCGACCACGCCATCATTGGCCTTCGCGACGGGAGTCTGTTGGCGACCATGTACGGGCAGTTCAAGAACGACCGCGTGCTGGTTCCCACCATGCCGCCGGAGTGGCAATGCTTCAAATACCGCACGTTCGTCGTCCGCTCCACGGATCGAGGTAAGACATGGGAGTACCTGTCCACGGTCGCCTATGACCCCCAGATTGGTCTGGAGAGCTTTTGCGAAGCCGACTTGCTCACACTGCCCGGTGGCGACGCGCTCTGCTTCATGCGGACCGGCGGCAGCGGCGGCAAGTACACGCCGCTGTATCTCAGTCGCTCCTCCGACGAAGGCAAGACCTGGAGTACGCCGGAACCGATCGCTGACCGCGGTGTGTGGCCCAGCGCCTGTCGCATGCAGAACGGCGTCCTCGTCTGCACCTATGGCCGGCCGGGCAATTGGCTTGCCTTCAGCCTCGACGAAGGGCGTACTTGGACCGGTCACTTCTGCTTCTACAGTGGGCCGACTACGAGCTACAACTCTGTCGAGGAAATCGCCCCTAACACCCTGCTGGTCGTCTATGATCGGCAGCAACTCGATGATGGCGGAAACCTGCGGCGGGAGACCGTGGGAACGAAGGTTACCGTTGTGCGAAGATAGGCCTCCATGTCGTGTTCTCGCTGCCACTTGGCTCGCGAGGTTCGTGCTCGCTCCCAGCGGGCCAAGCCCGTCCTGCCCAATTAGCCTTGAGGCGAATTTTCCTCAAGGCTATTGCGGATCGCCGGCGTGCTACACTGGCCGGACGAATTCTCCTGCTCTGCCGCCGGATGAAACCCTGTCCTGGCGGGCACTGGTGAGCGATCCGAACCCAACCTGTAAAACATGCGATTCTTGATACGGTGTCGCAGTGCAAACCCTCTGTGCCCACCGAAGCTCAAAGTGACGAGGCTGCATAAGTGCAAATCTGCAAATCTGCAAATCTTTGGCCGGGCGAGATTATGTTTCGCAGGGACTTGTCAGGTTATGGCGTCGTTGTATAATAGCCGAATACTCACCCTATCTGGAGTGTGCGAAAATGGGCAAGACGCGTTCCACAATTATTCGGACGACGATTTCCCTCCCGCGAGAACTGAAGGCCCGGATGGACAAAGCAAAAGAGTTGATCAACTGGTCGGCTCTAGCTTGCCAGGCTTTCGAGGACAAACTGGGGGAGATCGCGGCCCGGAAGGAGAAGAAAACTCAAATGTCTGCAATTGAACGACTTCGGGCATCGAAGCGGAAGACCGACTCGGCGGAGTACCGGGCGGGGCGAGAGGACGGCGTCAAATGGGCAATGAACCGCGCCGAGGCTTTCGAACTCCAACGGCTGGAGGAATTGCGAGCCGAGATCGAGGACAGCCCGAATTGCGACTGGGAAGAATACTTTACGGATGACAGCCAAACCTATTCCGCGGCCGAGCGATTGTACTTTTCGGTTCATCCCGAGCACGAGGGCAATCGAGACGTGGCGAAATGGTTTTGGGATAAAGCGATTGGCGATGACGACCAGGCCGATCGCAATCGGGATAGCGGCGTGTTCCTTCGAGGGTTCGCCGACGGGGCCATTGACTTCTGGCTGGAAGTAAAAGACAAGATTTGACTTGATTTACCACCCCGAGGAGTTGATCCCATTCATCGATTTCCAGCCGTGTTTGACCGTTGTTCTCTATGCTGTCTGGTTGCTGTCGAGGCTTGGCTGGCGAGTGGATCACGGGCAGGGCAACTTGTCTGGCTCAAGAGCGGCGTACCCCCTAAGGTGTGCAGATTCTCGAGAACAAGAGCTTCGACGATTCGAAGGGAGCCCGGCGGGAGATCCTCGAACTGTACCGCGACTTGAGGGCCACTGATGTCTGTGACGGCATGGACCTGATCGGCCTGCAAGACATCGGCCTGATGGAGAATTCGATTCGGTCCTTGTGGCGCGACACGGAGAAGTTCACCCATCGTTGCGTGGGCTTTGCCATCACGGTTCGCTACGTACCGTCGGACGTTCGCGTAGGACGGAACTCATTTCATGACGCCGACGGATTCAAGAAGTTAAAGAGCGAGCCGTATGGGCGGGTTCAAGACGGTTAGACGAAAGTCGCCAAGCCGGGGCGATGTCGTCGTGATGGATACCGGCGGCGTCCACGAGGGCGGCAACATCGGTTCGTACAACAGCTTGGGCCAGGCCGCGGAGGGGATCGTCGGCGCCGTCACCAACGGGGTCGCCCGGGACACGGACGAAATCGTCAAAGTGAAGCGGCCGGCCGTCTACTGCTGCAACGGCCATTCCACGAGGGGGCGTATGACCGGGCCGGATAATCACCAAGTCGTACGACTTCCCGATCAACTGCGCTGGCGTGCTGGTCTGCACCGGCGACGTGGTGTTGGCCGGCGCGGACGGCATGATCTTTGTGCCTCGTGTCGCGAGTATGCCTTGGAAGTCGGCCGAAACGCTTGTGAACTCCACCACGGGGATCCAGCCGGCCGGGCCGTGCGATTCGGTCGACTCGCCATCCTGCGGGATAAGACCGTCCGCGAGTATTAAGGTGAGCGTGACACGGATCCACCGGGTTCGGCCGCTGTACCCGAGCCAATCGGCCTCTTGCACGCGGTGCGTGCCCACGATCGCCTCGCCCACGAGCGGTCCGGTGGCCGTCAGGGGAACCGTGGCGGCCGCGATGGTCCGCCGGCCATCTCGTTGCCGATCCTGTTGCGACGTTATGCCGCCGCGATAGCTGCGAGCAACCTTGCGTTGGAAGTAGAGCCGCGTAGCCGGTGCCGCGACGGCTGGCGGCTGGGTTCTGGCACGATATTCCAGACGCCACCGGAAGGTAACAGTTCAGTTTGGGAACCCCGCCATTGACGGGCGGGCGCGTGCCGGTCAACACTGAAATTGCCAGCAAGAAAGATCGCGGCGCACTCGTGCAGGACCGTCGCGATGACAATGAGTCGTGCGAAGCGGGGGGCCACAGCGCGCTGCCCGATACACGATTGCCTATGCGGCCAACGAGCGCGCAGCCGCAAGCGACGATCAAGCTGCCACAACTTGACCTCGCTCATTCATGCGATCGCGCGATGCGTCTTCGCCGGCGCGCGTCAGCATCGATCCCGTGGGCCGGTGAAGTGTCCGCTGACGCACCCACGGCGGCGGCGTGGCTCGTTCGCTCGCCACGCGTGCGGGCAAGCAACACGCAAGCGTT
>JAAYEH010000717.1 GCA_012728855.1 Rhodopirellula sp. | reverse complement strand
CTCAAGGGCAACGCCAACGCCAACGTGCTTACTGCCGCGGCCACCGAGGTGAGCTTCGCCGGGACGAATTTGCTCGGTCCCTTCATCTACTACGCTCGATCATTCGACGAAGTGGAGACTCTCGCCGGAGCGGGCCAGGATCGCGCGGTTCTCGCCGGCGCCATGCTCAACACGGACACGTTCGGCCCGCCCGACGGTGTGCCGCTGGCGAGCTTGCCCCAAGCCCTCTGGCTGAACGACTTTGAAAAAGTCGAGTTGGACGGCGTCGAGGAGCCGAGCGCAGAACCAGTGTTCGCCTATTGGGGCGTCCCGAGCATCGCCGCGCTCGGCGCCAGTCCGAATTCGGTGACTCAGGGAAGCAACCTCACGCTGTCGGCGACCGGCGTGGCGGACAGTGACGGAACCGTGGCCAAGGTGGAGTTTTACCGAGATGTGAACGAGAATGGCGTCATCGAGGTCGGAACGGACATCCTCTTAGGATCCGACACTTCTGCCGGCAGCGGATGGACTTGGACCGGTTCGACCGGCAGTTTTCCTTTGGGGACGAATCACTTCCTGGCGAGGGCACAGGACAACGCCCTGCTCTGGAGTAAAGCCGCTGCCGCCACGGCCACGGTGCTCGTGGCCCCGAAGAAGGCTCCCACCATCGGCTCGCTCAGCGACAGCCCCGATCCGGTGATTGCCCCTGCCGCAGTCACGTTGACTGCCGGCGCGGTCGTCGACTCCGACGGATCGGTCACCCAAGTGGAGTTTTACCGCGACTCCAACGGCAGCGGAAGCTTGGACACCGCCACGGATGCGTTGCTCGGAACCGACACCGACGGCAGTGACGGCTGGTCGTTCAGCGCGGCGACCGGGAACTTCCCCACGGGCAAGAATCGGTACTTCGCTCGTGCGCAGGACAACGATGCGATGTGGAGCAACGTGGTCACCACCGTCGGAACTGTGACTCTGTTGGGATTGCCGGATGGTGAACTGCCGCAGGCGAGTTCCACACCGCCGGACGTCTTCAACAGCGGAGGGACTCGCTACGAGTTCGACGTGCGCTACACGGACAACATTGCCATCGACGTCTCCACGTTGGGTAACTCGGACATCCGGATTTCTTGCCCCACAAACGGGTTCACGACGTTGGCGAAGCTGGACAGCTTCACACCGAGCACGGGCGGGAATTCGGTGACGGCGACCTACTATTTCACCCCTCCTGGAGGGAGTTGGGATAGTATCGACAACGCGTTTTCTTATCAGGTGTTGATGGTGGCCAGCCAGGTAAGCGACACCAGCGGGCACTACGTGCAAAGCGGCCTCCTGGGTGAGTTCAGGGTAAGTGTCCCGGCTGTTATGGCTTCGTTATCGCTGAGTGCCGGGTCAAGCGGCGCCGTGGACGAAAGCGAATCGAGCGAGTCCGCCGCCGTCGATGCCGTATTTGCGCTCTGGTCGTAGTGTGTTGCCTCAAATGAAACTGGAAAGTCGCGACCTGTGGATTAGCACAGAAATCGGGAGGGAAGTGCTCGCCGAACTGATGCAGGAGTAGTCACGCCCTCGCGACGCCAATCTGGGGCACAAGGGATCGCATCTCCGCTCTCCGCTCGTTTCGCCTTTTGAGGGCTGGGGTTGTTCTTCTTGCTTCCGGTCCTCAGCCGGTTAATCCGTCGGCTGCCGGCGTCAGACTGGCGTGCTCGACTGTCGCGGATTGGGCTCGGTAGAACAACCGCTCCCCGTCGCGCAAGGGTGCGACGCGGTAGCCGCGAGCGACCAGCCACTGGTATACCGGGCATGGCGTTTCCGGCTGCCGGTGGCCGTGGATCTCCACGATGATTTCCACTGCCGGGCTGGCAGCCAGAGTCCGGGCGCTTCCCGCAAGAACGTCAAGCTCAGCCCCCTCCACGTCGATCTTCAACAGATCGACGTTCCGGATGCCGAGCGTCTCGAAAAGGTCGTCCAAGGTTACCTGTGGAACCACTACGGCCCGTGGCAGTTGGCCAACGGTCGAAGCTGTCGAGGTCTCCGCGTCGTACATCAGTTGCACATCGCGCGTCTCGGATCCCAATGCGTACGGCACGCACGTCACATTGGCATACCGATTCAGTTCCACGTTTCGAGTCAGCAGTCGGTGGTTCGCAGGCAAAGGTTCGGCGGCGACGACCCGGCCACTCGGGCCGACCGCACGGGCGTAGGCGAGTGTGTAGCGCCCGATGAACGCGCCCACGTCGACGGCGATCCCGCCCCGTGGCGGAAGAATCGCGCCGAGGCACAATTCGTAGTCGGGCGAAACGGTCAATAGATCGTCATAGGAGAAAGACCGCACCCGCATCCGATGGCCGTCGACCGCGACCTCCGAAGTCATCCGGTTCAGCGGTGCAAATCGGCGAGTGGCCTTCCAAGTCGCCAGGACCGTTCGCAATATCCACCGCTGCGGCAGCGAGTAGCTCTCGCGGAGCTTCACCCATTGGAGCAGACGAGAGGCTGCGGGCATCGGCAATTCCTTTCGCAAAACACGGCAGCTCCGTCCGGGGGAATCGTGCCGTCCGTTCCATGTGTGTCAAGTTGGAAAGCCTGACGTACTTGCTCGCAGAATACTGACAATTGGTTCCTTGCCGAAGCCAAGTTGAAACCCGGCCGCCGCAAAGTAGACTTTTTACACTACGTGCCGCTTCGAGTCCACCGCCCACCTGCGACGGACTTGAGGCGTTTAAGGGTGATGAGGCTTCAAGCGGGCTAGTATTGAGGGGGGCGTCTTGTGCCCTGTGGCGATTGCTTGCGTTTACTGGAAAGGCGGGTTAGTGTGAATTGTTGGTTCGACGCAGGGGCGGCCGAGTCGGGATCCGATAAGACGATCCGCATTTGCCTTCCCAACCCTCTTATCCCTTTCATCGCCCACGCTTCTGGCGGGTGGAACACCGCTTTCTGACGCGGGGAGCCGATTCATGGCCGACAAAACGGCCGCTGAGCAATTGACCACGGACGAACCGAAGCCCCCGGAGGCCGACAGCAATGGCCGAAGCCTTCCGGATGCCGAGGTGGCCGCGCCGCCGTTGCCGAATGAGCAAAGGATGGGTCGCGCCGTCCCGGTAGAATCGGCGTTGCCTCCAGCCCTGCCCGTGCCGCCTCCGAAGAGCATTCCCGCGGCGCGCGGGGCGGAAATTGGCGTCACCGCGTCGCCGCCCGGCTGGGCGCAGGTTCTTTTGCGCCAGACGCCGAGTTGGATGATCAGCATGGTCTTGCACGTCGTCGCTTTGGTGATTCTGGCGCTGCTGACGGTGCCGTCGCAAAGGATCGACGCCTTGACCGCGCTGGTCGTCGCCCCTTCGCGGCCCGAAGAACTCAGTCCTTTAGAGTTGCCCGACGAACCGCTTGAGGAAATCGATCCGTCCGACGTTCGTTTGGTCGTGGAACCGACGGCGGTTGTCGAAAAGATCGATATCGCCGCGGCCAATGATCTTTCGGCGGCGACGATGTCCGTCGAACTTCGCGACATCGGATTGGAAACCGTGCCGAAGGACGATCTGCTGGCGTCTATGGGCGGATACGAGGGGGATGCGTTGGCCGGACGCGGGGTAGCCAAGGCGAGGCTGATTTCCCAGGCGGGCGGAAATGAAATGAGCGAACGCGCGGTCGCCGCTGCGCTGAAGTGGATCGTCGAACATCAATATCCCGACGGTGGCTGGAATCTCAACCTGGCGGGCCTGGCGAGTTGCCGCGGCCGTTGCCGCAATTCGGCCACCACGCTGCCGAACTCCAGAAACGCTGCCACGGCATTGGCCCTCTTGCCCCTGCTTGGCGCGGGCCATACGCAGAAAACCGGCAAATACTCCAAGGCCGTTCGAAAGGGGCTGTACTTCCTCATCAAACGCATGCAGGTCAGTCCGCAAGGCGGCAGTCTTTTCGAAGCGGGCGGAACCATGTATTCGCACGGCCTGGCGAGCATCGTCCTCTGCGAAGCCTACGCCATGACCGACGACAGGGAACTATATGACGCAGCGCTGCGCGCAGTCAATTTCATCTGTTTTGCCCAGGATCCGATCGGTGGCGGTTGGCGCTATTTTCCGCAAACACCGGGCGACACCTCCGTGGTGGGCTGGCAATTGATGGCACTGAAGAGCGGGCAAATGGGATACCTGCCGATTCCACCCACGGTGGTCAGGAGAGCTTCATTCTTCCTCGATACGGTTCAAGACGACGACGGCGCCATCTATGTCTACAAAACCGGCTACCAATCGCCCGACGGCAACGAGGCAACGACGGCTATCGGTCTGCTTTGCCGCATGTACCTCGGTTGGAAAAGAGACCATCCGGCACTCCAACGCGGAGTGGAGATGCTCACCGAGGCGGGGCCCAGCAAGACGGACTTGTACTACAACTACTACGCCACCCAGGTGCTGCGACATTGGGAAGGCGATCTCTGGCAGAAGTGGAACGAGGTGATGCGGGACCAACTGATCGAGTCCCAGGTGAGAAAGGGGCATGAATCGGGAAGTTGGTACGTCCCCGGCGACTTCCACAGTGAACTCGGCGGTCGGCTCTACTGCACGTCGATGGCCACCATGATCCTCGAGGTCTACTACCGGCATCTGCCGATCTATCGGAAGGAGAGCACGCTACACGATTTTCCGCTCGATTGATCATATCCGCGCATGGGTGAAGGCCATCGCATCGACGCAGGACGCTCCGTAGGTTCCGCTTGCCGAGCAGAACTTGGCCCCCAACCCATCCTGCTCGGCAAGCAGGATCTACCTGGCGTCGTCCTGCCGCGAGTTTCCCCCAAAAGCAGGGGCCCGATGGCCTAGACCATGTTCCCAACCGGTTCTAAGATGGCAGGGAGACGCGAAACACCCTGGACAAATCCCTTCCTATGGGGCATTGATGGTACTGGACCGGCTCGACCACGATGCGTGGAAGAATCTCGAGGAGATCCTCGGATACCTGAACTTCTCCGAAGGCGCCGTCGATTTTCGCTTCCTCCGGAGCGTCAACGAATTGTTTGGCCGCATTCTGGCGGTGCAAGCCGCGCTCGGCGCGCCCGACCAATCCACGGAACCCTGCTGGCGAGTATTCGCCGGTTTACTTAAGGAAGGGCTCGGCCGGCTCCGCGGCCAGTCCAGCGCGTTTGAGCAGGCGGACCAGGCCCAGCGAGTGATCCAACTGGTTTTCGAGGAGTTCTTGCCCGCTTATCGGCGCCACCACCGCGACCTCTTGTTTCATCAAACCGATGAGTCGCTCTTCCAGCCCTTCTTTCTCGCCCGGGCATGCGAGGCGGTTCTCGTTCAGGGTTCGCCCTGGGAGGAGACCGATCGGATCATCACCGGCGCACTTCAGCTCTTGAACGATTTTGTCGGTCATCGGCCGCTGGCAGTGCTCGAAGGTCGACAAAGGATGCAGCCTTATGCACATGAGCGGGTTCGTCCGATCCCCTTGTTCATTCAGGAGGCCGGAGTGGCCGTGGGCCGCTACCACGATTTGCTCGAGAAGACCCTGGAGATTATCCGCGGCACCGACGAAGACCTGCTACGGCAGGCGTGGTTCGATCCGGCGTTGATGGAGGAGTTGGCCGTGGACCCCCGCGCCTATGACTTCGACCATCCCGTGAACCGCCGGCCGAATTATCACTTTGGCGGCTGGGATCCGCACCGCATCGATAACCGCGGTCACTACCGCCGATTCGTTGTACAGCAGGTCACACTCGATGCCTTGTTCAGTCGGGTTACGGAGCCGAACGACTTGCCGTTCGAGGAGCGCCTGTACGAGGCGGCCGCCGTGCTCGCCGGCACCATGCTGATGGGATCGGGCGTGACGGGCAACCGCCCCGAATCGCACGACTCCACGGTTACCCTCGCCTCGCTCTTGCCGCAAATCGCCGCCTACCGGGACGAGTTCTACCAGCGGTTGCTCGCCCGCATGTCCGACGAGCACGCCCGGCGTCTGCGCGCGGAAGCGAAAATGCTGCTGCAACCTTTCGGCGCCGCGCGGCAGCACCTCAACCAGAAGCTCGCTCGTTGCCGCGCCGAGCAACTGCAACACGTTCGCCTGGCGCAACTGTTTGCCCGCATCGGCTACACCGAAGCAGCGGAGCGGCAAGTGAACCACGTCCCGGTGGCGTCGGCGCGAATGCGGTGCGACGTGCAGTGCCGCCTGAGCACAGCCCATCTCCAGATCGACCGGGGAGATCTCGATACGGCTGCCCAACGCTTGCCTGAAATCGAGGATCTGCTGCATCGGGCCATCGCATGCGGCGCGATGGCCGATCCCTGGAACATGCTCGGTTTTGGCGGTCAATTCAGCCTCTTTCCCGCGGTGGAAAACAGTGTCCGCGATCACCGCATCGACCAACTCATCGATACGATGGATGAGATTTTCGGCCTTTACGCTCGCCTGGAGAAGGAAGCGGCCGCGTCCGGCCGCGGAGAACTTCAGCAGCGGCTCTCCCGCGGAATGGAGACTCTGGCGCGGTGGTGGGATCAATTCGGCAGCATCGAGATCAGCGACCTCGAGGGAGTCTCCGGCATGGAGACCTGGGAGTCGGCCGGGCAGGTCTCCGCCGCACTGGCCGCTTGGCGAGCCGGCGGCACGGCGGCCGGCGACGTGGCTTTTTGGCGGCAGCACGTCGAGCAGTTCCATTCTCCCAAGGCTTACGCGCTGTTGGTCGAGGCGCTGCTGGACCATCGCGATCCGGTCGCGGCAATGGCCTTGCTGGTCCACTGGCTCGGCCAGGGTGAAGAGGTTCCTCTCGATAACGGGAGCTATTCGTTTTTCGGGCTCGCCGTTCGCTGGATGCACGAACTGTGGCATCCCCGCGACGAATCCGGCCCTGCCGTGCCCGCGGAGAAACAGTGGCCGATGGCCCGCAAGTTTCTCGACTTTCTGGAGGCCAATGCGGAGGAGTACTGGCAGGCGCCCCAACTTGATCTGACGGGCGGGATGCAGCAATCGGCCGGCCCGGAGGATCTCGCCCCGGAAGTCGAATCCGAGGAAGACGACCTGTTCAGCGCCGCTTACGAAAACGTCACCTACCGCGACAGCACCGATGACGGCTTCGAGGGGCAGGTCTTCGACGCCGGTCCTCCCGCCACCGATACGGAACTCTCCCTGGAAGCGGAGCGGATCAGCCGCCGGCTGGCCTTTCTGGCAACCATCGCGCAACTCTGGAAGCAGACGGTCGCGGCCCTGCCGGTCGGCGAGTCCGACCCGAAGCGGGACGACGTCCTGGCGGCATGGCTATCCCAGGCAGTGGCCAATTACCGGCAGCTTGAGCAGTTGCTGGCCGCGGTGGAGCGCTATCGAATCCCGCGGCCGCGCGGCACCCACGAATCGCTGGTCGAATACGACCGTCACCGCAGCATCAAAGAAGCGCTGCTGGAGCGGGTCGTCGCCGCCTGCTTGGAAATGGCCGACGCCGCGAGGTTGATCCGGTGGATCGTCGCCGGCGAGCAACTCGACGAGACGACCGATGCCTGGGAACCGGCAGCCGACCGCGTCTTTCGCGCCGTGCTCCGCGGCGATGCCGCTGCGGTCCGCAAGGCATGGCCGGCGATGAGAGAAGCGCTGGGCGGGCAGACATTGCTCTATGTGCCCACCACGCGCGGCGGGAGCCCGCCGAGAGTCGTCCGCTCGCGGAGTCTGCAACGGGTTCTGGGGAGGCTGCTGGGATATTTGCCCCGGCTGGGAATGTTGTGGGAAACCTACGATCTGCTGCGAGTCGTCCACGAAATGGAGCGATCGCATCCGGTCGGCGCCGGCGCGATCACCGAGTACGACCGGCTCTTCGAAATCGGCTGCCGCGGCATTGTCGGGTGCCTGGTCGTTTCCGCGGAGAAATGGCCCACGCGGCGGTCGCCCTCCAAACGAAAATCTCGCGATGCGGACTTGCAGTTGATCGAGTGCATGGAACGCGCCGTGGAATTGTTGCTGCACCGATGGCTTGCTCACAGCCGCAACATCCGCATCTCCGTGCTGGAAACGGTCGCCGACCGCCAGCGCTGGCGGGAACTGAAACGCTTCATCGAGCAATACGGCCGGGACCTGTTTACCCAGCAGTTCATGAATCTCGGCAATTTGCGAGCGATCTTGCACCAGGGGGTCGACACCTTTCTCGAATCCCTCACCGACGAACCGGGCGCCGACGAGGAATTCCGCCTGCTGGCCGATCTCGATCACTCCATCGCCCGCGAAGATGCCGTCCGATACCTGGAACTGACGATCGAATCGGTCGTGGAAAACTACTCCGAATACATCGACTACAACAGCACAACGACCCAGTCGGACCGTGGAGACCTCCTCTACACGCTGTTGGATTTCCTCCGCATTCAGGCGAGCTACGACCGGGTTGCCTGGAATCTCAAACCGGTGGTGATCGCTCACGAGGTGCTCGTGCGGCAGGGCCGCAACGACGCGGCCACGCTCTGGCGCCGCGCGGTGGCGCGCCGCAGCCAGGAAGTGGCCGACGACCACCTCCAGCGGCTCGGGCGGCTCAGCAGCCGCTACGGCATGCGGCTCCCCAGCGTCGCCGACCGGCTCCGCGAGCGTTTCATTCAACCGTTGGCCATCGACCGGGTGCGGGCGTTGGTCAAGCCGGCCATCGAAGAACTCCATGCCGACCGGCGACCTGCCTCGTTCCAATTGCTCGAACAGGCGGTGAGCCAGTTCACCGAGGAGCCCAGTGGAGTCGGCTTTGACCTGCCCTCCTGGCTGGAAGCGTTGGAGGACGAAGTGGAACGGATCGCAACGGAAGCCGACGAAGGGCCGGATCCGGAAGAGACTGCTCCCCGGTTGCCCCAAGTCCGCTTGTCGCTGGAGGAAGTGGAAAGACAACTGGAGAAGTGGGCGGAAAAATAGGCATGGTTCAATAAACGGGGACTGGCTCCGAGCCAAATAGCTGCTGCCGGTGAAAAAACAAGGTTCGGCGAGGTGCCTGTCCCCGTTTATTGAACCATGCCGAAAAATAGAGTCTTCATGAAGGATCGCCATGAGACTGGGCGACACGCTCATCGAGGATACCTTTGCCGAAGCGTTCCGCATGCGGTACGTACGGGTGGTGGTGACGGCCGTTGACCCGTTTTGGGTTGAGGTTGCCGGCCGCTCGCTGTCCGGATACGCGACCTCGGTGATCGGCTGCGATGCCGAGGCCGGGATCGAATCCGCCGTGTCGGCGGAGGTCGCCCCCGACGGCCGCCCCGGCGTGGCGGTGCTTCTGTTCGGGTTCTCCGTGGAGGCCCTGGCCAAGGCAGCGCCGAACCG
>JAAYEH010000716.1 GCA_012728855.1 Rhodopirellula sp. | reverse complement strand
GTTGCTGTTGCGGAAAGCTCCAAATCAGTAGGGTGCGTGCTTGCACGCACCAGATTTCGCGGCAAAACCAGGCTGGTGCGTGCAAGCACGCACCCTACGAGGGTTTTCCGCAACAGGAACTAATTATCCATGTTCAACTTGTGTGTAACAAAGAAAGTGTTGCCCTGGGATGAACAAAATACCATACAATTATCTTGATGAGCGTCATTAGCACGGAATCTTTGAGCCATAGTTATGGTCGGCGGACCGGAATTGAAGACCTCGATCTGAGCGTGCCGGAAGGATCGCTCTTCGGCTTTCTGGGGCCGAATGGGGCGGGCAAGACGACGACGATTCGAGTGCTTCTGGGTTTTCTGCGGCCGTCGGCGGGACGGGCGAGTTTATTGGGTTTCGACTGCTGGCGGAATTCGAGGCGGATTAAGGCCGAAGTCGGCTATCTGCCCGGAGATCTGCGGCTGTATCCGTGGATGACGGGAATACAGTCGCTAACCTTGTTTGGGGCGATTCGCGGCCGGGACTTGAAAATTGAAGGGGAAAAATTGGCACAGCGTTTTCGTCTCGATTTGGGCGTGAAGGTGCGGAATATGTCGCGGGGAATGAGGCAAAAGCTTGGGCTGATTCTCGCGATGGCCCACCGCCCCAAATTGCTGGTGCTGGACGAGCCGACGGCCTCGCTGGATCCGCTCGTGCAGGAAGAGCTTCGCGATCTGCTTCGGTCTTATGCGCGGGCGGGCCACACCGTTTTCTTTTCCAGCCACACCCTGAGCGAGGTGGAGCAGCTTTGCGATGAAGTCGCGATTCTACGGGACGGGCGGTTGGCGGCGGCGGCGACGATTGAGGAACTGGGCCGGAAATCGTGGCGGGAGGTTGAGATTCGCTGGGCCAACATCGCCGCGGCCGAGCAAACGCCCCCGCCGTTCTTACTGCTTCAACGGCGAGACGGCTTGAACTGGACTTGCCAACTCGTGGGAACGACGATGGAGTTCGTCGGTTGGGCGACGAGGCAGCCGATCGAGGATCTGGCGATCGGTCGCCCGGACCTCGAAGCCTTGTTCCGCCGGTATTATCGGCAGGAGGGACCGATATGAACCGAGGATTGCTTTGGAAAGCCTGTTGGGAGACATGGACGCTCACTGCCCTCTGCGGGTTGGGACTGTTGCTGATCGAAGCGGTGGAGGGCTATGCACTGGTGACGCTTCGGAACGAGTTTTCCATGTTTCTCGCGAACTTTCCCGTTTTGGAAAAACTGATGCAGATGCTTGCGGGGGCGGATCGCTCGCTCGGGAAGCTGGGACCCGACGCCTTTCCGGCGATCGCCTGGGCGCATCCGTTGGCGCTGGTCTTGATGTGGATGCATGCCGCGGCCTTTTGCACACGCATGCCGGCCGGGGAAGTCGACCGGGGAAGCATCGACGTGCTGCTGGGCCTGCCCGTCTCGAGAATTCAATTGCAGGTCAACGAAAGCCTCGCCTGGGTGGCGTCGTCAGCGGTGCTGCTTGTGATGTTCGTCGTCGGCAACAGGATGGGGAACGCTCTGGCGCACGGCCCGGCGATTGAACCGTGGCGGCTGGCCATGATGGCGGGCAATTTGCTCTGCTTGTATCTCGCCGTTGGAGCATTGGCCTGGTTTGTTTCCTCGCTGAGCGATCGGCGAGGGAGAGCGGGGAGCGTCGTCGCGGCGTTCGTGCTTTTCTGTTTCCTACTCAGTTATCTTCAGCCTTTTTGGAGTGTTGCGGAACGGCTTTCGTTTTTGAGCCTCTTGCACTATTACGTGCCGCTGAGAATCCTCCGCGACGGGATACCGCCCGTTCGGGACGTGCTGGTTTTAGGCGGGATTGGAGGTGTTTTCTGGGTCGCCGCGGGGCTTGTTTTTGTTCGACGGGATTTGTCGACGCTCTGATGGAGATGGAGAGATACATAAGGGCCGGGAGTCTTTAATCACGCGTAAGAACGCTGGCCGCATAACCTCGATGACCAAGCAAGAGAAAGGCATCCAATCCCTTTGACCTCTCCTCCTTTGCACTCCCAAAAAACATTCTCTCCGTCTTATCTGCTGTCATTCATTTATTCTGAGTTGATCGATAGGTTGAAAACCAGGTCTTCTTGAAAAGCCTGTGGTGGTGTAGCGATGCACCCTTCACTTTCATTCGGGATGATTCCTGCTATTTCTTCTTGCCCCATCACGATTCGAAACCAGCTTTCGCGGTCGGTCATGACTCGATACTGTCGTTCATCGGCCGTGCCCGCGAGGTAGGGTAGGTATACTGGAATCGGATGCCGATTCTCGGCCTTGCAGCCGAGACGGTCCACGCGACCGGTGCGCTGTTCAATGGAGCTGGGATTCCAATCCAGGTCGTGGTGGATCACATGGCGGCAGTACCGATGCAAGTCGACGCCCTCACCCATGACTTGGCTGCACACCAGAATGTCCGGGAAGAAGGGCGTGTTGAATGCCCGCATGAGGCGAGCGCGAGTCGAACGTTCTGTCTCACCAGTGGCCACCTGTACGTTGGCGAGCGTCATCAAGGCCTCCTGGCCGGCGTCCGCATCATCGGGCGTTTGGCTGGCCTGCACGCGAATACGGCCCGTCTGAGTCCTTTCCGCAGCTTCGAGGTAGTTCAATCGCTCCTGTGGTGAGCACTGACGTAGCAAGAACGCCAATAGCTTTTGGAACTTCTCACGCCACGACACCCCTGAAGCGTCTTGCGAGTCGAGCATACTGCGAACTGCCAAATGCGGTTCCATGTCGTTGTGCTGGTGAATGGGAAAGGCACGCACAAGCGTCGTCTGGACGCGCAAAAATCGTCGCATTACGTCTACGAGCGATTCAACTTCCACGCCATTCTGGACCAACTCTCCAGCGAAGCCGTCGACGATGTTGGCAAGGGCCCGGTCCAGGGCTTCGCGGCCGGGAGCCTTCGCTGTGTCGAAGAACCGATTCTGAATACTGGCGATGATTTTGGCAATGCCATCATCGTCAGTCGACTTTCCGGCCCCGCCCAGTCGCCGCCGAGCGTGGGTCATCAACCGCTTTTCCAGTTCGTTGCTGATGTGAATACGCAAGGCGCGGCACGTGCGGCGATAAAACGCAAACACAAGCACCTTCTCTCCGTTTTCCCACAAATCGACAGCTTTCTGCACCGTGGCACGGACCTTCGGATGTACGACCCCCGAACAACTGGCGATCAGCCCGTCGAACTCGGAAAGGAACCAGGCGGAATGCGTGAGATCGACCGTTGCATCTCCATCGGAAACGTCGTCTTTGCCAATGGAGTTGTCACGACGGGTCTGGCGAAATGCCTCGTAGGATGAGCATAGGGCCTCGCCGAGCAGGTCTTTGCCCGGATTTGTTGCGGATCGAGCGGCCAGGAAGAAAGGAAGGATCTGCTCCCCCGGGACATCGATACCACCGTTTGCTCCGTCGCCGCAAATCATCGCCCCGTCGCATCGCTGCCGACGAGCAATTGGAGTATCTCCCCATGTTTCTCCCTTGTTGTGACGAATGATCCAGGGTCGAAGCTGATGCTCTGATTCCTTCTTGCGCAAAGTGGCTTGCTGGAACGCGTCGAGTAGTGTCTTCTGCCGGTGACTCAGGTCGTCGGGCGCATCGCCGCACAGATGATGCCACCACTCGTCAATGATCCGGTTTCCATCGAAATCGTCATCACGAAGCCGACTCCAAGATTTCCGCAGGCGGATGGATGCCCGCTGTGAGGCGGTCAAACATTCGCTCAACCGCTGTAACCTCACCTTGAATTCCTCCTTCTCACCGAGCACATTCTTTTCCCAATGCACGTCGCTGAAACGATCCAACACACGAACCAACTCGTGATGTCCCAATTGAAATGGCGTGGCTGTCAGAAACAGCATTCGATCGAATGATTTGGCGAGCGCACCATCACCGAGCTTGAGGTCATGATCGGACTCGGGACTCTGCAACTGTCGGGCAAGCGCGGTCTTGGGGTTTTTTAGGTGGTGGGCTTCGTCGAGAACCAACAAGGGCGAGCGCCAACGAGCCTTGGCAAGAATATGCTTCCAAAGATATCGCTCCACGTTTCGAAGTGCGTCGCGAGCGTAAGTGATCCTCTCGGATACTCGCGATGAGCTACCCCGCGCTCGAATCGGCATATCAGCGAGCGCGTCAGCAAACTCTTCGAGATCGATGTAACAAAGAGCCTTCACAACTGCTTCTGGGACCGGATCATCGTGAAGGACGTGGTTGTCGTTCTTCAGGCCCTCGTTGAACTTGTCCCTCCATTGGCCGGGATCGGATTGAAGCAGCATGTCCCAGATGTCCTCGCCCCAGTAGCTGGCCCGCTGTTGGCCCTTGGCACAGAGCAGCTCGGCGAGGAAACGGTGTATTTGTCGCTTCACTTTCTGCAGACGCTGTCGCCGGCCATGACGACGTAGCGTTTCCCGGATAAGTGCAAGGCGGACCCAGATGTCGGTCTGACTCCGCGACATAGCACCTTGTGCCAGGAACACGATATGGTACCGTTCACGACGCTTGTCGTCCAGAAGTTTGAGAAACTCGATACTGTGACGTGCCACGCCATAACGGAGGGCCCCGGCCTGACGCAATTCACGGGGTTGCGCACAGCGACGGTTCACCAACACTGTATCCTGAAGGTAGAGGGCACAGAATGCGTCAAGGTCTTGCTCCCATTTGTCGACCAAATTCGGTGGCACCATGACCACAACCGGCCCCTTGCGGCTCTGTACTCCTACGCAATACGCCACTGCCAGAGCCACGAAGGTCTTTCCCATCCCCACTTCGTCTGCAAGCACCACACCCGGTTGGCTGCCGAGCCGGGTTAGGATGTCTTCCGCCTCTGTACGTTGACGTTGCTGCTCAGCCAGCGGCACTCGTTCGTTTGGCCTCTGGCCAAGGACCAGGTTATCAGGGATGGCAAAATACTTGCTCATGGCTGGAATCGCTTATGTACTCTGGACCAGAACTGTTGTACGTCTCGCGGAAGTCCGGGTACCATCTGCACTTTTGCGTCGATACTGTCCGACAACTGCTGAAGAAACTGCTTGTAGTGGCGGTAGAACTTCTTGCGGCTCAGTGCCATGTCCGTTTCGCGATACTCCACGTCGCCGAGCATCAGCAACAAGTCGGCCAGGTTAAGCACGATCTCCGGCGCCTCGCCGTTGCCGTCGTCGAGCCCCTTAGCAATCCGCTCGGCCAGTCGCTGGACGCCGATCATTCCCGTCAGCCGCCATCGAAGTGCTTGTTCGCTCCACACGGGCCGTTCCAAATTGTGCTTCGCGGCAGCCAGCAGCCGGGCTTGCCTGCGAACCCGTCGCAGGAAGGTGTCTTGCAGGTTGTAACGACGCAATGGGTCCAGATCCGGTGGAACGGCACTGTCCAATTCTTCATCGAACTCCAAATCGACTCGCCGCTGCCGCGCCCAAGTCCGAAACGCCGCGCTGGCGTCCGATGCTGCCAGGATGTAAAGCATGTCCTGGGCGGTCATCGATTCGATCTCGCGGGGTGCAGGCAGCTTCGACTGATCTTCGACATTGACCGGCCAGAACGCCTGTCCGCCCTCCCAGGTGATGAGCAGCTTGCCTGGGGCGTAGCCAAGCTCCCAGGCAACCTCGACCAGTTCTGGCGCACCCATGGCGGCGTAGGTTGTGGCATTGAGGATAATCTTATCATGCTTGTTGTCGCCGAGGATTTGCCACTCTGATGACAGTGCCGCTGGCGCCAACGTAAACACCAGGACAGCACTCTGGCCGGCGCGATAACGGGCCGAGACGAAACCAGGAGGAACGGCAGGTGTCGTTGAGGCCTGTTCTTCCTCGTCCAGCTCCTGCTGCGGACCCTGCCACTCAACGTCAGCAGCCTCCGGGTCATCAACTCGCGTCGTCACGGGCCAACACGAATCGAGGGCGCCGGCCTCCCGTGCGTAGGATTCGCGCCGGGCAACGTAAAGCAGATTCGCCTCCGCATTATGCACACCGTCAAGCCCCATGCCCGCCTTGGTGAAGTTCGAGGACCCGATCATCAGGGCGGCGTACTTCGACGTCGAGAGGGCCAGCATCTTCGCATGCCAGGGACGAGAATTCTCTTCCTGGTCCGTCTGTGGCAAAATCTCCACACTCAGACGATCGACCCGGCCTTGGACTGTGTGCAGCAACGACTTCGGAGCCGCCAGACGGATCGTCTCGTCTTCATTTCCGACCCGGGGGACACAAAACGTGACAGATCGTTTCACGCCACGGGCCATCCCTTTGCACAATTCGGCGGCAGTCTTGTCGGTCTCGCCAGGCGGAGCGGGATCGTAGAACGGCGATGCCGCACACACGTCGGACGGCGCGGGACCGTATCGACGACAGGCACTGATACACTCGCCAAGACTACTCCTGGTCGGGTGATCGTCACCGAGTCGCGGCAACGTAAACGCCAAGTGTTGAAACAGGTGAGTACCCCGCCGACCAGTAGGCAACCACGTTTCGACCTGACGTTGAACTTGACCGAGGAACTCCCGTGCGCGCTGACAAGCTGGATCGCTGCTGGCTCCTAGGACAAATTCGACAAGTGCCGCAAGGAACTCGCACGACTCCGTCAGCAGCGCATGGGCGGCCTCCTTCGGTGTCAGTTCTATTGTCCCAGCCACTTCGTGGTTATATCGATAGCCATGCTGGGTCAGGTTGCCGGAAGAAACCACGACGCGGATATGGTTAGTCCACGCCAGCAGCGATAGTTTGGCGTGCTGTTTGGCCCGGGGTATACGCACGGGCAGGACATCCCAACGCAACGAATGATCTACGCCGGCTTGACGGTGGTCCGCGAGCACACCAGCATACGTGGGGCCTAACCGATTTTCTCGTTCCAACAGATAGGCCAGTCCTTCCCGATCCGGCAATGAGTCAATCTCCAAGAACCGGGCGAGACACTCCTCCTCGAAGAAACCGGCGTCAAACGTGAATGTCGTCGTCAAACAGCCCACCGGATCGCCGGCGCCGCGCGGAGGTCGCCACGATTCAAGCAGAGCGTGATCGGCTTGTTGTTTCTTCTTACTCATTGCAGGTCGCGATAGAACCGATAGATCGGGTTCGTTCGATACTCATGGACGTACTTGTTCGGGGACAGGTCCGGCCGGGTAACGCGGTAATTCTGCCGCACATAGACTCGCTCAGGCCCCATGCGCTCGAACCAGGGACGCTTGCCTTCTCGTGACTTGGCGCGTTGAACCACTTCGTGGTGGTCGCACAGGGCGATGGCAAACTGGTCCGCGGGCACCGGCTCGGAGAACTTCTCAAAGCGTTCTATGAAACGGGCCTTCGAGAGCGGGTCCACCTCGCTCAAGCGTCGCAGGGCGTCTTCATAAAGTCCGTGCGATCGGTCGGCCAGCGGGCGGAACTCGTGGTCATTTCGCAAGGACGGCACCTGGAAGCCTTGCACGTCCTGCCGGCTTCCCTCGGCTCGAAGGATGTCAAAGGCATCGGTCAGATTGCGACAGAAAGACTCATAGGCCGCGATGGCATCCAGCAAAACACCATACTCAGACGCTTCGTTGTGGAGCCGACGATGAAACTCGCGTTCGTTGATTTCCTCGCCGTTCAGTCTACCTAGCAGACTCCAAACCGGGATCAGCGCGCCCAAGCCGTCTTCTCCAGTCGTTAGCAGAAAGCGAGCCAGACATTGCTTCTCTTGACACTTGAAACGATGAGGGACAAAGGCGTCGGCCAGTTCCCGCCAGTCCTCTTCTTTCCATCGTGGCGACGTGTGCGTCTGCACAGGACTTTCGCGGAGGCTCGTCTTAACAGCCCTTCGCCATTTCTGGCACAGTGGGTGCCCAGCGTCGAACTGCCCGAGGCCGCAATCCTGAGCCCAGTGCGAGACCAATTCTTCACCGTGCGGAGCGCGAAAACGCAAATACCCATCGACCAAGCCCAGATGAATGGCCAGCCGCTTGTAGACCCCATGAAAGCCGAAGATGCGCGGCGTCTTGAGGTAACTCCGCTCGTCGAGATAACCATGCTCGGAAAGAGCCCTTTTCGTCACCAGACTGCCTGGCAGACCCCATATCTCGTCCTCATGAATGGTCCGAACGATGGCTTCGACAACGAACCATTCCCAGACAAGGTAAGGCAAGACGTGCGGGTGACGATCGTTCGGTTCCAGGTCTTCGGTGACCAGTGCCCCCACAGTGAGCGCCGTCAGAAACCGAATCCGCTGCATCCGCTCACGCACCGCCGGCACTAACCGCGTTGCCAGCTGATCCGCAATCATGTACAGGCCCATCGGATCCAATGTGCCTTCGCTCGAACCAGGAGGATCATAGGCAGTGAGAAAGGGGAAGGTAGTCATGGTCGCATTATTTGTATTCGTGGAGCACGGTGTCGGAATCGTCTGCCCAAATCTGGTCGATGATCCGGCCAAAACGGTCGGTGCTGCTATAGTCGTCTGACGAATCACCGTAGTCGCGGTTTGCCCGAACGGGGAATGATAAGCGACGGGAGTCTACCGCTCGAAGTTCAGGGCAACCTGTGACGATAACGAATTTTGAAAATGCAAATCCATATTTAGCCCCGGGTGAATACACCCGGGGCCGGCGGCGGTGATTTTTTTGGTCACCCTCTGCCCGCCGTGTATTCACGGCGGGCTAAATGGCTGATTTTCAAAACACGTTTTGAGTATACGCCCTTGCGGCAGACTGGTCAACACCCCTCTGCGGGCGATGCTTATAGTTTACTCACCGTTATCGCAGGTGTGAACGTGCTCTTTAGGATGCGTTCATGGTAGAACGACTAAATTTGCCGCTGGGGCATTCGCTTGTCCCATCCGCTGGCAATAGCCTCGCTCACATAGAAATCCCGTGCTTCGCGGCTTTCCGCCGGCATCAGCACGCGGTAATGCGACCAGTAGAGTTGCGGTGAAAAACCTGGGGCTACTCAACAAAGACAACGATTCTCTTCTCGCCGGAGAGAAAATTGTCTCCAAGGCCGTGCGGATTCGTCGCTCGACTCTCCGAGTCGAGGCCGTGTCCGTGAAGTTAACGACTCGGAGAGTCGTGCGACGTGATGAACCGCACGTCACGAATCCAAAGCAAATAGTCGCCTTCAGCCGGACCCGGAAATCCGATCGGTAAAAATGGAGTTCGTAGCGGCACGGCGCAAGCCGTCCGGTATTTGAACGGTCCCACGCGGTCGTTACCGGACGGCTTGCGCCGTGCCGCTTTTGGTTTCTTCTACCGGACGGCTTGCGCCGTGCCG
>JAAYEH010000715.1 GCA_012728855.1 Rhodopirellula sp. | reverse complement strand
GGCCCGCTGGCTCGACGAGGTAGCCCAACAGGGCCCGCCCTCGCATCGAGAGGAAAAGGTGGCCTTCGGCCTGACCGTCTCGCAGTTGGAGCAGTTGCTGAAGGATCTGGCCCGACCGATCGGGTTCCCCACGAAAGATGCGACCCGCCGCGAGGTGGTCGAGCGGATCGCCCGGTCGCTTCGCGTGCCGATGAAACTGGATGCCGCCATCGCCGCAGCCATCGGAACCGACAACGTTTCCGCCGAACTGAGCGACATCTCGTCCGGCACGGCGCTGGCCTACGCGCTGCGGGCGGCGGGCCTCTGCCTGGTTCCCCGGCCCGGTCCGACCGGCGCGGAACTGGCAGTGGTCGCGTCGGAGCCGAACCTGGAGATCTGGCCGGTCGGTTGGGAACCGGAGCAGCCGATCCCTGATCTGGTACCCGGGCTGTATGAATTCCTTAACGTCAACGTACAGAACGTCACGGTCGCCACGGTTCTCGATGCCGTCGGCAAACGAGCAAAGCTGCCGGTTTTGGTGGACCAGAACGCCTTGGCCCGTCATGGACTCGACCCCGACAAGGCCACGGTCAACCTTCCGCAGAGCCGCACCACCTATAGCCTCACGCTGCGGAAGGCGTTGTTTCAGGGCGGGTTGAAATTCGAGGTGCGCGTCGACGAGGCCGCCAAGCCGTTTCTTTGGGTGACGTCCGTCAAGCCGATGGACTGATTATGATATTCTGGCGGGCGGTTGATATTGACTCGCCGATGCCAAGAAAGGATCACACGATGACGCAACGCAGCCGTGCCGGATCGTACCCGTGGTGGCCCGTGGCGATGACGCTACTCCTGCTCTCTGATGCATCGCGGATCGCCGCCGCGGAGCGAGCCGACTGGTTTCACCAATCTCGCTGGGGCGTCATGACCCATTACCTCGGCGCCCCGCCCAGTTCCGACGGGGGCGCCGAGTTGACGTCCGAGATGTGGAACCGCCAGATCGACGCCTTCGACGTCGCCGGCCTGGCCGATCAGATCGCCTCGACCGGCGCCGGCTACCTGCTCTTCACCATCGGCCAAAATTCCGGCCACTACTGCGCCCCCAACGCAACCTACGACCGGATCACCGGCATCTGGCCAAGCAAGTGCTCTCGGCGGGATCTCGTGGCAGAATTGGCCCGAGAACTCACGGCACGGCAAATCCGTCTGATGGTCTATCTGCCCGCCGGGGCGCCGGCCGCCGACGTGGAAGCCCGCAAGAAGCTGGGCTGGCGGTGGGGGCGGCCGGGTGGTTGGCAGTTGCCGGGCGAAGCGGTCGGCGGGCGATTGGTCGAGTTTCAGCGGAACTGGGAAGCGGTCATCCGCGAGTGGTCGCTCCGCTGGGGCAAAGATGTATCGGGCTGGTGGATCGACGGCTGCTACTTCGCCGACGACATGTACCGCTTCAACGACGAGCCCAACTTCGCCAGCTTCGCCGCCGCACTGCGGGCCGGTAATCCCCAGAGCATCGTGGCCTTCAACCCTGGTGTTCGCGTGCCGGTAATCGGCCACACGAAACACGAGGACTACGCGGCGGGCGAAGTCAACTTGGATAAGCTGCCCGACGCCGTCGTCGCCTGCCCGGGCCGCTGGCTGGAATACGACGGCGCGAAGATCCAGTTTCACATTCTTTCGTATCTCGGCACATCCTGGTGCCGCGGAGAGCAACCCCAATGGCCCGACGAAAAGATCATCGACCTGACCGGGCGCATCGTCAAGCGAGGCGGCGTGGTCACCTACGACGTGCCGATCCGCACCAGCGCCCTGATCCCGGATTCGTTTGTCGAGCAGCTACGGGCAATCGGCCGGTAAGGGGCGAGAGTCCAGAGCGAAACCGAGTGCTCGCAAGGTAGAAGTGCTTGGGGCTTTGACAAATCCGCCGAGGAAAGGAGAATAATGGAGGGAACCCCTTTTCGCCCTTGTATTCAAAGTGGAGGTTTCGCGATGGGGACGGCAGACCTTTTGGAACAGCTTACTCGGTTGAGCGATGCCGAGCGTCTGGAGGTGATCGCGGCGGCGACGCAGTTGATCCGCAACAACTTCGCGGCCGGTACGACGGATGCCGCAGCAGACTCAAACCGGCGGATGCGGGCTGCCGCGGCGAACGTGAGAGATCTCTACGAAGGCGGCACCGAGTTGACTGAATGGACAGCACTGGACGCCGAGGATTTTGTCGATGAACATCCTCACAGGTGAGATTTGGCTCGTCAACCTCGATCCGACCATGGGCGACGAGATCCGCAAGATGCGCCCCGCCATCGTAGTCAGCCGCGACGAACTTGGCATCCTGGCATTGCGCGTCGTGGTTCCCGTAACCGCGTGGCAAGACCGTTTCGAAGGTTGTGACTGGCTGGTCCGAATCGATCCCGATGAATCGAATAGGTTGGCCAAGCCGTCCACTGCGGATACATTCCAGGTGCGATCGGTTTCGACGCAACGCTTCATCCGGTGCCTGGGGTGTCTGAGCGATGCCGATTTCCAGCGAATAAGAAAAGGACTGAAGGGCGTCTTCGAGTTGTGACGCCGTCGAGGAGCCATTGGGTGACAACATCTTTAGAGGCCCTCATAGCTTTGGATACACCCCCTTCAAATCGACGTCATCCTCGACCTCAATCTGCAACTTGAGCAGGCGCGCGAACAGCTTCTTGACGATCGGCGCGCTCTCCGGCTTGTCGGCCAGATCGTTCATCTCCTGGGGATCGGCGACCACATTGTAGAGCCGGGCCTTAGCGATCTTCGGGTAGAGAATCAACTTGTAGCCGTCCATGGTCACCGAACGTTGCGCGTCGAGGTAGCCGCCGTAGATGGCGTCGTAGGGCACGACTTTTTCGCCACGAATCAGCGGCATGAGGCTGTTGAACTCGACGTGGCCGGGCTTCTCGACGCCCGCAAGTTCGAGCGACGTGGGCATGATGTCCTGAAGGTAGACGGGGGTGTCGATCTTCTTGCCCTTGGACACGCCGGGCCCGGTAACCATCAACGGCACGCGAACGCTGTGATCGTAGAGGTTCTGTTTGCCCATCAGCCCGTGATGTCCCACGGCCAGGCCCTGGTCGGCGGTGAAAAAGATATAGGTGTTTTCCGCCTTGCCGGTGGCTT
>JAAYEH010000714.1 GCA_012728855.1 Rhodopirellula sp. | reverse complement strand
GAAGAAGTCCTAACGAATTACCCACAAGCCCGGCTCAACAAACTATTTCGCAAAAAAACCGGGAATCTTGCCATGACGCTCTTGACTGTTCATAGTAGGTCTTTGCTCGCCCGGTGATTCTCGTTTAACCGCAGTGCCCAACGGGCCGCGGGGCGATTGAGAGGCCGTATGCCGGCCACCGACGCGCGGCCCGTTGGGCACCGCGGTTAAACAATTGAGATCATGTTTCAGCCGCGGCGGACGGATTGGATCAGTCTTGTGGCGTTGCCGGAGAAGATCGCCTCGACCTGGTTAGCGGCGAGGCCCATCCGTCTTGCCGCTCGTCGCATCGCGCGGAGTTGCTCGTAGAGTGTGAAGCTCATCCCTGCTTCGCAGTGCAACAGATCCAGCGACTGATTCGACTCCGAGAGATAGGCCCAGGCATACCCGAAGCTGACGTACTTGCCGCGAAAAGCACCGACCGGCAGGTTGTCGCTGCCGTACATCACCCGCTCGCTGCCGACTCCCTCCAAGAGCGCCTGGATTGCGTCCGACTCGCAGACGCTCGACGTGTCGTACCAGACGTTCGGCAGCGTGCGCAGAACCGGCATTGCCCGTCGGATCGGCCAGTCGGAATAGCTCCGCGCGCAATGGGCAAGAACCCACTGGACGCGCGGGTAGCGACTGCCGAGCCGCACCAAGTCGTCCAGGTTCTGCCGGTCCGCTACCGCGTCGCGCCGCGAGAGGTGGAGCATCACGATCAGGCTGTGGCGGTCGGCCACGCCGATCTGGTGCTCCGGCAGGAAATCGGTGATACGGCAGTCGACCGCATCGCCCGTGGCGGAGTAGAAGCGATAGGGCTTGAAGCCCAGGAACCCTTGCGAGATCTGCGTCTCGAGGTCGTCCTCGGTCATCGACGGGTGGACGAGCATCAGAGCGGCCGACGATGGATCGGCGGCGGTCTCTTGGAGTACGAATCGGTTCGACCCGCGGAAATCGCACGACACCGGGAACGGATAAGGAAACGAGAGACGGTGGACGCGGCGGTCCGGCAGCAGAGTCGCGTCGCAGGCGTTGATCGCCGCCCAGTCGGAACAGGGAAACTTCGCGCCGACCTGCTCGCCCATCGGCGTGTCGGCTTTGTGCGGGTCGGTATTGTTGTCCCAGAGGTAGAGATGGGTATGGGCGTCGAACACCGTCAGAGGGACGAAATCCTCGAGTTCTTCCTCCCAGATGCGGCGATCCACGTCGGTCCACGCGAGCGTTGACGGGGTGGGCATGGTGCTGGTTCTCTGGATCTCGAACTGCAAGTGCGGCAGCCCGGGAAAGGGGACAGGCACCGAGCGGTCAGCGATTTGACGAAGATTCCAGCCAAGACCGCGCTCGGAGCCAGTCCCCTGTTCAACTACGTTTACAGTTTGCGTCAGGATCAATATGGCAGACGGCGGCGAAAGAACTCCAACCAATTGCTGTGACAAACGGCGTCGATGTCCGCGTCGGAATAGTCGCGCGACGACAGGATCGCGGCCAGTTTCTGAAGGTCGGCGATCGTGTCCAGGCCCAGGGGTGTCTGCTCGGTTCCGTAGCCGCCGTCCAGATCGCTGCCGATGCCGGCGTGGCGGCAGTTGCCGGCCAACTGGCAAATATGGTCGATGTGTTCCGCCACCGCTTCCAACTTCACGGTTTCTCGGGGCATAGTTTCGATCTTCCAGTCCGGGTAGAGCATCCAGGCGTCGCAGGCGACGCCGATGACCGCTCCACGGGCGACGAGGCGGCGGATCTGCTCGTCGGAAAACTGCCGCTGGCCGGGAACCAGCGCGCGGCAGTTGTTGTGGCTGGCCATCACCGGCCCGTCAAAGCGGTCCAACGCCTCCGAGAAGGATTCATCGGAGAGGTGTGTCACGTCGAGGATCATCCCCAGCCGCCCGAACTCCTCGAGCAACGCAACGCCCGCCGCAGTCAGGCCGCCCGTGGCGCTGGTGCCGGCGGCATATCGGCTCATGCCGTAGTGGGCGAGGCTCACCGAGCGGAGCCCTTCGCCAAACCAGGCTTCTGCCTGCGCGGGGGAAACGATGGGATCGGCCCCTTCCATCGCCAGGATGACGCCGACCGGCAGGGCATCGCGATCCATCGACTGCCACTGCGTCCAGTGGCACTGGAGTTCTTCCGCGGTGCGGATCATGCGGATCTCGCCTTGTTCTTCCAGCAAGCGGTAGTAGGCGAGTTGCCCCTGGCCGTGCGCATAGGTGATCTCGGCGGAACTGTAGTCGAGATTCTGCCGCTTAAAACCTTCCGCGGGACGGATCTCCGGCTTGGTTCGCGCTTGAACGGTCGCCAGGCAAACGGCCACGCCCGCGCGGCGCAACTCCGGCAGAGAGGTCGTGGCATGGCCGCGCGCGTCGTCGTCGGTCATCCCCTCCTCGTAGCGGTTAATCTCCTCTAATGGACGGCGCAGGTCGCGTCCCCAGGAGAGGGCGTTCCAGGCAAGATCCAGATGGGTGTCGATCAGCAGCTTCATGACTCGTCCAAAGGAAAGTACTTATTCAACAGAGCCCGTGTATCCCAGGCGTGGTTGCGAAGCATCTCTTCCCAACGCCGCGCCTCGTCTTCGCTGTACTGGTAGAAGCCGCGGCCGTTGGCGATTCCCCTGGCGTCGTCCTCGGCAAGCCGCTTGAGCGGCTTGGGCAATTCAGTGGTGTTGCTGAGCGTGGGCAGGACTCCGCGGATCGCTCGGGCATACAGTGCCGGTCCGCCACTGATGTCCATCCAGCGAAACGGCCCACAGAGAGTCGTCCAGACGGCGGCAGCGTTGCGGAACGACCTGTCGATCGTTTCGGCATCCGCCACGCCCATCTCCAGGATATTCAACGCCTCCCGATATATCGCGTAACCCAACCGGTTGACAATAAACCCCGGCACGTCCTTCTCGACCAGCGAGGGTTCCTTGCCGACGGCGCGAGCTAGGTCCGCCGCCGCATGAAACGCCGCGTCGGCCGTCTGCTCGCCACGGATTAGCTCCAAGAACCGGGTGCAGTGGGCCGGTTCCGCCCAGTGCATACCGAGGAAGCGTTCCGGGTGTTTTCGATCTCGCTGCAGATGGCTGATCGGCAGCGCCGAAGTGTTGCTGGCGATGGGCACTTCCGGAGCGACCAAGGCTTCCAGCGCATCGAAGACCTGCTGCTTCACCGCCGCGTCCTCAGCCACGCTCTCGATGATGAATTCGCACCCGGCGAAACGATCCCACGTCGTGACCGCCTCGTACCGTTGGGGCCACTCGGCAATCAGTGCTTCGGAGAAGCCTGCCCGCTCGACGAGATCCCCGATGGCTTCGCCGATATACCGCCGTGCCGTGTCGTGGGTTTCCGTTCGCCGGGTGAATCCGACGACCCGAAAGCCGTGGCCGAGAAAACAGGCGCAGATTCCGCGGCCCAACAGGCCCAGGCCGGCCACACCGATCGTCCGTACACGCATGGGAATCGCCTTCCGATCACTCAACGAATTACTGCAATGGGTAGACTGCGCCATAACAATAACCATTCCTCCCCCGCACGGCAATCCTTGCGGCTTCATCAGCCCGGCTGTTCGCGAGCAGCCGGGCTGATGGGCATGTTGGTATGTCGGGCTTTCAAGCCTGACATGTGCCCCGTTCCAGCCTGGGTTCACGCTTCGGTCTTCCTGGAAAGTCTGACGTACCGCGGGACCGTTGCGGAGCCACTGGGCAAACATTACAATCGCGTGCGAAGTGTCGCCGCCTCACGACGGCCTCCAATTGCTCACCTAGCCCCCCAAACCTGGCAATCCTGCCCCGGCAATTTCCACCGCCTCCGGAGTTACCCCAACTATGCGACGCAGCCGCGTGAAAGCGAAGCTTAACAACAACGAGCCCGCCCTGATCACCGTCCTCCATCTCATCGACCCTTCGCTGTTCGAAATGACCAGCTTAATGGGGTTCGACGGGATCTGGATGGACATGGAGCACCATACCTACAGCGTGGAGACAGCCGCCGTTTTGATGCGCGCCGCCCGTGTCGGTTGCTCCGACATCATCGCCCGTCCCGCCAAGGGGGAATTCATGCGGATGCTGCGGATGCTGGAGGCCGGCGCTCAGGGGATCATGTATCCGCGCTGCGACGACGCCGCCGAAGCTGCCGAGGTGGTCCGTTGGGCGAAGTTTGCCCCCATGGGGACGCGCGGCTTCGACGGTGGCAATCCCGACATGCCCTACTGCACCATGCCGATCGACCGCTACGTCCGCGAGGCGAACGACGAGACGTTCATCATCGCCCAGATCGAATCCCCCGAGGCGTTGGATCGCGCCGAGGAGATCGCCGCTGTCGACGGGGTCGACGTCCTCATGCTCGGTCCGGCCGATTTCAGCATTCTCAGCGGCATCCCCGGCCAGTTCGACCACCAACGCATCCACGACGCCCGCCGAAAGATCGCCATGGCCGCCGAGAAGCACGGCAAGCAGTGGGGTTGCCCGAGCGGTTCTGCCGAGATGACCAGCCAGTTGCTCGACATGGGGGCCCGTTTCATCTGTCACATGGCGGATATCGTGCTGGTCAAGAACGGGCTAGAACAGATTCAGGCGGCGTTCGCTCCGCTCGGATTTACCTTCGACAACCGCTTGGGTGGCTGACCGCCGCCGGCGGCGCCGCAAGAACGGACGGGGAGCTTGGCGATGTTCCAACCAACGGAAATCCTCATCATCGGCGTCGGATCGATCGGCGAGCGCCACCTGCGGTGCTTTCAAGGCACGGGCAGAGCCGGTCTGTCGTTCTGCGAAGTCAATCCCGTGCTGCGCGACCGCATCGCGGCACAGTACGGCATTGCGAACGCCTACCCCGACCTCGACGCCGCCTTGAGTGATCACCACACCGCCGCGGTGATCTGCGCCCCCGCCCATCTCCACATTCCGATGGCCCGCAAGCTTGCCGAGGCGGGAATCCACCTGCTCATAGAAAAACCGCTCAGCACAAGCCTCGACGGTGTCGAAGAACTTCGGCGATCCATCGCCCAGCGAGACCTCGTCGCCGCCGTGGCCTATGTTCACCGGGCGCAGCCTGTGTTGGAAGCGATGAAGTTGGCGCTCGATTCCGGCCGTTTCGGACGGCCGGTCGAATTGATCATCCAGTGCGGCCAGCACTTCCCCACCTATCGCCCCGCTTACCGCGAGATCTACTACAAGGATCGAGCGACCGGCGGCGGCGCCATCCAGGACGCTCTGACCCACATGCTCAACGCCGCGGAATGGCTCGTCGGCCCGATCGACCGAGTGGCGGCCGATGCCGCTCACCAGGTGCTCGATGGCGTGGACGTGGAAGATACCGTCCACGTCCTCGCCCGCCACGGCGCGCTGATGGCCTCGTACAGCCTCAACCAGCACCAGGCGCCCAATGAAGTCCAGCTTACCGTCATAGGCGACCGCGGCACCTGTCGTTGGGAGCCCCACCACAACCGCTGGCGGTGGATGGCCGCTCCCAACGATTCCTGGCACGACGAACCCTTCGATCCCCTCGAGCGCGACGCCCTCTTCGTCCGCCAAGCCAACGCCTTCCTCGACGCCCTCGAAGGCCGACGCCTCCCCCTCTGCTCTCTCGACGACGCCATCCAGACCCTCCGCGTCAATCTCGCCGTCCTCGCCGCCGCCGAATCCCAAACCTGGCAACAAGTCCGTTGCTCGGAAGCAAATGACAAATAACAAATGACAAATGTCCTAGCAACCTTCCACCTCACCCATAAAACCGCCGTGGTCAGTGGCGGCGCCGGTCTCTACGGCCGCCAGATCGCCGAAGCCCTGGCCGAAGCCGGCGCTCGGACGTTCATGGCCAGCCGCAATCAGGAGAAGCTCCAGGCCCAGGCCGAGGAATTTCGCCAGGCCGGACTGGATGTGACGGCGCTGGAACTGGACCAGGGCAACGAAGACTCGGTCAACGCTCTGCTCCGCCAGGTCGTCGAGTTGGCCGGCGGAGTCGACATCCTGGTAAACAACGCGGTGCTCCGCCCGATGGCCGACTGGTCCAGCCCCGCTGAAGCGTTCGCCCGCAGCATGGAGGTCAATGCCACCGGCGTTTTCACGATGACCCGCGCCTTCGGTGAGCACATGGCTGAGCGCGGCGGCGGCAGCATCATCAACGTCGGTTCGATCCAGGGGATGGTCGGCCCCGACTTCACCCTCTACGAAGGGCTCGGCTGGGGCACTCCACCCGACTATTTTTTTCACAAGGCGGGCATGATCAATTTCTCGCGTTTCGCCGCCGCTAAGCTCGGACCGCGGCAGGTTCGCGTCAACACGATCAGTCCCGGCGGCTTTTTCAACAACCAGGATCCACGCTTCGTCGAGCGCTACAACGCTCGCACCTTTCTCGGTCGCATGGCCAACGAAACGGATCTTAAGGGGGTCATTGTCTTTCTCGCCTCGGACGCCTCGGCCTACATCACTGGTGCGAACATCGCGGTCGATGCCGGTTACACGAGCAAATAGCATGAAAAACCTCTTCGATCTTTCCGGGCGTACGGCATGTGTCATCGGTGGCGGGGGTTATCTGGGCACTCCGGTGTGCGAGGCGCTGGCGGCACACGGCGCGCATTTGGCCGTTGCGGACCGCCGCCTCGACGCCGCCGAAGCGACCGCCGCGCGGCTGGCCGGCTCCGGTCTTTCCGCGGAGGCCGTCGAGTTGGACGTCTGCGATGAGCGGGCGGTGGCTGCCGCGTTAGATGGACTGGCCCGGCGGCACGGCAGCCTGGACATTGTCGTCAACACGACCACCTGGTCGACCGGCAAGAAAATGGAGGAGATGACGCTCGACGACTGGCAGGCGGGCACGCGGGTGGCGTTGGGCGGCGCGTTCGTCGTCGGTCGCGAGGCGGGCCGCGTGATGCTCCGCCAGCGGCGAGGCAGCATTATCCAGTTCGGCAGCATGTACGGCCTGGTCAGTCCAGACCCTCGTGTCTACGGCGATCGATGGACCTGCAATCCGCCCGACTACGAGGCGGCCAAGGCCGGCATCCTGCAACTCGTCCGCTATCAAGGCGTGATGTGGGCGCCCGACGGGGTCCGCGTCAACGCCGTCGTGCCCGGGCCGTATCCCAATCCGGCCGGGATGGGCGGCGATCGCGAATTCGTTGAGCAGCTCAGCCGCCGCGTGCCAATGGGACGGGTAGGCCGCGCCGAGGAGATCGCCGGCGCCGTGGTCTTTCTTGCTTCCGACGCCGCCAGCTACGTCACCGGAACCTACATCACCGTCGATGGCGGATGGACCGCCTGGTAAGGATCGACATGGCACTGGTAAAAACCCCGCAGAGAATTCGCCTGGCGATGCTCGGCATGGTCGATGGCAATGGTCATCCGTACAGTTGGAGCGCCATCGTCAACGGCGATTACAATGCCGAGGCGATTGCCGCCGGCGGTTATCCCGGCATTGCCAAGTACCTCAGCGCCGAGCCGAAAGGGGCCTTGGGGCTCGACGGCGTGAAGGTCACACACATCTGGTGCGACGATCCGGCAGACGCCGCCCGTGTGGCCGAGGCGGTCAGAATTCCCAACGTCGTGGAAACGCCGGAGGAGGTGATCGGCAAGGTCGACGCGGTCGTCATCCCCACCGACATCGGCTGGGAACACCTCGCCCGCGCCAAGCCGTTTATTGAAGCCGGTTTGCCGGTCTTTCTCGACAAGCCGCTGACCGACCGCGAGGACCATCTTCGCCAGTTCGTCCGCTGGCATCGGCAAGGCAAAGTTTTCCTGTCGACCAGCGCGATGCGCTACAGCCGGGAATTCGCCCACCTTCGCCAGCGGCTCTTCGAGGTGGGGCAGGTGCGATTGCTCACGGTTTCCATGCACAAGAGCTGGGAACGGTACGGCATCCACGCCTTGGAATCGGTGTATCCGTTTCTCGCGCCGGGCGGCTGGCTCAGTGTGGCCAATACCGGCACATCGGAGGCAAACGTGGTCCACGCCCGGCATCGCGACGGCGTGGAGATCGTCCTGGCCACGATCGAGGACATCGTCGGCGCGTATGGGTACCTCCATGTTTACGGAACACGGGGCTTTCTCTCCGCGAGGTTTTCCGATACCTTCCACGCCTTCAAGAAGCAGTTGGAGGTTTTTGTAAGCTACCTCCGCACGGGCAACCCGCCTTTCGACTTTTCGCAGACGATCGAACAGATGAAGATCATCGTTGCGGCGATCCGCAGCCGCGATCAAGGCGGCCGAAGGGTAACACTGGACGAGATTGAGGTGTGAACGACTTTTTCAGGATACCAATCGCATGACCGTGAACCAGACGCTATCGCCGGACCGCAGTGTGATCGGTTGCGCGATCGAGGATCTCGACACCCCCGCGCTCTTGCTCGACGGTCCCGCTTCGCAGCGCAACCTGCGGCACATGGCCGATTTCTTTCGCGACCGCAACACGCAGCTGCGACCGCATTTCAAGAACCACAAGTGCCCCGAGCTTGCCCGACGACAACAAGAGGCCGGCTCGCTCGTCGGTTTCACCTGCGCCAAGCTCGGCGAGGCCGAAGTGCTCGCCGACCACGGCTTTCGCGACATCCTCATCGCCAATCAGGTGGTGGGACGCCGCAAACTCGCCCGGCTGACGGCGCTGGCCGGCCGAGCCCGAGTGATGGTCGCTGTCGATGATTTCGAGCAGGCCGCCACGATCTCGGAGGCAACGACCGCGGCCGGGGTGACGATCGGTGTCCTGATCGAAGTCGACATCGGCATGGGCCGGTGTGGCGTCGCTCCTGGCGAGGCCACAGTGGAACTCGCCGAGAAAATCGTCGCGCTCGCCGGGCTGCATTTTCGCGGCATCCAGGCCTACGAGGGGCACGCCGTCTACACGGACGACATGGCCCGCCGTAGGGAAGTCGTCGAAGCATCGATGGCCAAGGCGGTCGCTACCCGGCATCAAATCCAGCGACGGGGCATGCCGGTGGAATTGATCAGCGGCGGTTCGTCGGCGACCTATCAAATCACGGGCCGGATCGAGGGAATCGATGAGATCCAGGCGGGCACCTACGCGACGATGGACTGGCGGTACGCCCAAATGACGCCCGAGTTCGAAATCGGCCTGTCGGTGCTCGCGCGGGTGATCAGCAAGCGGCCGGGAGTGGCTGTTCTCGATGTGGGCGTGAAGGGGGTCGGCGCGGAATTCGGCACACCCAAGATCAAGGACACCCCGCAAGCCACGATTCCCTTCTTTCTCTCGGAGGAGCACTGCGTCGTCAGTAATGTCCCCGATCGCTGGCGAGTCGGCGATGCTGTGCAACTCCTCCCCAGCCACGCATGCACCACCTGCAATCTCCATCGTGTTCTCCACGTCCACGAAGCGGGCCGCGTCGTCGACCTATGGCCGATCGAAGGCGCTGGCAAGCTTTGTTGAGCAGGGAGTGGGGAGCAGGGAGTGGGGAGCAGGGAGCGGGGAGCAGGGAACAGGGAGCGGAGAGCGGAGAGCGCCGAGCGGGTGGCGACAGGCTTTGCCCGGTGGTTTCCATCGCTGAAGCTGCGAACATCACCCCAGGTTGAGTGGCGGAACAACGCAGTTGTCTTTGTCCGACAACCGCAATCACCGGCAGCAAGCCGTCCGACCTTGCTGCCTCTCTTACCAGTAGTTCCTCACTCCTCACTCCCTGCTCCTCGCTCCTATCCGCTCGCCAGTTCCGCGACGGCGAGTCGCACCTGCTCGGGATCCGCCGGATCGGGGATCGCGCGGCCGATCTGAATCGAGACCGGGTAGCGGAATCGACGCGGCCACTTCCAGAGAAGCCGTCCCCGTTCATAACTGAAAATGCTGCCCCACAATCCGTCCAGATAGACGGGAATCAACGGCGCTTCGGTGTTTTTGAGGATGGAGAGAAAACCAGGGCGAAACGGTTCCATTTCCCCGCTGCGCGTGATCTCTCCCTCAGGAAAGATGCAGACGATATCCCCTCCTCGCAACGCGTCCCGCGCCGCTTCGATCGAGGCGATCATCGAGCGCTTTCCCGGTTCGATGGGGATCACACCCAGGTCGTTGGCGAGACGCCCGACAAGGCGACCGGCGACGTAGTGCTTGTAGGCCACCATCCGCACTGGCCTGGGGGAGACCAGCAGAAGCAGAACGCCGTCGAGCCAACTTACATGGTTGGGCACCAGCAGCGCCCCGCCACTTTCGGGCAAGTTCTCCAGGCCCGCAACGCGGACGCGGTATATTAGCCGCATGAAAACCTGCACGAGCACGCGGACCGTGGGAGTGAGCACGAACCAGCAGATGGCTGCAGCGGTGGGAACCATCGCCAGCCCAATGATCAGGAAGATGCCTCGGCTCGCGATGCCCAGCGGACTGCTCAGCAGCCAGAAGAGTCCGGAAGCAGCCAGCATCCCCGAGAACGTCACGAAGTTGGCGGCGGCGAGGATCGCCCCGCGGGACTGCACTGGGCTGCGGTACTGCAAGAATGCCAGCAAAGGCACTGTGTACAGTCCCGCGGATAGTCCGAAACCGAACAAGAGAACACAGCTACAACCATAACCGGCGGACCATACGCTGCCATCTCCGGCCGGCGCCAGCCAGAGCAACATGCAACTGCCCGCAATCCCCGCGGCACCGAAGGGGACGAGTCCCAGTTCGATCTTGCCGGCCGACCACCAACCGGCCAGGACATTGCCGAGCCCGACGCCGATCGAGAGCACAGCCAAGAGCGGGCCGACCTCCTCGGGACCGACGCGCAGATGCTCTTCGGCAAAGAAGTCGACATTGATCTGGCAGAGCGCGGCAACCGACCAGAACACGCCGGTTGCCAGCGCGGCCAGCAGTAGTGGGCGGTGGGATATTAGTGCGGCAACGTCCCGGTAAGTCTGTCCGGCCCAGTCGAGCGGGAACTGCCGGCCGCGGTTGGCGATCGGCATTCGCGCAACGAGGAGGCTCGTCGCCAGTCCCAGCCCTGCCACTCCGCAGAGCACCGCGGCCGTAATCCACCAGTTTTCCCGGCCCAGCGGTTGGGTGGCACCGTAGACGTAGCCGGCGGTGAGGGTGCCGAGGACAATCGCCACGACGGTCGTCATGCCTACCAGGCCGTTGGCGGTGGAAATGTGGTCGGCGCGGACGAGTTCAGGGATAGCGCCGTACTTGGAAGGCCCGAACATGGCGCTCTGCGCTCCCATCACAAAAACCACGGTGAAGAGCACATAGATGTTGCCGGCAAGGATCGCCGCCACGCCCAGGGCCATAATCACCACCTCGGCCAGTTTGCAGCCGACGATGACGGTCCGTTTGCTGAAGCGGTCGGCGACATAACCCGCCGGCGCCACCAGCAGAATGAAAGGGAGCACCAGCATCGCCAGGCCGGCCGACTTGGCGGCTTCCTGGTACTGCGGGGCCACCAGATCCTTGCTGATCCAGACGGCGAGCCAGCGAAAAACATTGTCGTTCATCGCTCCCAGAAACTGCGTGGCCAACAGCCCCAGGAAACCGGGAGAGAACACACCCGGCAGCGGCTGCTCGCGCTGCGGCGGCCGGAGGGTCTCCGGCACACGGGTGAACTGGCCGGAGATATCTGAGCCGCCGGTGCGTGGAGTATCCGAGGCGGTGGTTACCGAATTCATGATGGAGCTATCCTGCAAGAGTGCGAAAGCTGCGGTCCAATTAGGCTCTAAGCGAAGTCGAACAGGAAGTACAACAACTGCACGAACTTACCATGCTGGCCAAGAGGGATTCTTGTTGCTGACCTTGCAACCGCTCCGCGGTAGAATGATTTGTGGAGCCACAGGGTTGCCGGGAGCTTGACCATGCCGATTCACGACTGGGGGCGCGTCATTGCGGGGGTGTTCCACGACTTTCATGGCAGTTGGATCACGCACCTTAAAGAGGCCCTTAATGGGGGTGTTCTGCCTGAGGGATTCTACGCCCTTTCCGAACAGCAAGCCGGCCGAATTCAGCCTGACGTCCTGACTCTACGGGGGGAGGACTTCTCTCGCGAGGAACCCGGCTGCGCCGGGGGCATCGCGGTCGCAGAGGCCGCTCCAAGGGTCGACTTGACACTGCGACTGGATGAATCGCGCTCCTATGCGCTAAAGCAGAGAACCATAGCGATTCGGCACCGATCGGGCGACGACGTTGTAGCCTTGATCGAAATCGTTTCCCCCGCGAACAAGGATCGCGAACGATCGGTGCGGGAGTTTGTGGATAAAGCATACCAAAGCGTTTCCGCGGGAGTCCATCTACTGGTCGTCGATCTTTTTCCTCCGGGAAAGTATGACTCGCACGGTATGCACGGCGCCATCTGGTCGGACTTCGCCGGGGGGGTGCCGTATGACGTTCCTCGAAACAAACCGCTGACGTTGGCCTCCTATGAGGCGGGCGACGAACCTTGCGCGTACGTCCAACCGACCGCAGTTGGAACGCCCTTGGTCGCCATGCCGCTGTTTCTTCAATCCGGCCGCTATGTGAACGTCCCGCTGGAAACCACCTACCAGACGGCGTTCGCGGGCATGCCCGAGCGATGGAAAGCTGAAATCGATAGTGCGTCAGGCTTTCGAGCCTGACCGAATCGCCAAGTGGGGATGGCAAACCCGCTATGGTTCCCCGTCAGGCAGGAAAGCCTAACGCGAATTTGCTGCTGATTTGCATAGAGCCCCCGCTCCTGGTAAACTGCGCCAAGGGCGCCTTCTCCCCCATCTACGGGCTCTCCGCCAGAAAATCCGGGCAAGGTCTATGGCCATCGACACCGCGAAATCGCTGCTGCAACTGATCGAAAAAAGCAAACTCTTCGAGCCCGAAGAGTTTTCCAACGTGCGGGAGATTGGCGAAGGCGCTTCCGACGCCCGCTCCTTCGCCAAGAAACTCATTGCCGAGAAGCTGCTGACGCGTTGGCAGGCCGGGCAGTTGCTTGCCGGGCGGACGGCGTTCTATCTCGGCAAGTACAAGCTGATCGATTTGATCGGTCGCGGCGGGATGGGAAGCGTGTTTCTCGCCCGCCACATCATGATGAACCGGCCCGTGGCGTTGAAGATCATCTCGAAGCACCTCGGACAAAACCAGGCCAATCTGGATCGGTTCTTCAGCGAGGCGAGGGCGGTCGCGGCACTGAACCACCCCAACATCGTCCACGCCTACAGTATCGACAACGAAGGGGACCGATACTACATGGCGATGGAGTTCGTCGAGGGGGAAGACCTGCAGCGAATGGTCGAGAAAAAGGGGCCTCTCGACGCTGCCGACGCCGCCGATTACATCCGGCAGGCCGCCGACGGCTTGGCCCACGCCCACGGCAAGAAGATCGTTCATTGCGATGTCAAGCCGGCCAATCTGCTGGTGAACCCGCAGGGCGTGGTCAAGATTCTCGACATGGGCATGGCGCGCCTGGTGAAGAACGACGGCACGAACACCCCCTCCGATGAGAATGTGCTGGGCACCGTCGATTACATGTCGCCGGAATTGGCGATGCATAGTCCGGACGTGGATCTGCGGAGCGACATCTACTCACTCGGTTGCACGCTGTACTTCCTCCTCTCCGGCCATCCTCCGTTTCCGGAAGGGACGCTGGCTGAGCGGATCGTACGGCACCAGACCGATGACCCGAAGCCGATCGAAAAGATTCGGCCCGAAGTTCCTCGCGAGTTGATCGAGATTTGTCGGAAGATGATGGCCAAGAAGGCGGCCGAGCGTTTTCAATCCTGCGAGGAAATCGCCGCACTACTGGCCGACTGGCAGCCGCCGGTGCGGAGCGAGGCGGTGGCCGCTGGCGGCGATGAAGAGGAAGGTGGCGAGGCCGATCGTCTGAGCGAGAGCCGGAAGAAGGCCCGATCGGCTTCAGCGTCGACAAAAGAGCCGAAGAAGGCTTCGCAGCCGCGGCCGCCTTGGGCGGCTTCGTTCCTCGGCAAATTCACTCAACTGGACAAACGTCGAAAGATCATCGTCGCGGCCGCTGGCGGAGTGCTGTTGTTGCTCATCGCGGGGCTGGGAATGTGGTTGATGGGTTCGGGGGACGAACCGCCGGAGCCGCAGGTCGCGGAGGCCCCCACGGAAAAATCGCCCGACGTATCCGCGACGGAGGCTCGTGCCGTGGCCGCGCCGAAGGCTGTCGACGTCACGGTTTCATCCGACGAAGATCTTATCGGCTCGATCGGCGCCGACTTGATGGCCTCGGCAAGTAAGCCGGAAACGGCCGCGCCGGAGCCGAAGCCGCCTGTGGCGGCCGAAAAACCGGCGGCCAAGCCGTCGGAAACCGCGCCGAAGGAAAAACCGGCGGAGAAGAAACCGGAGACGCCCAAAGCGGCGGAAAAACCGGCGGAAAAGCCCCCCGCCGAGGAGAAGCCGAAGGAGAGCAAGCCGCCTGAGGTGAAGCCGGCCGAGAAGGCCCCCCCGGCTCCCCCGAAAAAGGCCGATCCGCTGGCCAACCTGGCCACGGTCGTCGACTTGCCGCTGATTGGTGAGCAGGACAACGCCAAAGAGCCGTTCGAGTTGGGCAAGATCCAGACCGCGGCCGATGTCCCGTGGCAGGTCGCGCTGGTCGGCGGCGAAAGCGCAATCAAGAAGAGTCGTCAGTACTTGCTCGAAGCGAAGGAGGCGGATCCCGCCAAAGCCAGTTGGAGCGTCAAGCTTCAGACTTCGATCACCGGCTCCGCTCCACAGGTCGAGGATGTGGCCAAGCTGTGGCGCGACGGCCAATCGCTGATGTTCCAGTGGGCGGACGGCATCGCGGCGGGAGAGGCCAATTATCTCCGCAATTGCCTGCTCCAGATCGGGGCGGAAGGCGGTAGCCGCATGGTAACCTTGCTGAGCCCGCTGGCCGTCGAGCCGGTTCCGCTGGACCTCGAACGCGGGTCGGCCAAAGCGGGATATCCCATCAAGTGGCTGCCGGAAGGCGAGGCATTGAAGGTGGAGATCACCGGCGTGGAGGGGCCGAAGGATTACAGGCTTGATCCGGCGGGGCCCTTTGCGCCGAAGACCCCGGTGCATCTCGTCGTGGACATGGAGGGCCGCGACGACGTGGGGGTGAAGTTTCGGATATTATTCGCGACGCCCAGGTCCGGCGTGAACGCTGACGTCAAGCTCGTGGAGCCGCCGACCAGCTTCTTCAGCAGGTTAACCGCTACGGTGCAACAGGTCGGGGTAGACGTTGCCCGCAAACAAATCATGGACGAGCAAGGCAGTATCCAGAAACAGATGGGCGCCAACCAGGCGGGTCCACTTGCCGCCAAGCTCCGCCAACTCGACGCGCAGCTCTGGTACGTCAATTTTCTCAACGACATGCAGGCCGGTGGGAAGCTGTACTTCCGCGTTTTCCTGGAAGTACAGAACCAGCAGGTTGTCCTGGCGGCAACCGCGGCGCCCCCGGCGCCGAAACCAGCGCCAACGCAATAGAGTCTTTGTTCGTAACTTCTACGCGCCGTGCGCGCATCGTGGTAGCCTGACTCTCCGAGTCGGGAAGTATTGATAGACCCGATCGACCCGACTCGGAGAGTCAGGCTACGTTGGGTTGCGGGCGCAGCCCGCGTTAGGACGTCAGGCTTTCCTCATTGTAGCCCGACGCGTTGAACGCCGACGCTGTAGAAATGCATCACAGCGGCGATGACGAGCACCAAGCCGCTGTAGCGGTGGATGTTCAACAGTGTGAGCAAACCATCGGTGCCGAACGTAGGCAACATGCTGACGAGCATGGTCATTGTCACCACGAAACCGCTTGCCAGGATCACCCAGAACATCAGCCTGGAAAGCAAGAAGAATTTCGGCGGGCGGCTGCCTCCGCCCGCCGCGGGACGCAGTTCCAGGCGGTTCGCGTGGGCCCAACTCAGCGCCAGCACCGGCAGCGCCGCGGTCAACGCCCCGGCCCCGAACATGTGAAAAAACAACATCCAGCCGAGCAGTTCGCCGGTCCGCATCACGGCCACAAACGCGGTTACCCCCAACACGGCGACCGATCCCAGCGTGCCCAGGTAGATCAGCACGTCCCACCAATTCCATTTCGACCGCGGCGCGGGATTGCCGCGGTAGATCAGAGCCAAGAGCAAGTGCAAGGCGATGAGGGCGACGGCGCCCGCCAAGGCGAAGGGAAGAATCTGACGAAAAAGCTCCCCTGAACTCGCCAAAGCCAGGATCGGGCTCGACTGAAGGTACATCGATGGACTCCAATGCTGATTTGAGAACAGCGTGGTTGTGTTGTATGGATCCGAACGGCGCCGATTATTGCCGACGGGCAGACGGGAACAAGCCGACGATTCCCAGCAGGGTGTACGCCAACAAAACCAGCCCCACGACGCCCATCGAGGCGTAGCCGAAATACTTGAACGCCGTTCGCCCCATGAAGGAAACGGCCCAGGCGTCTAATTTCAACTTGTCGTAGCCGGCCATCTGGTGCATCGTCCGCGTAATCGGCGCATCATCCGGCGCCTGCCCGGAGGCCGTGACGATACTCTCAAACAACGGGGCGCCGAGGGTGTGGCAGTCGTAGCAGCCTTTGGCCCCCAGCGACAATCGCGCCGGTCGGACGTCGTGCCCGAACTTCCAGGTATAAGGCTTGGCCGCGTCGTGCTCGAACGACTCCACGTCGTCCTCACCGCTGAGGCGGTAGACCTTGCCCGCGGAAACCAAGACCGGTTCCGCATCCGCGGCGGTGACCAACTTCTTCAGGTCGCCCAGCGCGGCGACGAGTTTCTGCCGCCAGCTTTCACGGCCTCGCTCAGCGATCGCTTGCTCGAGTTTGGCCTTCTCCTCCGCGGTGAGTTCCTCGTCTTTGACGCCGGTTCGCTCGCCGAGGATCGCCTTCTTGTCGTCGGCGCTGAGCTTCGCCTCCATCATCGTCTCGCGGAAACCGGATCCGCGCCGGACGCGAAGGGTCTTTCGAGTCGCCTCATAGACTTCATCGGGATTGAACGGCACGATCGCGTCGCCGGTCTTCTTCGCCCAGAAGGCGGGCCAGACGATGCGGTGCGGATAGAGCATATCGTCGCCGCCGCGGAGCATGACCGAAGTCGCGATGCCCGGCGGTTGCGGACCGGCTTCGTGCGACGGGATGCCCAGTCCGTGCGCCATCGAGGTATGGACCAGGGCGGTGTGCTCCTTGGGCTCGGGACCGCAGTGGCATGCCGTGCAGGAGAGCTTTTCGAGGTGTACCGGCGGGAGGCCGCGGTGCAGCGGTTTGGGAGCGCCCATCCGCCCGCCGCCGTGGCCGTCGTTCATGTGACAACCCCGGCAGGACAGCGTCGCGACGTCCTGTCCTGTCGGATGCACCTCCCCTTCAAAGCCGCGGACGGTGTGGTGCGCAATTTCGTTGCTGTGGCAGTCGGCGCAGGTGAAACCGGCTCGCAGGTGGACGTCCTCGTCACGGGTCCACTCCGGAGGCGCCTCCTCGCCGACATAAAGCGTGGAATGGCAGTAATAGCAGGCGTTGTCGTTGGACTTGCGGACGACGTCGAAAAAGACCTTCTTTTCCCCGTTGATCCGCGCTGGGGTGTACTTGGTCGACGGCAGCTTGTGGCGCGAATCCGCCTTGGCCTGCGCAGGGTCGAAGTCGTCGGGCAGTTTCGACACGTCCCCTTCGACGCTTCCCAAACCGAGTGCGGCCGTCGGCGCCCAGGCGAAGTTCTCTCGCTGGATCTGATTCCACCACGCCTCTTGGCTGTACTGGTGACTGTTGCCGTGGCAGATCATGCAATCGACGTTCAAGAGGCCGGAGAGTTTCCAGCGTTGGGCCTCCTTGGCCGCCTTGCTCGGCTCGTCTTTCGAGCCTTCCTTGGGTTTCGCGGCATCCGGCGCGGCTTTGGGCGCTGCGGCCGCCGCCTCGCCGGGGCCGCCTCCGGGCAGTTGGCGACCGAACTTGAGAACAAAGTCACGGGCGGAAATACCCAACGCGCCGGGGTCATATGTGCCCGGCCAGCCGCGATACGAAAGCGGAATCTGTGTGCCGGTCCGCGGGTCGGTCCAGATCCACGGTTCGCCCGGTCGTCCCGGCGCCGCGTCTTTCCGGATCGCGTTGAAATGGTGCCCGCCGGCGATGGCGGCATAATCGTGGCAGCGCCCGCAGGTGAATTGCGGCGAATAGGGGGCCGCCGTCTCGGACGAGGGATCGATGATGCGATCCTCCGCATCGTAGAGATCGATCCAGTGAACGTATTGGCTGCGGCTGCCCGTCTTTGTGAAACGCGACTCGTCGGCCGCCCGAGACAGGTTAATACAGGCCGACGTAATCAAGAGAGACAAGACCATCGAGTACCGGAACATAGGTGTATCTCCGAAGTTCGGTCGAGCGGACAATGCCGGGCGAGTGCAGCGGGCGAGCGTCTGGCGGGATGGCAAAATCGCGAGGCAGACTAGATTCTAAATAAACGCCGCGGGTTTGTCAGCGGGCAAGGCTGAGATTTGTTGGGCCAGCGGCGGGATAGCGATGAGCGGCCTACGCGGCCGGCAACGGCTACCACCTGCGGGCTGTGCGGGCTTTCCGGCGAGGTGGGCCATGCCAACTCGTTTGACACGGCCCTCTGCCCGCAGTAGTGTAGGCGGGACACTCCGTGGCCCGCCATTTCGGAGGCGAAACACGCCAGTCGCCCAGAGGGATCAAGTCATGCTTGCTGAGAGACGTTTTGCAGTTCTGATCGGCATTTTCTGCGGCGCAATGGTGCTCGTGGCTGACAGCGGCCGACGACGCGAAGCAGCGGCGATAGAGTTTCCTCACGCGAGGCCGGGACCGGCGCAAGCCCGCGTCGACGGCGAGACGATCGTGCTGGAGAATACCGCCCTTTCCGCCAAGTGGAGCATTGTCAGCGACCGCCTTCAATTCAGCCATTTGGTAAACCACCTGGAATCGCAGACCATTTCCGGCACCGGGCCGCTCGTCCTGGCTACGCTTACCGATGGCCGCGAGATTTCACTGCATCTGGCCGGAAAACCTCGCGCGGAACGGATCGCGGCGCGGCCTGAAGCCGGCCGTCTGGCCGAACGCTTTGCCGTTTGGCAAGTGACGGCCCCGCTGGTCTCCTCGGACGGGTCGCTCACCGCCGAGTGGGAAGCTTCGCTACGGGACGATTCCAACGCCGTTCGGCAGCAGATCACACTCCGCGCCGCGACGGCCGCGGTGCCGATTCGCGACCTGGCAATCGCCCCGCAGGAAGCCCCCGTCGCCGCAACCTCCGGCAGTGTGGAAGGTTCCCCGGTCGTCACCGACACGTTCTTCTTCGCCTGCGAGCATCCGATGGCCAACAATCGCGTTGAAAACGGCCGCGTGTACTGCGGGCTGACGCGGGCCGAACCGATCCAAGCGGGCGAGTCGTGGACGGTGCCGGCGGTAATGGGCGTTGCGCCGAAAGGCCAGCTTCGACGGGCCTTCCTCTATTACGTGGATCGCGGGCGGCCGCGGCCCTATCGCCCCTGTCTGCACTACAATTCCTGGTTCGACATCGCTTGGAAAGACCGCAAGATGGACGAGGCCACTTGCCTGGCGAGGATCGAACAATTCGGTCGTGAACTGACCGAAAAGCGGGGAATTAGCCTTGATGCCTTTGTCTTCGATGACGGCTGGGACGACAACCGCACCTTATGGCGATTTCTCCCGCAGTTTCCCCGCGGCTTTACGCCGCTCGAGGAAGCCGCCGGCCGTTACGGCTCGGGGCTGGGCGTTTGGCTGTCGCCCTGGGGCGGCTACAGCGAGGCCAAGGCCCAGCGGCTGAAGTACGGCGCCACGCAGGGATTCGAGACCAACCGCCACGGATTCACTCTGGCCGGACCCAAGTATTACCAGCGATTCCGGGAAGTCTGCCTGGAGATGATGGACAAGTACGGAGTCCGCTATTTCAAGTTCGACGGCCTCGGGCCCGGCAACGACGCCCGCGGGGCCGCCGACTACGTCCGCGACGTGGAAGCATTGCTCCGGTTGATTCGCGAACTTCGCGAGAAGAACCCCCAATTGTTCGTCAACGTGACGGTGGGCACCTGGCCGTCGCCTTTCTGGCTCTGGCACAGCGACGCGGTCTGGCGCGGCGGGCGCGACGTAGGTCACGACGGCCCCGGCTCGCTTCGCCGGCAGTGGCTCACCTATCGCGACGGTGTTGCTTACCGCCAGACGGTCCTCCGCGCGCCGCTTTTTCCGCTCAATTCGCTGAAGTCCCAGGGGTTCTGCTTCGCGCAACTCGGCACCGACTATACGAAGATGGGCTATGATGAAGACGAAGCCATCGAAGAACTGCACATGCTTTTCGCCTCCGGCACGCAACAGCAGGATCTTTTCGTCACGCCGGATCTGATGACTCCCCGCCTCTGGGACGCCCTGGCCGAGTCGGCCGCCTGGTGCCGGGCGAACCGCGACGTGCTGGTCGATAGCCACTGGATCGGCGGTGATCCCGGCGAAGGAGAGGTCTACGGCTACGCCTCCTGGTCGCCTGATAAAGGGGTGCTCGTGGTGCGAAACCCAACGGACAAGACTATCGGCTATGCCTTGGACGTAGCGACCGCCTTCGAACTGCCGGCCGCGGCGGCAACCCGCTACCGGTTGCAGTGCCCGTGGCGAGAGAGCCGCGCTCGGATCGATGCGGTGGCAACCGCCGGAGAGCCGACGAACCTCCAACTCGCGCCGTTTGAAGCCCTCGTGCTTGAGGCGACTAGTCTTTCCGCGGAGGCGCGGTGACCGTGAGGCTGCAGCGGGCCTCGTGGCACTGCGACATGTCGACCTCGTAGGCGTAGCCCATCGGTTCCAAGACGCGACGGTAGAGGACGTCGCAATGGCGGCAGTAATCGTGGTACGGCTCCACGTGGTCGAGTTGGATCAGCCTGCCCATCGACGGGCAGTGGTGCATTTCGATCCGGAAGACACCCGCTTCCTCGTCGAGTTCCATCGTGAAATCGGCGGCCTCTTCATTGAGCGTGTGGCTCCAGTAGAGCCAGCAGCCGCGGATGCCGTGTTCGGCGACCAGATCGCGAAGGTTGGTCAGGAAGCGGTCCGAAAGCTCGTTCCAGAACCCTTCGACGGCCTCCTTGCCACCCCGCTGTTCGAGAAACTTGAACAATTCGCTGTAGGCGGGGATGAAGTCAATGCAGGAGATCATAGCGGCCTCCGGAAAAAGTGCTGGATGCTGCGGCCGGTGCGGTCATCGTAGTCGAGCAACTCGGCGGCGAAGGGCGTGCCTTCGCAGATTGCCTCGTTCACAGTCCTGGTGGTCTCGTGGAAAAGCCGCGAGACCGAGTAGTTGTGCTCGCGCATGTGCATGACGGCAGGGCAGGCGTCGATCTCGATGAAAAGCTCGTCCGGGGTCCGTGCGATACGGGGTGAAACACCCTCGGTTCGATAGACCGCCGCAAAATGCTCCTGCAATACCGCCAAGCCGTCTTCGAGAAGCCTCTGACTCAGCGGCGCGTAGTACGATCGGGCGAACTGACGCAGGTAGTCCCGCACAGCCTCCTCGCCGTAGTGTTCGTCGAGGTACTCCAATCCGACGCTCAACGCGCCGTGGAAGTCTTTGTGAAGGTATTCGTTGTCGCTGGCGCGACGCGTGATCACCTGTTTGGACATGGTTGGAAAACTCTTATCATTTCGTAACAACACAAACTGTAAACGCAGTTGAAAAGGGGACTGGCTCCGAGGGTGGTTTTGGCCCGGAACGGCCGAGGAAACGCCTGCCGCTCGGTGCCTGTCCCCTTTCCCGGGCTGCCGCACTTCCAGTTTGAGTAACAACCTTGAAGCCCTCTCGTATCGTATGCGGCCTGGGATGCCGGTTCAAGTGTGCGGCACTGCTTGACTTCCGGAAAGCCTTCTGGCCACAATGCCCACCGTGGGCGACAACCTGAATTGGCCGTAAACCGGAGGGAAATCATGGCATCGAGATGGATGGCCTTGTCGGCCGCACTGCTGCTTTGCGCCTCGGCCGCCTTCGCGGACGATCTTTTCGAAGAGGTCCACGCGCTGAAATGGAACAAGGGCGCCCACGGCTACCGCGGGTCGATGGGCGACTTCGTCCGCCTCTCCGACGGCTCGATCGTGATGTCGTTCACGCAGGAAGGCATCATGGCGACTGCGTCGCAGGACGGCGGCCGGACTTGGGGCGAACCGCGGGCGTTGGCGCCGAATCCCAAGCCGCCGGCGAAGGGGTACTACTGCCATCCGAGCTTTTTGCGGCTGGAGGACGGCCAGATCCTCCTCTCCTACATTTATGCAACCTTTCCCACGACCCCCTACTACGGCCACAATTATTACCGCCGCTCGGCCGACGACGGAAAAACGTGGACCGATCCCTTCGTGCTCACACCACATCCCGGTTACGTGATCATGCACAACGACCGGCTGTCGCTGCTTTCGACGGGCCGCATTGTGGGAATCGCGGAATACAAAGCCTACTACCCGAGCACAGCGGATCACAGCGGCTACGTCGGCATCGCCTTCTTCTCGGACGATGGCGGCTACAGTTGGCAGGTGAGCAAGAATACCGTCGACATGCACCCGGTCGAGGTCCAGGAAGCCGACGCCGTGGAACTGAAGGACGGACGGGTGATGATGTTCGCGCGGACCTACAGCGGCTACCCGGTACGGGCCTATTCGGACGATCAATGCCAGACCTGGTCGAAGGGCGAACCGATCGCAGAATTGCCGATGCCTTACGCGGGCATGCCGACGGTGCGTCGGATCCCGTCGACCGGCGATTTGCTGTTCATCTGGATCAGCGAGCGCTCGCAAGACAGCGAGAATCCCCAGATCAATCGCCGCTGCGCTTTGACCGCCGCCGTGTCCAAGGATGAAGGCAAGACCTTCGGACCTTTCCGCCATATCGCCCGCGATCCCGAGGATGACTTCGGCTATCAGTGCGTGGAATTCCTTGAGGACGATACGGTTCTGGTCGGATACCACGCCCGCGATGGAATTCATGTCGCTCGGATCAAGACCGACTGGTTCTACAAGCAACCGCAAGCAACGGCGAAAGGTGGGAGTTGAGATTGGAGAGGGGAGAGTGGAACCAGAAAGGGGTCGGGAGTCTTTTTCCTCTCGTGGCCATCAGCCCGGCCGGACATGCCAAGCGGCGATGAGGCCGCGTGAGGAAAAAGACTCCCGACCCCCTCGCCCGCCGGAGATCGAAGATGCCGATAACCAGCCGCAACTACGTCTTCTTGTCGATGAAGATCATCTCGCCGCTCGTGGCAGTGCTGTTGTCGCAGCAGGCTGCCTCAGGAGAACCGTGCGAGGGGCCGGGAGACTGCGCCGCAAAAAACGCCGACTCGACCGTGTCGATTGTGCCGTTGGAGGATCGCTATCGCGTGACCATCGGTGGCAAGCTCTTCGCGGAATACGTTTTCCGCGGGTACGAAAAACCGATTGTCTACCCAATCATCGGACCGCATGGGATCGGCATGACGCGGAATTACCCGATGCGGGACGACGTAGTCGGCGAAGCGCACGATCATCCCCACCACAAGTCGATGTGGTTCGCTCACCGTCCGATCAGCGGATACGATATGTGGTCGACCTTTCCCGACGCCGGCAAGTGCGTCCAGGACAAGCTCGTGAAACTCCAGGACGGTTCGGACCGCGGAGTGATCCAGACCGCCAACCACTGGCTTACTCACAATGGCAAGCTTCTGTTTACCGACAGCCGCCGCCTCGTTTTCCAAGCGATCGCCGGCGTACGTGCCATCGACTGGGAAATCACGATTCATGCTTCCCAAGACGAGGTTGTCTTCGGCGACTCCAAGGAAGGGACCATGGCCATCCGGACGCATCCGAACCTGCGTCTGGACAACGATCCCGGGCGCGGTGTCACGACGGCCAACGGGCAGGCGCTCAACAGCGAAGGGAGCCGAAACAACGAGGTATGGGGCAAGCGGGCCGACTGGATCGACTACTGGGCAGAGGTCGACGGCCACACGGTCGGCATCGCCATTTTCGACCACCCCGCAAACCCGCGGCACCCAACCCACTGGATGGCGCGCGGCTACGGCTACATCGGCGCCAATCCTTTCGGGTTGAACGCTTTCGAGGGAAAACCGCCAGGCAGCGGCGACATGAAGATTGCCGCGGGCGGGAGCGTCACCTTTCGCTACCGCTTTCTGTTTCACGAAGGCGACCCGCAACTGGCCGACATCGCGGGACGATACCAGCAGTGGGAGGAAGAGGAAACGCGGAAGTAGAGGGGAAAGCCTGACGTACTTATCGCTGCAAGGGGCGGACGCCCTGGATCCGGACGTTCGGGCGTTGGCGGTCGAGATGGATCGACTGAGGAGATTCGCAGATGCCGAGGTTGCCGGCCGCATCCCGAACCTCCACGCGGAGGAAGAATTCGTCGGGCACGGTGGCAGGCACGTCCCAGCCGTAGTTTTCCGTGTTTTCCAGGTTGGCTGCGATCGGCGTCCACGGGCCGCCAGGCGCTTGGCTGTAAAACAGCGATATCGGCTGCGAAGCGAGCAGGCTGTCCCTTGCCTCCCAAGAGATCATCAGCTTTCCCGCTTCAGTGCCGGTCGACTGACGCGAGGCAAGCAGGCGCACATCGGGCTTGGTCAAGTCGACGCCGATCCAGAGATCGGGCACGGTGCCGGCGACCGGCGGATCTCCGCCCAGGCCGACCCCGCTCTCGACCACCACGCGAAACCCGTACGTCCCTTCGCCGGGAGCGTTGACAATCATCGGGCTTTGGGTGTCGTCATCCGTGCCGAAACTCGACCACGTCTTCCCGCCGTCGCGGGTGCCCCAGAGTTCCACGCGAGCGACACCCGAAGGACCGACCGAGTCGAACGCGTACTCCAACTCGAACATGCTCGTATTCACCATCCTTGGCTGGGTACCGCCCAGTACAGGCCCGGGCGTCGCCGGGACACTGCCGCCGGGCGGGACAAACTCGTTGCCAACCAGGGGGTGGATCTGGATGGCCACCGAGGGTTGCTGTGGTGGCAAAGATGCGCTGCGGTAGGCAGAGCCCTGAGAGTCTGCAATCGAACCGGCACTAGGGGGTGGGTTTGGATTCGATTCGGAGCGGAAAGGATTTCCCGATGGCGGAGCGAAGGAGGCGTCGCGGGCCGCTGCGTTGGAGGCGAGAGCCGGCGCGGATGTGGCCGGCAGGCCGCGCGGAGCCACCGGGGGCTCCGTCGAGCTGCGCCATTGCGTCCGCGGCGCCATCGCCGTGAGATTCTGGTTTTGTGCCGGAATCTCCGGAACGTTGACGTTCGCGTGACTGACGTTGGCATTGCCGGCCAGATCGCTGCTCTCCGCTCGAATCTCGATCCGCCGACCGTTGCCCTCGGGCCACCACGTCGCCTCGCCGGATTGCACGGGACCGCTGGTCGAGATGCGACCGCGGTCGATCGCCAGCGACTGCCACGGCTGGGAAGGATCGACTCGGTAGAGAATTCTCAGGCTGTCCGGTTTGGGGTTCAATTCGGTAATCCGCCAACGAGCTGTGATTTCACCCCCTTCACCGCGGATCGCCTCCAGGTCGATGCGGGGCGGGGTCGTATCGACGACAACTGAAAGCCCGGGGGTCGTCGGTTGCGGCGGACGGAAATGTCCCTGCCCGTCGATCGTCTGAACGACGAACCAATACTCCCCGTCGCTACCGGCGCGGAATGGGAATTGCCCGAGATGCGGCGCCACTCTGCTGTACACCCGCCAGGTGGCGCCCCGGTCGGTCGACATCTGCAACTGAACCCCGACCGGCTCCGTCGCCGCCGGGTCGCCCCGTTCGACCCGAAACGGGATCGAGAACACCGTCTGCCGCGTGGCGATTGGCTGCGGCATCAACGGAGCCAAGTCCGCAGCCGGCGCATCAGACGCCGCCGCGAGGACAAGGATCCGTGTGAGAGGCAACAGCCACATCCGAAAATTCCTTCCTTGGGGATCCGGGACTGTGGAGTATCCCGTATGGTGGTATCGGACATGCCGGTGGTATCGCTTGAGCGAGAAATGCCGAGACGAGCGATTGGGATGTCTGGGTAAGACCGCCCAGTAGATCCCGCTTGCCGAGCGGGATCTTGCTCGCCGATAAGACTTAGCCCAGGGATTCCGCTCAGCAAGCGGGCTCTTGCCAAGCGCCGGCGCCGAAACTTCGTGTCCAATGAATCGTGACACCGATTCTGATGCGCAGCGGCAGCTATCTGTCCTTGGCAGGTTGTCGCGTTTCGCCGAGTCCCTTCGTGTAAGCGCGGAACAGGTCGGCCCATTCGGCGGGTGGTTCATAGCGACGGCTTTCACGAAGTTTGTCGAGCTGATCCGTGGTCGAACGTCCGCCCTCCAACTCGGTACCTCGCGGACGCAACCCAAGGCTGTTCAGCGCGCTGTTGAAATCCTTCCGAGCGGCCTTGCCCTGCTCGCTCGGCTGGCGAGCATCGCGTCGCATCTTCTCCCAACTGCGGACAAACTCTTCGGCCTGTTTGCGATCCCAGCCCAGGTGATCGAGCACCTCCGGCTTCTCCTTGGCCAATTGTTCCTTGAGATGCTCCAAAGCCAACTCGGTCTGCTCGTTGGCATACTTCAGATTGGGATCGTCGGCACCCATTGGCTTCGATTCGGGTTGACTGTCGGCAACCTCTTGCTGTCCGGGCATGCCGCCCTGAGTTGGATTGCCGGAACCCGACACGTTGCGGTCGCCGGGCTGTTTGCCGCTGGATTGGGCACCTTGCTGTGACCCGGATTGGCCCGGCTCGCCCTCGGGCTTTTCGGGCGGGTTCTGTTGGTCGCTGCGGTTCGGCGTCTGTTGCCCACCCTGTTGCCCGTTCCTTCCGGATCCCGGTTCGCCCGCTTCCGTTCCGGGTTCGCCGGTAGGCTTCTGGGATTTAGCCTGATCGCCCCCCTTGCTGCCGGTCTCACCCTTGCCCTGCTGACTCGACGGTTCACCGCCCTGATCGGCAGGCATATTCGAGCCTGGACTGCCGGGGCCGGGCTGATTGGCCTGCTGCCCTCCGCCCTGGCCACCACCGCCGGAACGGTCGCCGGCATCGTCACCTTGGGAGTCGGAATCTTTAGGACTGGTGCTGGGAGAACTGGATTCCTGTCCGGACGTTTCTTCCTGCTTGCCTTGATCGGGCTTCTTACCGCGCGGCTGACTGGCCTCTTGCGGCGAAGGAGTGCCCGGCTGGCCTTGGGAAGGTTTGCCGGAACCGGCATCACTTTGCGGAGTTTGCGGAGCGGCGTTTTGATCGCCCGGCTGCGGTTCCCCTTGGCCCGTTTGAGGTTTCGGCGGCTCTTCGTCCGGCTTGCCGCCGGCATTCTCCGCGTTCTCTCCGCCCGCCGGCTTCTGGCCGTCCGATGCCTGCTGGTCGCCCGGTTTGCTGTCCGATCCTTGCTGCGATGGCGGCCCGCCAGGGGGCTTGTCCTGCGGCTGCGAGGGTTGGTCGCCCGCGGGCTTGCTGCCGCTTTCGGATTGCCCCGACTGGCTCTTCTCGCTGCCGGCATCCTGCCCGCCGGCTTGCTCAGAGGCCGATGGCGGTTGCTTGCCGGACGGCTGTTGCATGGCCTCTTGCGGCGGTGCGCCGGACGGTTCTCCAGGCTGCTGCTGAGCAGATTGGTCGGCGTCTTGCCCTTTGGGTTGCTCGCCGGGCTGCTGCGGCTCCGACTGGGCGGGTTGTTGCTGCGACGTGGCCGCGTCTTGTTTCTGCTGCTGATCGCGGCGATGCTCGAGAATCCTCTCGATCGCTTCACCCGGATTGGTCTCGCCGTCCACAGGTTCAGCGGGCGTGTCGGACGATTGGCCGGATGGCTGCCCGGCCGGATCCTGCTGGGCCGACTGGTTGGGTTGACTGCCGTCTGGGGATTTCTGTCCCTCGCCCTGTTGAGCGCTGCCCTGTTGTTGTCCTTGGCTCTGCTGCCCCTCTTGAGGCTCCTGAGCTTTCTGCCCCTGCGACGTCTGGTCGCTCTTCTCGGTACCCTCTTGTTGCTGGGCACTGCCGTTCGTCTGGCCCGTGTCTCCCTTCTGCTTATCGTCCTTTTGGCCCCCCTGCTGCTCTTCCTGTGGTTGATTCGGCTCCTGCTGTTTCGGCTCCTCCGGCTGTGGCTGCGGCTTCTCGCCCGACTGCTGCATCGACTGGTCGCCGCCTCGCTCGCCTGCCTCCTCTTGGTTCTGCCCGTTCTGCGGCGCGGTGCCCTTTTGTTCGCTTTCTGGTCGGCCGGCGGCCGCATGGTCGTCTCCCGGTGGCGGTTCGTCCTGACTGGCCGGTTCGATGATCAAGAGCGTACGCTGGGGTGTTTCACTATGGTTGCCGATCGGCTCCTTATTGTCGTCGGCTTCGGCCCAGCAGGTTACCTTATCGCCCGGCTTGAGTTTGAACTTCGACGGCTCGAACCGATACGTCGTCTCGTAAGATCCATCGAACGGCTGTTCCGGACGGGGCCGGTCCAAGAGCGGCTCGATGGCAAGGCTGCGGCCGTTGCACTCGGCCCGCACCGCGACTCGCCGCAAAGCAAAATCAGGGTCTTCGGCGCGAACCGTCCACTGCAGGGTCGCGTTGAGCGGCAATTCGATCTTGTCGTCCGGCGGATCGACGAAGCGGACATCGGGCGGCAGATCGGCGATGACGTCGATTTCATGGCGTATCGGACGCGGGTTGTCGCGACCGTCGGCATCCCGGAAACGAAGCTGATACGAATCGTACTCCGGCACGGCCCTATCCTTCGGGTCCATGCGGAGCGTGAAGGCGGCGGTAGCTCGTGTGCCGTCGGCGTTCATAAGAACGGCGTTGCGCGGGTCGCAGTCGAGTTCCACGGCCGCGCGCGAGATGGGTCTGCTGGCGGTGGCCTCGATGCGGACCTTCGTCCCTTCGATCGCGCGGAGATCGCCGCCCGGCGAGGTACGGTCCGCAATACCCGTGTAGTCCGGGTAATCGTAGTGGACCTGGTCGGCGAGGATGGTCAGCGGGATTTCCACCTTCACCTCGAACGGCTTGGTCTTCGCGTCTCCGGCAGCGACCAGATAGCAGAGATCCTGCTGCAGGCCCAAACTGCCCGGCGGGAGCTGGCAGCGGTAACGATACTCGCCCTCGGGCAGCGTCATGGGGATCGCTTCGTTGACACTCTGGCCGTCGGCGGTCGTGAAGTACAGCGACACCGCCTCTTCCGACCGGATGCCTCGGACTTCAGCCGACACGGTCAGGCTGTCGCCCTGAAAGGCGACGGTGTTGCCCGGTTCGACTCGGGCGATCGTCACGCGCGTCGGCGGATCGATCTCGGCCCACGGCAGCATCACGCGGCGAAAGGAGACCAGAGGGCTTTTCGGCGACAGCGCGAGGTAGATCGCCGCAAGGGCCAACACGGCGGCCAACACGTAGCCGAACCGCACGACTGCCCCGCGGTCTACCGCCGCCTCGACAGACGGATCGGCCAGTTCCGCGGCGGCATTCTCCTCCATGCCTCGGTAGATCCGCAGCGAGAGTTGATCGCGGCTGAGGCTCTGCGGGTCGCGGCGGAGAAAGAGCAGATTGACCAGACTGTTCTTCAGCAACGGCCGATGTCGTTCGATCGTATGCGCGGCGAAAACCGGATTGATCCGCCGAATCACCAGCGGCAACAAATAGGCAACCCCATAGTATCCCGCCCCCAGAACCAGCCCCAACAGCAGCACCATGCGGCCACTAAAGCCAAGGCCGCCGGGGATCAGCCAATGGTCGAGGATCGCGGCGATTAGTAGGTAGCTGAGCGTGCCCGCGCCAAGCGCGAGCAGGCCAGCGGCGATATCGACCAGTTTGACCTGCCGTTGCGTCCGGCTCAGCCGCTGCTCGATGAAGGCTTGGCACTCGTCCCGCTCTCGCTTCGACAAGGGCTCAATCGGCGGTGGTGCGGGGGGTGCCGGGCCGGCTGCCATGAGGTTCTCCAGGAACGAGCGGGAGGGCCTACCATATCTTATTATAGTCCGGCAACCGCCGATGGCTGCCCGGGAAAATGGTAGATCCCGCTTGCCGAGCGGGATCTTGCCCGGCGGGTTCTGCTGGGCAAGCCGAACTTATAGACCGGAACCTTCCCCCACAGGTCCGGCTCGGCAAGCCGGACCTACAAGGCGGGAAGTTGACCGGGCAAGGTTCATTTGTTACGTTGTTGGACTTCCGATGGCACAGCAAAGCGAGGAATTCGAATGGCTCACGATGTGACGTTGATTATGGGCGATGGTGTCGGACCGGAATTGGCCGAGGCGGCACGAAAGTGCGTCGACGCGACGGGCGTCGCTATCCGCTGGGATGTCCAGGAAGCCGGGATCGATGTCATGGAGCGTACGGGGACACCCCTGCCCGACGCCACCATCGAGAGCATCCGCCGCACCCGTTGCGCCCTCAAGGCCCCCATCACCACACCGGTGGGCACCGGCTTTCGCAGCATCAATGTCCATCTGCGCCAGGAACTGGGGCTGTATGCATGTGTTCGTCCCTGCAAATCCTACCCGGGCGTCCGGACGTTTTTCAGCAGTGTGCCGGTCAATTTGGTGATTGTTCGCGAGAATACCGAAGACCTCTACGCCGGGATCGAATTCGAGCAGGGCCAGCCGGCGACACGCGAACTGGCCGACTACATCAACCGGGTCTCGCCCGACCGCCGAATCAAGAGCGGAAACGACGAGACGGGCATCTCGATCAAACCGATCAGCGTCTCCGGCACGGAGCGGATCGTTCGGTTCGCCTTCGAGTATGCGCGGGCGAATGGCCGGAAGAAGGTTACCTCCGTCCACAAGGCGAACATCATGAAGCACACGGACGGGCTGTTCTTGCGAGTGTCGCGGAAGGTAGCCGAGGACTTTCCGGAAGTCGAGTTCGAGGACCGCATCGTTGACAACATGTGCATGCAACTCGTGCAGAAACCCGAGTTGTACGATGTGCTCGTTCTGCCGAACTTGTACGGCGACATCCTCAGTGACCTGGCGGCGGGGCTGGTCGGCGGGCTGGGAGTCGCCCCCGGGGCGAACATCGGTCCGGAAGGAGCGGTTTTCGAGGCCACGCACGGCAGTGCCCCTAAATACAAGGGCCAGAACAAAGTCAATCCGACCGCTCTGGTCCTCTCCGGTATGCTCATGCTCCGTCACCTCGAGGAGCCCGCCGCCGCCGATCGGCTGGAGCGGGCTGTGGCGGCGGTGATTGCGGAGGGGAAAGACGTCACCTACGACATGAAGCCCAGCCGCGATGATCCTTCGGCCGTCGGCACGCAGGAGATGGCCGAGGCGATCTGCCGGAAGATAGCGTAGTTGCACGTCAGGTTTTCCCGCCTGACTGCGATGCCTTGCGATGTTGGTGAGTTTGCCGGTAGCGCCATGTCGGGCTGGAAAGCCTGACATGCTTGCCGGGTTCACAGCATCAAGAGCGAGACGTTCATGTAGATGATGATGCCCAACAGGTCGATCAGTCCCGCCACGAAGGGGTTGCTCATCATCGCCGGATCGAGCCCCATGCGGCGGAAAAGCAAGGGCAGCAGCGATCCGGTAAGCGTTCCACAGACCACCACCAACAGAATCGTGATGGGGATGACCGTCGCGTCATAGTACCCGGGAGCGACCGACAGCGCGCAGAGATACCCCACGGCGGCCAACGAACCGCCGAGCATCAGCCCCATGAGGAACTCGCGGCGAACGATCCGCGCCCAGTCGTTGACGCGTACGTCCCCGGCCGACAGCGCGGTGATGATGAGCGTCGCCGATTGGTTGCCGGAGTTTCCCCCCGTGGAGACGATCAACGGCAGGAAGAGGACGAGCCACGGTATACCGGCGATGACCGCCTCGTGGTGCTCCAGCGTTACCGCCGTCAGCAGTGCGGCGAAGAAGAGCACCGCTAGCCAGATGCCCCGCTTCCAGGTCAGTGTGACCAGCCGGGTCTCGAGATAGCTCTTTTCGAGCGGATGGACGGCGCCGCGATGGTAGGCGTCTTCCTCGGCTTCCTCTCGCATCACGTCGATCACGTCGTCGTGCGTGATGATCCCAACCAGTCTCCATTCGTCGTCGACCACGGGAATGGCCAGCAAGTCGTAATGGGCTACCTTGTCGGCCACCTGCTCCTGGTCGTCGAGGACGTTCACCGTCACGAGATCGCGTTCCATGATGTCGCCGATCTTCGTGTCGGGCTTGCCGATCTTGGAGACCAATTGGCGAGCGGAGACCAGGCCGCGGAGGTGGTCTTCCGTGTCAACGACGTAGAGATAGTAGATCGTTTCGAGATCCTCGGCCTGCCGCCCGATTTCGTCCAGAGCCTGCCGCACGCTGAGATTCTCGCTCAACCGCGCGAACTCCGTGGTCATGATCGCGCCGGCCGAGTCCTCGGGGAAAGAACTGAGCCGCTGGATGTCGCGGCGTTCCTCCACGGGCAGCAGCGGCATCAATTCCGCCACGACTTCGGGGTTCACCTCTTCGAGCAAATCCACACGGTCATCCGGCGGCAGATCGCTGACCAACTGGGCGATCTCGGCCCGGTCGGCGTCCTGGAGAATCTCGATCTGCTTTTCGTAGTCCAGGAAGTTGAAGATCTGCACGCGGAGCTGGGGGTCGGCGTGGCGCAAGACAGCCCACATCTCCGGCGCCGACAGCCCTTCCATGAACTCCGCGGTCCGTGCGGGGTGGAGAGCTTCGCAGAACTCGCGGAGTTCCGCGGCGTTGTTCTCGGCCAGCATTTCCCGGAGTTCCGGGAGATAGAGGGTGTTCGTCATGATCGGGTCCGGCGCGGAAAAACGGCACGAGAAGACAGTCGCAAAGCAAGCGGAATCCGGTAAGAGCCTATCCCAAAACCGCCGGGGACTGGCTCATTTTGCGGAGTCTTCGGAGCAAAATGTGCCTGTCCCCCTCTCCGCCAAGGTTTTGGGATAGGCTCTAAGTATCCCGTCCGGAGGACTGCCTGTCAAAGGCAAGCTCCTCCGATGCGCAACGCCGTCAGCGAATCATCGCCCAAGGATCCGGTGCCGCACCGTGGCAAGGGTGAGGATAGAAGAATTGCCGGAAACAATGCGGCAGCGCGGCGAAATTCAGGTGAAGCAGGCTCCCCACCGCGGAGAAACCTCCGATCAATTCGAAGCAATGCTCTTCCCCGGCGATCAAACCGGCTGCCGGACCGGTTGGCTCCCATTGCCATGTCGAATTGGTGTAACCCCGGATCCGAGTCCCGGGAAGCCCCAGCCAACTCGGTCTGGCCAGGGTGACTTCGGCTGCCAACGTGGGGACCGGCGAAGGTTGAAGTCTTGCGACAGCCGGCAGGATGCCCACCATGCGCCGCATGTCGCCGGCGGGCGTTTCCATGTATTGGCACAAATAGGCGGCTCCGCCACCTTCCGCATAGACCCGTCCGCCCGATCGCACATGGTTGCGAAGCGCCGCGCTCATGCAGTGGTTTTCCGAAAGAGCCCGCGCGTGGCGCTCGGGGTGCCCGCAACCGATATAGACGATATCGGCGCCTTGCGGAACGGCCTCGTCCCGTAGCGGAGAAAAGTCGACGACCGTCGCTCCTCGCGATTCCAACAGGTCGAGCGTGTCCGGAAAGTAGCGGTAGAATGCCTCGTCGTAGGCGATGGCCACCGTGAGCTTCGGGAAGATTTCCACCTGACATCGGCAACGCGGTCGCTGGGCGGGCATCTCGCGCTCGATGGCCAAATCCCATATCCGCTCAAGCCGACAAGAGGTAACGAACTGATCGGCCAGCGCCAGGCGCAGTTCGCCGGGAACCCGGTTTCCGGCTGGAAGGCGATTCAGTTTTCGACGCAAGTCGGAAAGCTCCATCAAGGAGCCGATCACGGGAATCCCCCAGAGCAATTCCAGTTCCGTGGTGAGCGAGGCGAGATGCCGGGGGTTGGCGACCCGATCCAACAGCAGCCCGTCGCCAAACCGCGGCCGTGTCGGAAGACTGCACGCGGTGAGCTTCGAGCTGTCAACCACGATCAATCGGGGCAGATCGAGCCAGCGACAGAGCGGTTCAAGCTGGCCACCGCACGATCCCAGTCCGGCTGCAGAGGCAAACCGACCTTCCACCAGGGCCAGATCGGCGACGCTCGCTCCGCGTTCGAACAAATCGCGGCAAATCTCCGGCGACATCAGCCAGCTATCGAGGTGCCGCACATTCGTGCCCGTCACCGCCGCCGTTCCCAAGCTCCCAGGAAAATGGGATCGCGACAGAAAGCTCTGCACCTGGATCCCCGTCCGGCGGAACGCTTCCATGAGAGCCCAGAGAATCGCCTGCGGATCGGTTCCCGGCTGAATCGTGCCTATCGCGAGCCGGGGCAATTGAGACATCACACTGCGATTGCCAAAAGAATGAGAAAACTTAGCGCTGAAATCCAGCGCACCACGACTCGAACTACGAACCGCCAACAGGCGGCTTCCAGCAACACGGCATATACGGAATGAACCTGAAAGTATTCTTCGGAGAAGTCCGGATCGAGTCAAGCAGGTTCGAACATGCAATCGCAACTCACCCGAAGCCGGAGAGGGGGGAACCGCCACTCATGGCGAACCTGCGGTCATTGGAACACGCTCAAGCGACCGTGCCCCTCGATCACTGTTTCAGTTCAAAGGTGCGCAGTCCCTCAGGCGTTTGAACCTCGATGGTGATCCCTTCGGCGAGCTTCGCGGTTTCCAAGGCCGACTTCAGTTGGGCGGCCGAGCGGACCGCTTCGCTGCCAACGCGGCGAATCAACATGCCTTCGCGAAGCCCGGCGGCATGAGCGGGACGGCCTCGGTCCGCGTGGACCACCACCGCCCCGGACTTTTCTTCATACCCCAGTTGCTCAGCCACCTCGTCGCTGAGGTCCGTCGCCAGGATGCCCAGTTCCCGGTTTTGATAGAACGTCGAGGCGATGCCGAAATCTTCGGGCATAAATCGCACCACGACGGGCACCGTCGCGGGCTTCTCATCGCGAAGGATATCCAGCTTGTGCGAAGTGCCTTCCGCTGTCCGTTCGACCATCTCTTGAAGGTCGGATGCGGTGAGGACGTCGCGGCCGTCGAAGCGGAGAATGATATCGCCTTTGCGGAGCCCCGCGCCGGCGGCGGGCGTACCTTCGAAAACATCGGCAATCACCACGCCCTGTTGGGGACGAACGCCGAACTGGCGGTTCTGCGGGTCATCCGCCGGTTCAATCGCCACGCCCAGGTAGGATCGTTTCACAAGGCCTCCTTCGATCAACTGCGGCGTGATCCACTTGGCCAGGTTGACGGGAATGGCGAAGCCAATGCCCTGGTTGCCGCCGGAACGCGAGTAAATGGCCGTATTGATGCCGATGACCTCTCCGTCCAGATTCACCAGCGGCCCGCCGGAATTGCCGGGGTTGATGGCGGCGTCGGTTTGGAGCAACTTCGCACGGCCTACCGCCCCGAGGGTCCGCCCTTTGGCGCTGATGATTCCAGCGCTGACGGTTTGATCAAGTTCGAAGGGGTTGCCGACCGCCAAGACCCAGTCGCCGATTTCAATCCGGTCGGAATCGCCGAGTCGGGCGGCGGGCAAAGGCTCCTTCGCGCCGATTCGAAGCACGGCCAGGTCCGTCTTCTCATCGACGCGGACATCGTCGGCCTTGAACTGTCGGCCATCGGCCAGTTCGACGATCACTTCGTCGGCGCCGGAGACCACGTGGTTGTTAGTGAGAATCACGCCGGAAGGATCGATAATCACACCGGAACCGAGGCCCGGCGCGGGAACGTCGGGCAAACCGTGAAGCTGCGGCCCGCCCTCGTCGAAGAAGTCCTCAATAGGAGTGCCGCGAAAGGGGTTTTCCTCCTGCCGGGAACGGGGAGCCGCCGGTCCGGCCGCCTTCGGCTTCGGCTTCGTGGTCGTCCTCACTTCGACGACCGTGGGAAGGACGTCGCGCGCGGCGGCCCGGAACGCTCGCGACATGCTCTTCGCGTGCTGGACAGCCGCGGCATCGTCATCGGCGCACGCCCCCCGAGCCTCCACTACCGCCAGTGCGAATACGATTGGCCAGGCCACGAGCAACTTCGCCGCACGAATTTCGATGCATCTCATTCACGACTCCTCTTCGCTGGAAAGCGAAACGGTCTTGAGGCCGTTCCACACAACTTGCCGCCATCTCAAGGAATTCTTGAAGATTGCGACGAATAGGGCAAGAGCAGTTGACAGAAACTGCCCCCCCTGTTAGGTTTAGACATAGGTTGGTCGGTGTCGGTCAGCCCGTTTGCGTTTGGGTATGAGGATATGGCGTTGGAAGCTGAACCCGAGTTCGATCCCGTGTTGCTCTCGCAGCTAGAGGGATGCGAACAACGACTTGGTTATACCTTTACGGACAGAAGTCTTCTGCGAGCGTCGCTCACGCACGCCTCGGGCGCGGAGCATCGGCTTGCTTCCAACGAGCGACTCGAATTCCTTGGCGATGCCATTCTCGGGGCCGTGGTTTGTGAGCTTCTCTACCAGCAGTACCCTGAATACCTCGAAGGCGACCTCACGCGCGTGAAGTCGATCGTCGTCAGCCGACAAACCTGCGCGAAGATCAGCCAAGGACTCGGCATGCAGGAGTTCCTTATACTCGGAAAAGGGATGACAAACCACCCGACGATCCCACCTTCGCTTCTCTCCGATGTCTTCGAGTCGCTGATTGCGGCGATTTACCTGGACGGCGGGATGGAGGCGGCGCGTCAGTTCATCGAACGGTCGGTAGGTCCGGAAGTCGAGCAGGCTGCGGAAGGCGAGATCGGTGGGAACTACAAATCGCTCCTGCAGCAGGTGGCGCAACGCGAGCGCGGGATGACTCCCACATATCACCTGCTGGACGAAAAGGGACCGGACCACAGCAAGTGTTTCAAAATCTCCGCGCAGATTGGCGGCCAACGCTATCAGGGGGCGTGGGGCCGCAATAAGAAAGAGGCTGAACAGAGGGCTGCACGGAACGCACTGCATGAACTCAACGGCGAACCCCCACCGTTCGTATCGGATTGAGTCACACCTGATTTGAGGATGCCGTGTCGAACCCTCGTGCCGTTGCCCTCTACTCCGGCGGCCTGGACAGTACCCTGGCGATTCGAGTCATGCAGGAGCAGGGGGTGACCGTGGAAGCGGTGAATATCCGCACCACCTTCCGTTGCTGCAAGAGTCCGGCGGCTCAGTTGGCGGCGGAATTGGGGGTGCGGCTGACCGTGCTCTCAGTCGCCGATGAATACGTCAACTTGATTCGAAAGCCGTCGTATGGCTACGGCAAAGGAATGAACCCCTGTGTCGACTGCCGGATCTACATGGCCACGATGGCGAGAAAATTCATGCAAGAGGTGGGCGCCTGCGTGGTGATCACCGGCGAGATTCTCGGTCAGCGGCCGATGAGCCAAAAGCGATGCGACCTGGCCATTATCGAGCGGCAATCGGGACTTTCGGGTCGGCTGCTTCGACCGCTCTGTGCGAAGCTGTTGCCGCCGACCATTCCGGAACGCGACGGCCTCGTCGACCGGGAGCGGCTGTATGCTTTCCACGGGCGTGGCCGCAAGCCGCTGGTGAATCTCGCCCGGCAACTGGGCATCCGCCGGATTCCACCTCCGTCGACGGGCTGCTCGCTGACCGAAATCACTTTCGCTCCGCGAGTTCGCGACCTCATCGAGTGCCAGCCGGACGCCGGTCGTGCCGATTTCGAGTTGCTCAGCGTCGGCCGACATTTTCGTTTCGACCGGCAGACGAAGATTGTCGTGGGCCGAAATGAGGAAGAGAATGCGTGGATCGAACTCTATTTCGCCCGAGAGAATCGCGACGACATGATTCTGGTTCGACCTGAAAACTTTGTTGGGCCGGTTGGTCTCGTTCGAGGATTGCGAGTTCACGAGGCCAGCCGGTGGGCAGGTGCTGTCCTCCTGCAATACACCCGGCAAGCCGACCCCGCCAACGCGGCGGTTCGCGTGCTGCAGGTCAACCAGCCGGAACAGGTATTCCAGGTACAGCCGCTGGCTTTCGACGAAACCGTGGAAACGCTATAGGTCACTCAGACGGAAAGCACCGGCGAGGAAATCGATATCGCATTCACTGGGGATAGCAGCGCGGTTGCCACAACGATCTTTTCACCGATGCTAAACGGGCCGGCTCCTCGGCCGAGGCCATGTCGCCTCGACCGAGGAGCGGTTGCTCCCGTCATCGATTCCACCCTTCATCAACCAATTCAGCCCCAGCGCCAAAGATCCTCGCCTTCCATCGCAGAATCAATCGCCTTCAGCTTCAGGGGAGCACTTGCCAGTTGCGCCCCGGAGGAAACGCGCGTGTCCGCCCAATCGAAGTCTTCCGCGAAAATGTCGTCGGTGGAAGCGACGGTCTGCGGGCTCTCCGGCATGACCGGCTCGTACATCCGCGACAGCAGCAGATCGAGATCGGCGGCATCGACCGCGGCGTCACCGTCGAGATCGAAGAGCGGATTGAGGCTCGCCTCACTGCCCGCGGTCATTTGTGGGATCCACATGGCCAGATCGTAATGGTTGACGGCCCCGTCGGCGGTGAAGTCGCCCAGATAGAGATCGATCTGGGCCGCGCCGAGTTCGACGCTGCTCCAGTCGGCGCCGTCTTCCTGGCCGACCAGCGCGAAATTCGACGGCATGATCGTACTGTCGCCGCCAGCCGGCGCGATGGAGAACGTCACATGATGGTTGGCGTCGTCCGGGGCGCCCTCGCCGTCGCGCCGGAACTGCCAGGCGACGAACGGCGCCGACGCGTCGACGCCGATGCCGCCGGTCGTGGTCAACGCCCCCGCCTCGTCGATCACGCCGGCGGCATCGTCGGCCGTGCCCTGCTGGAACTGGCTGAAGGCCTCTCCGTAGGCCACATTGCCGGTGGGCGTCAGTGCCAGCGTATCAAACAGGACATCCACGGCCCCGCCGACAACCCCCTGGGGCAAGTCGCGCAGGTCTTCGACATAAGCGTTCACCCAAAATGTCGAACCGCCCCAAATCGGACCGGCTTGCGAACCGAACGCCGATCCGGAGACCTCCAGATGAATCCGCATCGTGGTCTGCCTTACGGCAATCACCACCTCAGCCGGCTCCGATTCCGCCTGGCCGTCGGAGGCCAGATAGGTGAACGAATCGTCGCCGACAAAACCTTCGGCCGGCGTGTACTGGAACGATCCGTCGGCGTTGAGCACGAGCGTTCCGTGGGCAGGTTCCGTGAGCACAACCGCCGCAAGTGAATCGCCGTCGCCATCGGAATCGTTGGCGAGCACGCCCCCTTCGGCCACCGCAAGGGTTTCACCGGGGGCGACCGAGTAGGCGTCGTCCGCCGCCACGGGAGCACTATTGGGACGGATGACCGAGACGGTCACCGTGGCGAGGTTCGACTCCGCCTGGCCGTCGGAGGCCAGATAGGTGAACGAATCGTCGCCGACAAAACCTTCGGCCGGCGTGTACTGGAATGATCCGTCGGCGTTGAGCACGAGGACTCCGTTGGCAGGTTCCGCGACGACGACGGCGGAGAGTGAATCGCCGTCGCCATCGGAATCGTTGGCGAGCACGCCCCCTTCGGCCACCGACACCGTCTCACCGGCGACGGCCGAGTAGGCGTCGTCCGCCGCCACGGGAGCACTATTGGGACGGATGACCGAAACGGTCACCGTGGCGAGGTTCGACTCTGCCTGGCCATCGGAGGCCAGATAGGTGAACGAATCGTCGCCGACAAAACCTTCGGCCGGCGTGTATTGGAATGATCCGTCGGCGTTGAGCACGAGGACTCCGTTGGCAGGTTCCGCGACGACGACGGCGGAGAGTGAATCGCCGTCGGCATCGGAATCGTTGGCGAGCACGCCCCCTTCGGCTACCGACACCGTCTCACCGGCGATGACCGAGTAGGCGTCGTCCGCCGCCACGGGAGCACTATTGGGCCGGATGACCGAGACGGTCACCGTGGCGAGGTTCGACTCCGCCTGGCCGTCGGAAGCCAAATAGGTGAACGAATCGTCGCCGACAAAACCGTCGGCCGGCGTGTATTGGAACGATCCGTCGGCGTTGAGCACGAGGACTCCGTTGGCAGGTTCCGCAACGACCGCCGCGGAGAGTGAATCGCCGTCGGCATCGGAATCGTTGGCGAGCACGCCCCCCTCGGCTACCGAAAGGGTCTCACCGGCGATTACCGAGTAGATATCGTCGGCAGACGTGGGGGCGTCGTTAACCGCTGCAATAGAGACGGTCACCGTGGCAAGATTCGACTCAACCTCGCCGTCGCCGGCAACGTACGTGAAGGAGTCGTCGCCGTAGAATCCGGCCTCGGGCGTGTACTCGAATGATCCGTCGGGATTCAACTCGAGCGAGCCGTGACTGGGCCCGTTGACAACGGTCGCGACAAGCGTATCACCGTCGATGTCGGTGTCATTGGCCAGCACACCGCCGTCGCCTACCGAGAGGACTTCGCCCTCGTTCATGTCGTAGCTGTCGTCGCCGGCAACCGGAGAGTCGTTCACCGCCGTGACCTCGATGGTGACGGTCGCCTCTTGTGAGAGCGACGTGCCGTCGTCGGCCGCGTAAGTGAACGTGTCGACGCCGTGATAGTCGTCGTTGGGCGTGTACTGCAACGAACCGTCGGTCCCCAGGATCAAGGTGCCGTACTTGGGTGGCGCGATCAGTGCGGCGGCGAGGGAATCGCCGTCGCTATCGCCGTCGTTGGCCAGCACCCCGCCGGCGTCGATCGAGAGCACTCCGTCCTCGGCAACCGTGTAGGAATCGTCGGTCGCGGTCGGCGCAGCATTGGCCACCACAACGTGGGCGACAGCGATGCGGACGGTGGCCGGGGCCGAGTCGGCCTGGCCGTCGCTTGCTTGATAGACGAAGGTATCCTCGCCCTCGAAATCCACCTGCGGCACGTAGGTGAACCGTCCGTCGTCGGCGAGCTGCAATTGTCCGTGCTCGGCGCCGGCGACGAGACGAACCGTGAGCGGATCGCCGTCCGTGTCGCTGTCGTTGGCCAACACGTTGGCGCCGATCTGCTGGTTGCTGCGGATCGAATACGCGTCGTCCTGGGCAAGAGGCGCCGAATTGGTCCCCAGTCCGGAATCGCCTGAATCGACCTGCGCGCCGCCGATGACGATGTCGGTTGCGTCGGATGAGTTCCCAAGGTCGCCGACGTAACAGCTCGTCGTCATCTCCTCGGAACACAGTTCCCACGCGCCCGGCAGGGACGGAGCGACCGAGAGCAACTGCCGGCTTTCCAGCGACTCCATCCGGAATTTCCGCGTGCCGCGAGCCGTGGAACGGGACGCCTGTCCGCGTTTCGACGCGCGCTGGGAACTCTTGCGGCCTTGCCGAGCCTGACGCAGACGTTGGACGAGAGATGCCATGAACCAACCCTCCATGCGATGTTGAGGTGAAACCCGCTTCCTCTCGGAAGCAACCATTCATTCAACGAATAGTCGAAATGTTTACGGCTGGGAAGCAGGTCCGTTCGACGTGTGTGGAAATGCGTGGTTCGAGAGAGCGGCAGCGACGGCGATCGTTGTTGCGAGAAAGTCTCGGCCGGCCTTCCACATGCGAATGGTTGCCGCAGTTTGTTTGGAAATGAGCGGCGAGAGGAGATGCTCTCATCTTGAAATCGCCAAAGAGTTCGGCGGCAACGACACTTAACGCACCGTGGACGGGCGGCCAAGTTTTTTAGATTTTTTTCCGCCTGTTTGCCAATGTTCGCAGCGAAAGAGCGCCGCGATTGCGTCTTCGTTGGTGATCTCGCGTCCCCGTTTGGCTCGTGTCACCGCAACGGCACACTCCGCGCAGGCCGCTGGCCATTGCGGTTATACGAAAACGCTTGCAGCCGAAGGCCGAGTTATGCCTTGGCTCCGGACGTTGCGGAAGCGCGCGGCAAGCAAGCGTGGGCGTCGCAGTGGCTTTCACGCTCCGGCGCATGTGAACAGGAAGACCTTTCGAAGCGGCTCTCCTCCGGTCGAAGCTGGTCGCGGCCGCTTCGGGTCAACACCTGGCAGATCCGCTGCCACGTGCCGTCGCACAGCCATTGCCGATGGTAGTCGTAAACCGTGCGCCAATGCGGGAAGTCGCGCGGCAACATGCGCCACGAGCAACGCGTACGGCGACGATAGAGAATCGCGTTGACCACCGCTCGCATCGACATAATTCGCTCCCGCCCAAGACGTTTTGGCGGCGGGATCACGGCCGCGACCAAAGTCCATTGTTCGTCGTCCAAATCCGTGGGATATTTCGGATCGATGGCATCCATGCTGCCTGGCTCCGTCAGAGTGAAAGGAGGGAGTTTTATGGGCAAGCCCCCGCACTTCGCGGGAAACTGGAATTGCGGAGGTGAGGAAGCTCGACAGCGACGCTTGGCGGGAACGGGGCGTGTTGAAAACCGAGCCGCCAATTCTACGCGGCCTTTTCAGCGGCAGTTCTCTCCCTACTCGCGATTGAAACGCATTGAAACGGATTGAAGAATCTGCCGACATGGTCAGGGCGCTTCGTGGCCCGATTGGCCCGGCCACGGAGTGTCCAGACGACACTTTCTCAACAACCACGCGTCAAGATACTGCGAAGGCGTTGCGGAGCGGGCCTCGACGACAAGGAGCCCGCCTGCAAACCTGTCCCATAATTGGCACGGATCGGTCGTGCCTGCGACACGAACCGGCCTCAACCGCTACGACAGGGTGTATTTGAACAGCCCGAAAGAATGCCGTTGCGAGGTGAATGCGAATCAGCCTACTTCAGTACCGGCTGATTGCCCTTGCAACCCGGTTGTCGAAACTTATAATTTTGGAACTGTGGCTCGGCGGCTTCCTCCGAGGGGAGCAATACCTGCCGGCCGTGCGTGCGGGTGTAGCTCAGTTGGTAGAGCACGACGTTGCCAACGTCGTTGTCGTGGGTTCGAATCCCATCACCCGCTCTTCGCGTTTCTTGGCTCGTACAACGGCAAAGTGGCATGGCTGCTGACGACACTCCCCAATCTGACGACACCCCGGATACTGCTCAAGACATCGCCGATGTTGACCTCGGCACCGAAGATCTTGAGTCCACCCCACCCGAAGAGGAGAAGGTGGAAAAGCTCAACTTGGAGGTGAAGATCGACGCGCGCAGCACCTGCGAGCGGCATATTACGATCACCATCCCCCGAGAAGACTTGAACCGGTATTTCGAAAAAGAATTCTCGGAATTGGTGACTTCCGCACAGGTGCCCGGTTTTCGTGCGGGGCACGCACCTCGCCGCCTGGTGGAGGCCCGCTTTCGAAAAGACGTGAGCGGCAAGGTCAAGGGCGCCGTATTGATGGATAGTATCGCTCAGATCAGCGAAGATCAGGATCTCTCGCCGATCAGCGAGCCGACCATCGATCTGGAGGCGGTCGAGGTACCGGACGAAGGGCCGATGACGTTCGAGTTCGATCTGGAAGTCCGTCCGGAATTCGACATCCCGCAGTGGAAGGGATTGACGATCGAGCGACCGGTCCACGAGTTCACGGACGAAGACGTCGAGGAAGCCCTCCAGAATGTGCTGGCCCGCCGTGGCAAACTCGTCCCCTACGACGGCCCGGCCGAGTCGGGCGACTACATTACCACGAACTTGACGTTCACCCACGGCGCCCAAACCCTCTCCAGTGCCAAGGAGGAGGTCATTCGGCTCCGCCCCGTCTTGAGCTTCCGCGACGGCAAGATCGAGAAGTTCGACGAAATCATGGCAGGAGTCCGCGGCGGCGAGACTCGCCGGACCGAAGCGCTTTTGTCGGAGGAAGCTCCCAATGAGTCTCTTCGCGGACAGCAGGTGCAAGCGGAGTTTGAGGTGCTGGAGGTCAAGAAGCTGGAGCTTCCCGAACTGAATGCCGATTTGTTGGATTCGCTGGGCGGGTTCGAGACCGAGGCCGACCTGCGTGATGCAATTCGCGACACTCTCGCGCGCCAATTGGAATACCGTCAACGGCAGCGAGCCCGCGAGCAGGTCACTGAGGCGCTGACCGCAACCGCCACATGGGATCTCCCCCCGGACATGCTTCGGCGTCAGAGCGGCCGCGAGCTTCAGCGGGCAGTGATGGAATTGCGAAGCAGTGGCTTCAGCGATGAGGAGATTCGAGCGCACGAAAACGAACTGCGCCAGAATAGCCGCATCGGCACTGCCCGTGCCTTGAAGGAGCACTTCATCCTCGAGCGAATCGCCGAGGCGGAAGAGATCGAAGAACCCACCGAGGCCGATTATAACAACGAGATTGCACTGATCGCTTCTCAAAGCGACGAATCCCCGCGCCGGGTGCGGGCCAAGCTGGAGAAGAGCGGCCGTATGGACGTGCTCCGCAACCAGATTATCGAGCGGAAAGTGGTCGACTTGATCCTTTCCCATGCGGAGTTTCGGGATGCTCCCTACAAGCCCGAGCGGACGCAAGCCGAGGCGGTTGAAATGTCGGCTGGCGGCGGCGACGAGTCGGATATTCCCCAGGCAAAAGCCGAGGGCGGAGAGGGAAGCCAGCCCGAGCAGAGTTATCCGAGCGGGCACCCGCAGAACCATCCCTCATAGCCCGGACGTATCCGGGCCATGCGTTGACGGAGTCTGAAACTTTCATGGACGGGACAGCCCTCGCTGGTCCTCCAGTCCCTCGAGTCAATCGGTCCGACCCATCATGACCAGCTCGTACTTTCCACCGTTGATGGATCCCTCCTTGAACTACCGCGATTACCAGCGGCAGCGGACGTTGACCCTCGGCGACCTGCTCCTGGAAAATCGGATCATCTTCCTCCAAGGCGCAATCCACGACGGAAACGCCAACGAGCTGGTGATGAAGATGCTTTATCTCCAGAGCGAAAATCGAAGGAAGGACATTCACTTCTACATCAACTCGCCGGGCGGCAGTGTTAGTGCAACGTTGGCCATCTACGATACGATGCAGATTCTCAGTTGTCCCGTGGGAACCTATTGCGTCGGTCTGGCGGCGAGCGGCGGAGCCGTCCTGTTGGCCGGCGGCGCGAAAGGGAAACGGTTCGCGCTGCCTCATGCCAAGGTGATGATCCATCAGCCCTATGGCCAGGTCGGTGGGCAGGTGTCCGACATCGAGATTCAAGCCCAGGAGATTCTCAATACTCGCGACGTGCTCAATCGCATTCTCGCCGACCACACCGGACAACCGCTGGAACGCATCGCGCGCGACACCGACCGCGATTTCTACATGAGCCCCGAACAGGCCAAAGAGTACGGCTGCGTCGACGACATCCTTACCAAACAGAAAACCGAGGCCGAGGAAGAATAAGCTTCCGCATCGCCCCATTCCCGCAACGGAGCAGTCAATCCGATGCCTTTGATCCCGTACGTGATCGAAAAGAGCGGCCGCGAAGAGCGGGCGATGGATATCTACAGCCGGCTGCTGAAAGACCGCATTGTCTTTCTCGGCTCGGCGATCAACGACGAAGTCTCCAACTCGATCGTCGCCCAGATGCTTTTCCTGCAAGCGGAGGACGCCAAGGCCGACATCCACCTCTACGTGAACTCGCCGGGCGGTGCGGTAACCGCCGGCTTGGCGATCTACGACACCATGCAGTTCGTCAGTTGCGACGTGGCCACCTACTGCATCGGCCAGGCGGCTTCGATGGGCGCCGTCTTACTTGCCGCCGGCGCCGCCGGTAAGCGCAATGCCCTTCCGAACTCGCGGATCATGATCCACCAGCCCCTGGCCGGCATGGAGGGAACGGCGGAAGACATCATGATCCACGCCAAGGAGTTCACGAAGATCAAGGAAAAGCTCAACCAGATCCTCATCAAGCACACCGGCCACACGCTGGAGAAGATCACCAAGGATACCGATCGTGATCGCTTCATGGCGGCCGAAGAAGCCCGCGAGTACGGCATCGTCGATCACGTCATCGAGCATGTTGCTCAGACCTGAGCACCCTCTCCGGCCGGTTTTCCTCAATTCGGTCTGGATCGAGGTGGGCAAATCTGCTATGAAGCCCGCCCGTAAAGTAATCTGGCCGCGAGTTGGCCCTTTGCGCGCCGCCCCGGCTTAGTATGGGGTGGTGCTCCGCGCGCGAGAACAATATGAGACCGAGGCTGGATGCCCTGCTCTTCTTGGCCTGCCTGGCGGCCGCCGGCTGCCGGACGGATCCGAACATCGTCCTCCTGGAACGAGAGAACCGGGAACTGGAAGACACTATTTACGAACTCCAGGCATGCCTCGACGAATACCAACAGGCCCTCGATACGTGCCGAAAGCGGAAACCATCCAGCGACAACGACTTAGCGGGGGCGGCCGATACAACCGCCGGGTCGTCTCGACCCCCTGCTCAGCCAGTGGGGCCGGCGCTGACACCCAAGCGACAGGAACCGCCGGCGCGAACATCAGGACCGCCCCCGGCTCCCGTCTCACCCGAGGACTTGATCCCACCCACGATCGAGATGCCTGGGAAACCTCTGCCAGAAGGGCAGCTACCGGAGACCTTCAGAACCCCGGATTTGCCCAGCGGACTGCCAGACGCCGCATCGCCGTCGCCCCAGCCCAAGCCGGAACGCAGGCCGACAACAACAACCAAGCCCGGCGTGCCGGGTGTCGGCGTGTTGGCCAAGACTGTCCGCGCGACGGATCGCGACGCCGTCGCCGCCATCGCGATCCGAACAGAGTGGACTCGCGGATGCGACCTTGATGGTCGCGGTGGTGACGACGGCGTCTGGGTCTTCGTCGAACCTCGCGATGCGGCCGGAAACGTCTGTGCGGCGGCAGGTCCGGTTTCTGTCGTCGTGCTCGATCCTGCCTTCTCGGGCGATGCTGCGCGGGTGGCTCGCTGGGACTTCACCAGCGACGAGGTCGCCCGGGCAACGGTGGACAACGGCATCGGTCTGGAGATGGCTTGGCCGCAAGGGCCTCCATCGCACGGTAATTTGCAGCTTTATGTTCGATATCAGACCGCTGACGGCCGCAAGTTGGAAGACAGTTGCACGATTCAGGTATCGGTCGGCTCGCAGCAAGCGGACAACTGGGTGCCCGCCCTCGCGCCGCAATCAGCGCCTCACACGGTTCCAGGTTCGTCACCGTCGCACCGTCAGCCTTCCACCGAACCGCAACCGCTTCGGACAACGTCGCGTGCGACCGTTTCCCCGCCGGGGCAACTCCAGAGCGCCGTCGAGCCCGCCTTGAACGCCGATCGCCCGGTATGGTCGCCCAACCGCCGATAGGCATGCTCGTCCGAGATCAACAACTCTCGACTTGCCAAAGCATTAGAGGCCTGACAAAACGGGGACTGGCTCCGAACCAGACATTCGCAAGGCAAGCACAATCGGTGCCCTGGCGAGGTACCTGTCCCCGTTTTGTCAGGGCCTCTCAACCGGCGGCGGAGTGAACCGGCGAGGAATTTGGCGGGCTTTCTCTGCAACGGACAGGTATACTGGAAGAAGCGATGCTTTCATTGCCAGGAGTGACCTGCCGAGAACCATAATGCCCGAACCCGGTAATCCACTCGACATCGAAGAGAACCGAATCCGCGCGGTATTCGGACTTCCAGCCCATGCGCCTTTGCCGAGCGTGAGCAAGGAAACGCTCGCGCAGTACCATGAGTACTTGTTTGGCAAGTTGTCCTTCCCCTTCCAGGCTCTCTACGCCGAGACCGCCCCGCCCGTCAAGCAGGTCGTGCGCTACGTCACCGTGATCGGCCTCTCCGACAACGCGAAACGCAGACAATACGGCCTATTCTGCAAGGTTGATTTTGGTGATCGCATGGTCGAACTGCCGATTGCCGAGATGGGTATGCAAGAGGACGATCCCAACCGCCAACTGATCGATGATTACCTATTCTGGCTTTGGAGCGGCCGCTGACGGACGCGGGCACTTCAAAAAGTGGGCTTAATTCAGAGCAAGGCCGCACCCGCTCGGTTCCACCCGGCATTAATGAAGAAAGCCGCTTCGCAAGTGATTCCGGCGAAACGGCTTAAAAAGAGGCGCCGATCGGAGTCGAACCGATAAATCGCGGATTTGCAATCCGCTGCCTTATCCATTTGGCTACGGCGCCTTACCAGTGCTTATCAAGAGGTTAGAAAATACGGAGGGTTCGGTCAATAGGGGTTCTCGATGCAACCCTGCCGGATGTCGCCACCTCATCGAGGGGGTCAATTCAGCTTCCAACCCCTTTCTTTTCGACACCAGTGCCATCAGTATAGCTCTAAACGGGGTGAAAATCAGTATCGGTAAGGATGGTTCCGACGGCAGCGGCGAATGATTTGAAGGATCGTTGCCCTGCGATTCGATTCCAGGACAGCGAGGGATCGTGCCCGAATGCAAGACGCACCGTTTTCCTGAGGGCCTCACTACGCTCGTTCGGAGGAGAGCATGAGCTGGATGGCATGGATGCGTTGGCAACTGGAAGACCGGCGAGTCGAAAGCCTCGTACTGGAAATCGCGTCGCGCTGTCGAAAGTCCATTTTGGAACGTACCGTCCGCCAACTCGACGCCATGAGCCTCGCCGAAGCGATGGGCTACTATCGAGCGAGGTTGGCCGCGATCGTACCCGTCCACGCGGCGCAGGTCATTCGCGAGGAAGCACTGCCTCGCGAGGTGGCCGCATGGATTGCCGCCCCCGCTAGAGAGGAGGTAATTCGGCAGTTCCTCCACGATGCTCAACGTCGGAGCGGCCGATTCTCCATGCATCGCAGGGCGGCCTAAGGAATCGCTGCCCCCGGCAAGTGCGGCACCTATTGTTTCGCCGATCCTGACGCAGGTTATTCACCGGAAAGGCTGTGGTTCCAAGAAACCTGGCTAAGGCAGCATTTGGCCATGCTCCCGCCGGGGTACCCCTTGACGGAATCAACCTGATTTCTTAGTCTTACGAGATTCGGTTGCCCACCGTAGCGGGTATGGTTCGAGGTTGCCAGCGTAGCTCAATCGGCAGAGCACAGCATTCGTAATGCTGGGGTTAAGGGTTCAACTCCCTTCGCTGGCTCTTTGACTTGCTACGGGTACGTGACGACGGGGAGGAGAGTTCCGCAATGCCGCAGACGCTGGCGCTGGACATCAAGCAGATGGTTCTTTTCAACGGTAGCTTTGGCCCGCACGAGGTGCAACAGCTCGCCGATGCGATCGCGAGCGACATGTCGCAATTCCGCACGCTCCGCGACGCGGTCGCCGAACTCGATGCGAAGGATGACCGCAGCCCAGCATCGAATGTGCGGCTGGGTGTATGTCTTTACCTTTTAGGGAGGTATCGACGAGCAATCGATATCCTCAAGACCGGTGACGGCGGGGCTTTGGCGCATTTCTATTTGGGAAAGTCCCATTTCGCCCTCGAACAATACGACGCCGCCTTGGAGAGCTACGAAGCGGCGAAACAAGCCGGTTACAACCGGGACGATTGCGCCTTGGCGCGTGCTGAGGCGCTTCGCTACGCCGCTCGAGCCCAGGAAGCGTTGGCCGTACTCGACGATTTATCCGGCGCCATCGAACAGACGGCAGAATACCTCTATCAACGCGGCGCGACCGTGGCAGCGATCGGCGGGAATCCCGGCGAGGTCGTGGCCTTGTTCGAGCGCGCGGTCGAGACGGACCGCAGTCATCCGGGCGCGCTGTTCGGCCTGGCCTTGGAGAACGATCGGCGAGGCAACGACGAGCAGGCATTGGATCTCTACCGGCGATCGGCATCGCAGTTTCCACCGCACCTGGGGGCGCTGCTGAACCTGGGATTGATGTACGAGGATCGCGAACAGTACGATCGCGCGCTGCAGTGCTATCAGCGCGTGCTGGACAGCTATCCGGCGCATCCCCGGGCAGCCCTATTCATCAAGGACGCGCAGGCGTCCAGCGACATGTATTACGACGAGGATGCGCAGAAGAAGCGGGACCGCATGAGCCAAGTTCTCAGCATCCCGGTCACTGATTTCGAACTCTCGGTTCGCAGCCGCAATTGCCTGCAAAAGATGGGCATCATGACGCTGGGCGACCTCTGCCGCTGCACCGAACAGGAACTGCTCGGCAGTAAGAATTTCGGAGAAACGAGCCTTATCGAAATCAAGGAGATGTTGTCTTCCAAGGGGCTGAGACTGGGCCAGTTCGCCCCCGAGAAACACACCATCGACATCTTCGAGCCCGAGGCGCTCTCCGCCGACGAACAAGCTCTGCTCAACCGCCCGATCGCCGACCTTAACCTCTCGGTTCGCGCCCGCAAGTGCATGATTCGGCTGGGGATCGGTACGATCGGTGAACTGATTCGCCGCACCGGCGACGAGTTGCTGGAGTGCAAGAATTTCGGTGTGACGAGCCTCAACGAGGTCCGGGAAAAGCTCACGATTCACGGTCTGAAACTTCGTGGCGACTGATCCCGTCCGATTCGAATTGCATCACACCGGCCTCGGGTCGGCAGCCCGCCGCGGCACCCTGCATACGCTTCATGGCTGCGTGGCTCTGCCGGCTTTCATGCCGGTGGGCACGGCAGGCACGGTGAAGGGTGTCGAGATCGAACAGGTTCGGGCGACCGGAGCGCAGATGCTCCTCGGCAATACCTACCATCTTGCGCTTCGCCCCGGCGAGCAGGTTGTAGAGGCGCTCGGCGGGCTGCATCGCTTGATGGGCTGGGACGGTCCGATCTTGACCGATAGCGGCGGTTTCCAGCTTTTCAGCCTCGCACGGATGACCAAGGTCACCGAAGAGGGCGCCGTCTTCCGTTCCCATATCGACGGGCGACTGCTGGAGCTTTCTCCGGAGCACGCCATCCGCATCCAAGAGGCTCTCGGCAGCGACGTGGCCATGGTGCTGGACCATGTGGTGGGCCTGCCGAACGAACCCGCTGTCGTTCGCGACGCCACCGAGCGGACCGTCCGCTGGGCGCAACGCTGCCGGGACGCCTCGCGTCGCGATAACCAGGCGGTCTTCGCCATCGTCCAGGGCGGGCTCGATCCCGGCGCGCGAATCTGGTGCGCGGAGCGGTTGGCCGAGTTGGACTTCCCCGGTTATGCCATCGGAGGTCTTAGCGTAGGGGAATCTCCCGACGAGATGTACCACACCTTGGAAGCAACGGTGCCGGCGATGCCTGAAGATCGACCGCGGTACCTCATGGGTGTCGGTCGCCCCGTCGATTTATTGGAGGCGATTCACCGCGGCGTCGATCTTTTCGATTGCGTGATGCCCACCCGCAATGGTCGCAATGCGATGGCTTTCACGGATCGGGGGAGCTTGCGTTTGCGAAATCTGCAGTACGAGCGCGATGAGCGGCCGATCGAGGAGGGCTGCCCCTGTGTGGCATGCCGAAGGAGCCGCGGATACATCCGGCACCTGTTCATGGCCAGGGAAATGCTCGGCCCCATTCTCCTTTCCATCCACAACTTGACCTACTACCAGCGACTACTCGCGGGAGCGCGTGAGGCCATTTCGAACGATTGCTTTGGAGAGTATCGAGCGGCCCGACTTCTTGCCTGGGAGGCCCCGTAGATCCCGCTTGCCGAGCGGGGTCTGGCTTCAGCCGATGGCGAACCTCATCCGAGAACCAACATTCCCTCGGGCAAATCCCGCTTGTTGAGCGGCTGCTCACCCCACAGATCCCGCTCGGCAAGCGGGATCTACCAGATGCTCAGAGGCAGCGGGATTGTTGGTGGCGAACCTCAGCATGGTTCCGCCCTCCGAGCGGAACCTGCTCAGGATGCCCTTGTCCCTTACTCCGCAAGATTTTATGATAACGGGCTATGTTTGGCGTTGTCCTTCGGCTGGCGGCATCGGCGCCGGTAGCATCCCTATCTTGCCCCACTGAACTACAAGGGGAGTTGTCGTGAACTTTGCTCCGGCCAAGGCACTGTTTCTGCTGGCGCAGGATGGCGGGGGGCCTTTTGGCGGCATCTGGGGGATCATGACTCTCTGGCTGCCGATCATCTTCGTCTTCTGGTTCCTCTTGATCCGTCCCCAACGGCAGGAACAGGCGCGGCGGCTGCAAATGCTGCAAGCGGTGAAGAAGAATGACCGCGTGATCACCACAGGGGGCATTTACGGGGTTGTAACCAATGTCCATCGCGAGGCGGACGAAGTGACCGTCAAGGTGGACGAAGCCACAAACACAAAGCTACGAGTGACGATGGGCTCCATCGCCCGCGTGTTGGGAGACGACACGTCGGAATCGTCACCGTCCAAGTAAGACGTAGGAACGTGAATCCATGCCTTGGTACGCCAATCTGCTGATCGTTTTGGCAATTCTCATCCTCCCGGTGGTTCTGGGCACGTGGCTGGCTCGGCGATGGCGGATGCCCGAGTATGCCACCCGCATCGGCGTGGTACTCTTCTGCCTGTTCGCCGGAATCGCCATCACTTGGAGCGGCTGGCCACCGAAGTTGGGAATCGATCTCCGCGGCGGCGTGATCCTCGTCTACGAGGTCGATGAGGATGTGAAGGTGACCGGCCCGGCGGAGGAAGAAGTCCCGGACGCCGCCACGGCAGGCGGCGCGGTCGATATGGACAAACTGATTGCCGCCGTGGCCCGCCGCGTCAACCCGGGCGGTGTGAAAGAGGTGACGATTCGCGAGTACGGCCCCAAACAGATTGAAATCATCATCCCGGAAGCCGACGAAGCCGAAGTCGAGCGGATGAAGCGGATTATTAGCAGCGTTGGCACGTTGGAATTCCGCATTCTGGCCAACCAGCGCGACCACAAGGCATTGATCGAGCGCGCCCTGGCCGAGGATAGCCAGAAACTCCTTAGTGGAGACGGCAAACTGCTCGCCTGGTGGGTTCCCGTCACCAAGGGAGAAGAGAATAGTTTCGCCACCTACAACGAGATCGCCACGCGAACGCGCGAGCGACGCGGCGATGAGTTCCTAGAAATCCTCGTCGTCAAAGACGACTTCGATGTGACCGGCGGTTATCTCACCCGCGCGGTATCCGACGTCGATCAGCGCGGCCGTCCTTGCGTGCGGTTCTTTTTTAACGCCGCGGGCGGGCGGCTGTTCAGCGGCCTGACGAGCAACAACCTGCCCGACGAGGTCCAGGAATTCACGCGAAAGCTGGGAATTGTCCTCGACGGCTACCTCTACTCGGCCCCCTCCATTCAGAGCACCATCTCCCAGCAGGGAGAGATTACCGGCGAATTCACCAAGCAGGAAGTGCAAGATCTGGTGGACGTGCTCAATGCCGGCAGCCTGCCGGCGGCGTTGAGCAAAGAACCGATCAGCCAGTTGGCCACCGGTCCCACCCTCGGCCGCGACACGATCCGGCGCGGGTCAATCGCTATTGCCTTGTCGCTGGCGGTGGTCGTGATCTTCATGACGGTCTACTATCGGTTCGCGGGCTTGGTGGCAAGCGCCGCAGTGCTCATGAACATGATTATGCTCGTGGCCATCATGATCACGATCAAGGCCCCTTTTTCCCTCCCTGGACTTGCCGGTTTGGCGCTCACGCTCGGTATGGCAGTCGACGCCAACGTGCTCATCTTTGAACGTATGCGGGAGGAGTTGGACCGCGCCGCAACCTTGCGCATGGCAATTCGCAACGGGTTCAGCAAAGCGATGAGCGCGATCATCGACTCGAACCTGACCACTTTGATTACCGCAACCATCCTTTACGTTATCGGCACCGATCAGATCAAAGGCTTTGCGGTCACCCTCTGGCTGGGAATTGTCCTGAGCATGTTCACGGGCATCTACTGCGCCAGGACCGTATTCGATATCGCCGAGCGGCGGCGTTGGATTACGAAACTGCGGATGATGCGGATGCTCACGCGCACCAACATCGACTTCATCGGGAAGTGGCGGATCGCCGCTACTGGCTCTGTCCTGCTCATCGTCGTCGGTATGGCAGCCGTGTTCGCGAGAGGGCAAGGATTGCTGGATATCGACTTCACTGGCGGCGTTTCCGTGGAGGTAGTTTTCAATGAATCGCAGCCGATCGGCGAGGTTCGAACGAGTTTGAAGGATCTGCCCGACCTCGTTGTGGTAGACGTGCAGGTCGCGGGCGAGCCAAGGGAGCGGCGTTTCATCATCAACACATCGAGCCCCCCTGACACAAAGGCAGAGCAGTACCTTGAAGAGGTTAAGACTCGCGTTCAAGAGGTGTTTGGCGACAAGCTCTCCACCAACACGATAAAGAATTCTGAGATCAAGCAGATCGCCCCGGGCAAGGTGGAAGGCAACGTGCCCGGCTCGCCACCTGAGGCGAAACCGACAACGCCGGAGCCTGACACCCAGAGTGGTCTTTTCCGCGGCGCCGTCCCGACGGCAGTCTCAGGGCTTCTGTCATCCACCGCGCTAGGCAAAGCCGCCGAGCCGTCGCAACCGTCGTCCGAGAAAGCGGATGCTGAAAAGCCGACAGCCGCGAAACCGGCAGCGGAAAAGCCGGCGGTAGAAAAACCAGCCGCTGAAAAACCAGCCGCTGAAAAACCACCGGCCGAAAAACCGGTGGTTAAGGAATCTGCGGCTAAAGCTCCGGCCACGCCGGCAGAAACGATGCCGGCAGAGAAGCCTTCGGTTCCGGTTGAGAAGACGCCGAGCGAAACGGCGCCGAAGACGGAAGCTGCCGCGGCGGTCCCGAAAGCCGTAGATCGTTTTGCGGGCGGCACGGCGGCGAAGCTCGAGTTCTCCCACCGGATCGACTACGACACACTGAGCGAGCTATTTCAAAAGATCGTCCCACCGACGAGCGAGTTCGACCTGGATCGTGAGGGATTCGAGGAGGGAGACACGGCCGCCTATCTCGATTGGACGGTTCGCATTCAAGCGCCGCCCGAGAAGGCCGAGCAGATCGTTTCCGCGGTCAAGGGGGAGTTAGACAAGACACCGTTTTTCCCCTCGGCGAGCACCATCGGCGGCAAGGTAGCCGGCAGCACGCGCGTGCAAGCCATTTACGCCTTGCTAGCGAGCCTCCTCTGCATCATCGTCTACATCTGGGTGCGGTTCCAGCGCATCGTGTACGGTTTGGCCGCGGTGATCGCGCTGGTGCATGACGTCTTGATCACGTTGGGCTGTCTTGCATTGAGCCTTTACCTTGCCCCCTTTTTCGGGTTTCTGCTGATCAATCCGTTCAAGATCGGTCTGTCGGAACTGGCGGCATTCCTGACGGTCATCGGTTACTCGCTCAACGACACCATCGTCGTATTCGACCGTATTCGCGAGGTCCGTGGGAAATCACCGCGTCTGACTATGCAGATGGTCAACGACAGCGTCAATCAGACCCTCAGCCGTACGATCCTGACCGGGTTGACCACGATGATCGTGCTCGTGATCCTCTATGTCGGCGGCGGCAATACGATTCACGGATTCTCGTTCGTGCTGCTCGTCGGCGTAATCGTCGGCACTTTCAGTTCGATCTTCGTCGCTTCGCCTGTCGTGCTCTGGATGAGCCGCTCCGAACTGGATGAGCCCACTCTGAAGAGGCCAAACGACTCGCCGCAAGTGGTCTCCTGAGCCGACCGATACCGAATCGCACTGCCGCGAGTTCGAAAGCTGAAACGCTCGACAACGGATCGCCGAGCGGATAAGCTACGGACAGACTGAGCATTGGCGAGAAGACAAGTATCACATCCACTGGGGTGGCAGGTCCGAGGGGATCGGGAGTCTTTTTTTCCGTGTCGGCCGGAAAAAGCTCAATCCATGTGTGAAAGCGTTGCCCGGCCGACACGGAAAAAAAACTCCCGATCCCCTTCCCCGCGGCGATCCAGCGTCTGCCTCCGGTGCTGATCCTGGAGAAAGCTCGTGGTTGACGAGACGCTCATTTTCAGCGGCGATTCGGCGCCGGAACCTCGTCCGCCGGATAAGACGGCGGAGACGATGAACTTCTCGGGCAGCCTGCGGGTCCGCTGCCCTAAGTGCCGCTCGTCGGTGGCCGTACTGGACGACAAACCCCTTTCCCAGATCGCTTGTTCGGCATGTGGGAGTGCCTTTGCCCTGGCGGGCGACGAGGCGCTGGCCTATCAGGCCCAGGACGGCACCCTGCGGCGCCGGCAGCGGCTGGGGCACTTCGAGTTGATCGAGCAGCTCGGCGCCGGCGCGTTCGGCTCCGTCTGGAAAGCCAAAGACACCGAATTGGACCGTATCGTAGCGGTAAAAATCCCCCGCCGCGGACAACTCGACGAGGAGGAAACCGAGAAGTTCGTCCGCGAGGCCCGTGCGGCCGGGCAGCTTCGCCATCCCAATATCATCAGCGTTCACGAGGTCGGACGCGAAGGGCCGGTGATCTACATCGTCAGCGACTTCGTCGAGGGCTCATCGCTGGACGACTGGCTCACCACCGGCAAGCTTACGCGCCGTGAAATCTCGGCGCTGGTCGCCAAAATCGCCCGCGCTCTGGACTACGCCCATCAACGCGGGGTGATTCACCGGGATCTCAAACCCGCCAACGTCCTCATCGACCCCGCCGGAGAGCCTTTCGTAACCGACTTCGGCCTTGCCAAGCGCCAGGCGGGCGAAGTCAGCCAGACGATGGAAGGTCAAATCCTGGGAACGCCGGCCTATATGTCTCCGGAACAGGCCCGTGGCGAAGGCCATCGCGCCGACCGCCGCACCGACGTCTATTCTCTCGGCGTCATGCTCTTCGAACTGCTCACCGGAGAGCGTCCCTTCCGCGGCGACCTCCGCATGGTCTTGAAGCAGGTCATCGAGGAGGAACCTCCCCGCCCGCGGCAACTCAACGCGCAGGTGCCCCGCGACCTGGAGACGATTTGTCTCAAGTGCCTGGAGAAATCGGCCGGCAAACGCTACGGCACCGCGGCGGAGATGGCCGACGAGTTGGATCGCTATCTCCGCGGCGAGCCGATCCTGGCGCGGCGGATCGGGCCGCTGGGCCGAACGTGGCGCTGGGCCCGCCGCAATCCTGCCATTGCGGCGGCGATTGTCGCGACGTTCTTGATCCTGGCGATCGCCACGGTGGTCTCCAGTTCCTTTGCCATCGTGGCGCGGCTCGAACAGCAACGTCGCGTCGATGCGCTGGTGCAGGCATTGCAGACCGCTGAGTCGGAGTCGCTCCCCTTGATTCTCGAGAGCCTCCGGCCCTTTCAACGCGACGTCTTGCCCAGGCTGCAGTCGCTTGCCGATTCTCAATCTCTCACGGAGCATCAGCGCACCCGCTTCACCGCCGCCGAATTGGTGCTCGGCGAGCGGGCGAGCCGTCGCAGCCTTCTGATCGTGCTGAGCGAACGGCTGCTGGATTCGGATGCCGGCGAGTTCCTCGTTTTGCGGCAACTGCTGAAACCTTACGCAAACGATGTGGCCGGCTGGTTCTGGCAGCGGGCGGCGGGCGGCAAGGTGGACCGGTCGCAAACGTTTCGGGCGGCCTGTGCGCTGGCTCTGTTCGATCCGGGGAGTCCGCGCTGGGACGGAATCGCCTCGGACACGGCCGCCATGTTGCTGGTGCAGGATTCGCTGGAGTTGCCCGACTGGATCGCCGCTGTTCGCCCCGTGGCCGATCGGCTTCGTCTTGCGTTGCGCAACTCTTTTCTCAGCGGCCAACAGCAGGAGGATCGGCTGGTCGCAGCGATTGTGCTTCCCGAACTGTGCCAGGAACCGTCGCAGTTCATCGATCTCTTGTTGCACGCGGATTCCACACAGCTTCCTTTCCTGATGCGTTCCTTCGAGCGTCGCGGAAACACTCTGATTCCCCTCTTGCTGGCCGGGCTCCAGGAGAAGAATTCGCCGACCGACGCGTCGGCCACGGCGCAGAGCAATCTCGCCGTTGCCCTCCTCTATCTCGGCCAAAGCGATCCGGTCTGGCCGTTGCTGAGTTCAGCAAGTGATCCGGCCCTTCGCATGGAAATCATCCACCGCATCGCCGCGGCCGATGTCCTGTCGAGCACGGTTGCCGGGCGGCTGGCGATCGAAGAGGACCGCGGCATCATTGCCGCGTTGCTGCTGAGCCTCGGCGAATATCGCACGGCGCAGCTCTCCTCCGTCCAGCGCCGCGACGTCTTGCCCCGCATCCGCAGACTTTTCGAGCAACACGGCGACCCTGGCGTCCATTCCGCCGCCCAATGGCTGCTGGCAGAATGGGGATTCACGGATGAGATCGTCGCGATCCATGAGAAGCTGAAAGCCAAAGAGCCGGACCGGTCTCGCGAGTGGTTCGTGAATCAGGCGGGGCAGACGCTGGCGGTCGTGCGGGGGCCGGTCACCTTCACAATGGGTTCACCGGAGCAAGAAGAGGATCGGATTTGGGTGGAATGGCCTCATCGACGAACGATCCCCCGCTCGTTTGCTATCGGCACTCACGAAGTGACTCTGGCGGAGTACCTCCGCTTCGACCCGGACCATGAGTACGATGCCAAATACAGTCCGACGGACGCCTGCCCGGTCCTGGACGTGAGTTGGTTCGATGCCGCCCGCTACTGCCGTTGGCTCAGCCAACAAGAAGGAATCGCCGAGGATCAGATGTGTTTCCCTCCGTTGGAGCAGATCGGCGCCGACCGCCCTCTCAAACTCCCCGAGAACTTGCTGAACCGCACGGGATATCGCCTGCCAACCGCCGCCGAGTGGGAATACGCCGCGAGGGCGGGCGTGGCGACGAGTCGGTACTTCGGCGCCGACGAGCGCCGGCTGGCCGATTATGTCTGGTTTCGCGGGAATTCAGCGGACCGCAGCCACCCGGTGGCGTCGCTGAAGCCGAACGATCTGGGGCTTTTCGACGTCTTGGGAAACGCGTTGGAATGGTGCCAGAACTGGTATTTCGACGAATATCCGCCCCTGCCGGCCGACAAAACCCTTGTCGACGGTAGCGACTCTCGGCCCGGTTTCGTGTATGAAATCCGCGGAGGGGGGTATCTGAGTGAAGCCGCCATCGTGCGGTTGGCCGATCGCGACAGTGATGTCCCCGCGAAACAGAGCTTTGAAATCGGGTTCCGAATTGCCCGAACCGTCAGCCTCGAAGGCGAGAAATCGCGACCGGCAAATACCGGGGGGCCGTGAGAGTGGCCTAATCAGCCCGTCTGCTGCAATCCAACGGTTCTGGGGCGGGACCGAGGGGGTCGGGAGTCTTTCTTTCGTGTCGGCTCGAAAAGCATCCGTCCATATACGACAGTGTTGCCCGGCCGACACGAAGGAAAGAATCCCGACCCCTTCTCACGTCGATTTCGTGACAGTTCTTCATTCGCCGATCCCTGGTGTTCGGGCTGACGGCAGTTCCAGCGGGTGGTTCATTGATTTCCGCAGCACGGGAGAGTACCGTAAAGGAGGTTGCAAATGTATCTCGCCGTCTCGTCTTGTTTCAAGGTGTCGCCATGAAAACGACATGCTACGGATATCGCATGCCGCTTTGTCGTTCCGTTCTCGGTCGTTTTTTGCTCGCGGTCGCCGCCGCGATCCTTTTAGCCGGCAGCGGCTCTCGCGCCGGTGAACCGGCAACAACCACGGAAACCGCCGAGTATCAGGAGAATTGGCAGCAGGCCGGCGCGGGGCCGGAGCGATTGGGACAGCAACTCCGATCGCATCGCATTCGTCTGGCAAAGGAAGGTCAACTGATCGGAGAGGTGCTAGCCTGGTCGCCCGCGGCCAAGGAACTTCGGCCGGTCGCAAAGGCGAGCGTGAATCTGCTTCAATCCGGTCGCATTGCCCACCGAGTTATGCTCGATAAGCCTGGGCAATTCACGATCGACGGTGTGGCGCCAGGCGTGTATAGCCTGGTCGTTGCGGGGCCTGATGGCTTCCTGGCCTGTTCGACGCAATTGGTCGGCGGCGCCTCGGCCGGATTGGGCGATGCCCGCAGGTTTTCCGCGGTCATTCAGCCCGTCTTTTTCCAGGTTGAGCAAGCGCGGATGGATATCGAGAGTCTCGCCGTTCCGCCACCCAGTTTTCCGGCGCTGAAACAATTGGTCACCAGCTACGTGCCTCAAGAGGCGGCGACCTTGGTGAATCTAGTCGAGCCTCCCACGGCGGAGATCCCACCTGGGGCATTACTCTACGACGCGGCAAGAGACGAGCCCGGCGCGGCCGCCGCACGGCCGAAAGCGACCGCTGAAGAAAGCGCCTATCCGGCCTCAACCATCCGACAACACACTGTTCACCTGCTGCCCGACGGGCGGCTCCTCGGCCGCGGGCGACGGCTCCATCGCGAGAGCGGGCGCCCTCTGCGGATCCACCGCACCACGGTTTTCATGATCCGAGACAAGGAGGTCGTGGCGGCCAGCGCGATCGATGAATTGGGCGTCTTCACGTTCAAGGGATTGAGTCCGGGAATGCACTCACTCGTGGCGACCGGGCCGGAGGGGTTCGCCGCCTTCGCTGTCTCGGTGGAGGCAGCGTTGGAGGGCCGTGTGGGCAACTCAAAACCTGTTGGCGGCGGGCGCAGATTTCACCTGGTTGCCGAGCAGCAGATCCCCGATCTTTCGCTCGATCTGGGGTTGCTCGATCCGGAGAATCTCCCTCCGCTCTGGGACATCCTCGCCCGTGACATGGGATGGATGCCGCCCGGCGGCATGCCGGGCGGACCTGCCGGTGTCTTCCCAAATGGATTGGCTGGACAAAGCAATCCCGGCACCATGCCACCGGGAATCGGTAACGTAGTCGGTGGTGTGGCTGGAGGCGGGATGGATGCTGCCTTGGGAGCCGGCGGGGCCGTTGGCGGCCTGGGTGGTGGAGGGATCGGAGACGTCGGCGACGACTTGCCGGCGACCCCGTTCCGTCCGTGAAAAGGACTCCTGTTGTTGAATCAACGGCTGCCAAGGGCCAGGCCGATTGAACTGTGAGTGAATCACACCTGGGCCACACGGAGACAACCAATGACGGCTACCGGCTTCCGCTGGCAAGCACCTGCGCTGATTCGCGTCGCTCTACTGATCAACTGCGCGGCGATAGCCGGGGGCGCCGAAATCTCCGGTGGATGGGATTTCCGGTCCAAGGGCGACGGTTGGCAGACGCGGTCGCGGGTCATGCCGACATGTAATGGGTTGATCCAGGCACTGGTCGTTGAGTTCCCTTGGAGTCATCGAGCAGAGGAAGGCGACTTCGGCGCACTCGTGCGACCCATCGAATTATGCGGCAATGAAGGGGCGAAGCTGTCGTTCACTTGGAGCGACAATTTTGCCGGCCCGACGGCGGGCTGCCACTTCGCCCAGGTCACACTCGACGGTCGCGTGGTCTGGGAAGCCGACGTGGCCGGAAAGACGCCGGAGGCACGCGTTAGCCTTGATCTACCGCAAGCGAGCGGTCCAGCGCGTGCGGGAAACGCTACCAGCGAACTCGGTCTGCGGGTGGCGGTCAAGAAAACCGTGACGAACTTCGGCGTGGCCGTCCGCTGGTCGAATATCCTCTTGGAAGTGCCGGGGCGACCGGCCGTGGCTATCGCCTCAGAAGTGCAGCTTGCTCCCGCGGATGCGATTCCGAATGAATTGCCGCTCCCCAGCGTGGGACCGACCCCGACCGAGTGGCATCGCCAGGCGATTGTCTTGCAGCCGTGGGGCAAAACGCAGCACGCCGCGCTTACCGACGTCGAGGGCCGCCCGCGGCGACTTCGCGATGAGTTCGGCTTCAACGCCCTCATCGTGCTGCCCCCAGCGGCGCATAACGCGATCACTGAGCCGTCGTATCACCTGACGAACGAGCAATTCCGCAAGGCCATCGAAGCCTTTCGTGAAGCCGGCTACAGGCTGATTTTATATTCCAGTGTGATGCATTGCGGCCACGCACCCGAGTGGCAGAGCGGGCAGTTGGGTCGTGAGCATGAGGACTGGTCGCAGCGGGGGCCGAAAGGCGAGACGGTAACCGAGTACGGCGCGCCGTGGCTTTGCCCGAACACTCCGGCATTGGAATACACGATCGCCTATACGGAGCGGATTGTGAAAGAACTCGGCGCCGACGCCGTCATGCTCGACAACAATCAGTTCTTCCATACCCAAAGCGGCTGGACGTGCCACTGCGACTGCTGCCGGACTCGCTTCCAAGAGTACCTGCGACAACGTTTCGGCGCCGCGGGCGTTAAGCAGACCTTTGGGATCGACTGGAGCGCTCTGCGGATTCCGACTGAAGAAGGCCCTTTGCGAGCGGCTTGGCTCGCCTGGCGAAACCGCGTATGGGCCGAAGCGAACGAGGCGTTCCGCCGGCGACTGCGGTCGATCCGGCCCGACATCCTCTTCTTCGGCAATACGCAGTATCTCTTTTCCTCGGCCATGCTTGCCACCGACCTGCAATACGAACACCAAGACATGCTGCTGTCGGAGTCGCGGGGGCTAACGTCGCGCGGAATGTCGGAGAAGATGTTGCTCGGGCAGGCGTTGTCCGCCGGCAGACCGGTGTGGAACTACATTGGCACGTTCGACGAAGGCGACTTCCAGCGGCTCCGCCCGGCCGAGGTGCTCGGGCCAATCGTCGCGGCGACGCTCGCTCATCAAACGCGGCCGTGGATCGTCTATTATGGCTTCACGGACCGCCCCGGCGACGACCCCGGCCGAGCCGAGATGGCGAGGCTCGTCTCCTGGTGCGCCCGGCGACCGGATCTGTTTTCCGGCACGCGCTGGGCGACGGCCGGGGCGGCGATCTCCACGCGATCTCGCGATCTATTCGGTCTTCCCGTCATTCCAAACCACCTCGGTGAGTTACTCACCCGTGGTGTGTCGACGGTGCTCATGCGGGAAGGCCAGATCTCGACCGCGACCTTGCAGCCCTTGCAAGTGCTCACACTTGAAAACGCCGATTGTCTTGATCAGGAAGCCTGCGATGCGGTCGCCGAGTGGGTTCGCGCCGGGGGAAAGCTGATCGCGACCGTCGAGGCCGGCTGGTTCGATGCCTTGGGGCGGATCCGTCCTCGTTCGACGCTCTGGGACGCGCTGGCGCTGGAAAACTGTCCCACGGCGCCGATGGCGGTGGGCGACGGAAAGGTCATTATCGCCGAGCGAGGCGCGCTGGGCGAGTGGGCCTGCCGTTGGACGGATGACCAGCGGTTTCAATTCGACCCGCAGGTTCCGGTCGAACTGATCCCCTACCGGTCCCAAGGCAAGTGGCTTCTGCACCTGGTTCGGCACGGACCGGCGAAGGGCGCGACCGTCCTGCGACTTCCACCGTCGTTCGTTTGGCCGGGAAGCATGGCTTTCGTCCACGTGCCCGGCGAGTCGGCCCCTCGCGCGCTCGCGGTTGAGCTAAGCGAGGATCAAGGGCTGCTACGATTGGATGCGATGCCGCTGTATAGCGTCGTCGAGCTACGCGATTGATATTTCTTTCGGCGAGTGATTGAGAGAATTGCCAAGGAGACATTTACCATGACGGCGACGAGACTGTTGACGCTGATGGCCCTGATCCTTTTCGGAACTTCTTTGCATGGATCCGCTTCCGAGCGGAAATCTGTTTCGCTCGACGGTGTGTGGCAGATCGAAGACGGCAAGTCGCCCGACGTCATTCCGGCCGACTTCACGCATACCGCGCCCGTTCCCGGCCTGGCCAACCTGGCAAAGCCTGAATTCGCCGACGTTGACCGCTTCATCAGCCGTGAGAACCTTGCCAATCGCATCCGCAGCAATCAATCGCCGGAAGAGTGGCTTGCCAAATACTGGAAAGGAAAGGTGGATCAGGATCGCGACTATTTCTGGTATCGGACGACCTTCCGTGCGCCGGCGGCCGGCGCGGTCGCCCGGCTGAGGATCAACAAGGCGCAGTTCGGCACGGCAGTCTGGCTCAACGGCCGGAAGCTCGGCGAGTACGCGGGCTGCTTCACCGCGGGCTGTTTCGCGCTGGAGAAAGCGATCCGCTGGAACGACGAGAACACGCTCGTCATCCGCATCGGGGCGCATCCGGCCGTCCTGCCCGACAACTATCCCACCGGCTCCGATTTCGAAAAGATCAAGTGGACCCCGGGCATCTATGACAGCGTCTCGGTCTATTTCTGCGACAACCCCGTGATCGAATCCGTGCAGGTCGCCCCGCGGATTGCCGCCGGCGAGATCCTCATCGAGACACGCATCAAGAACATGTCCGGGCAAGCCGTTTCCGCTTCGATGAGGCATTCCGTCAAGACATGGAAAGATGAGCAGGAAGTCGCCGCGGCGCCGCCGGAACCCCTCTCGCTCCAACCCGGCGAGGAAAAGGTCGTTACCCGCTCGATCAAGCTCCCTGGCGCTCGCCTCTGGTCGCCGGAGGATCCGTTCCTCTATGTGGTCGATTCGAGCACCGGTGGCGATTCGATCCGCACTCGTTTCGGCATGAGAGAATTCCGTTTCGATGCCGCCACACAGCGGGCGTATCTCAATGGAAAGGTCTACTACCTCCGCGGCTCGAACATCACCCTGCACCGCTTCTTCGAGGATCCCCTCTGCAAGGCCCTGCCGTGGGACGAATCGTGGGTCCGCAAACTCCTGGGCGACATTCCCAAGAAGATGCACTGGAACTATTTCCGCTTCTGTATCGGACCGGTCCCCGACCGATGGCTCGACATCTGCGATGAAGTGGGATTGCTGATTCAGAACGAGTTCTTCGTCTGGACGGGCGGGCCGAACTGGTACAAAGGCTACTCGCGGACGCACGATGCCGAGGAGATGATCCGGCAATACAAAGACTGGATGCGCGACAATTGGAACCACCCCAGCGTTGTCGTCTGGGACGCCAACAACGAGACCAAGGACGCCATGTTCGGCGACAAGATCATCCCTGCCGTGCGATCGCTGGACCTTTCGGATCGACCTTGGGAGAACAGCTACAATCCGCCCGCCGACCCGAACGACCCGGTGGAGGACCACCCCTACCTGATGTCGAGCGGCCGGCAGGGCAAGCTCACTTTTAAGATGAGCGATCTGGAAACGATGGACGGCAAACCGAGAAAGGGCAAGCTCCCGTCCGACACCAATCCCCCCCTTGTCAATGAGTACGGCTGGCTCTGGCTCAATCGCGACGGCTCGCCGACGCTGCTGACCGAGAACGTCTACGCCCAACTGATGGGCGCCGAGGTCACGCCGCGCGAACGTCTGGACATGTATGCCTATCTGTTGGCCGGCAAGACGGAGTTCTGGCGAGCGCACCGCCACTACGCGGGCATCATTCACTTCGTCTACCTCACCTGCAGCTATCCCGGGGTCTATACGGCGGACCATTTCCGCGACGTGACGAAGCTCCTACTCGATCCGGCCTTCGCGGACTACATGTCGCACGCCTTCAACCCCTTGGGCGTCTACATCAATTTCTTCCAGCCTGCGCTCTCAGCCGGTTCTTCGCGCGAGTTCCTTGTGAAGATGGTCAACGATTACGGCGAGCCGGTGGCGGGCAATCTGACTGTTTCGTTGGGAACCAAGGCGGGCAAAGTGCTTGCCGAAACTCGCAAGCCCTTTGAAATCGAGGCGCTGGGGGCCGCCGACTTCCGCCTCACGCTCCCCATTCCCGATGCGCCCCAGGATGGCCTGATTCTCACCGCCGCGGCCGCCCGAAGCAGTAAGGTCTCCGAACCGCCCACCCTCTCGCGCCGCTGGGTAAAAATCGCCGAGTGACAGAAGGCTGGTTCCTGCTAGGCGAGCGGTGGACAATCGTAGCCCGACTCTCCGAGTCGGGTCTGGCTTCGACGCCCGGACTCGGAGAGTCAGGCTACGTCCGAGGCGGGTAGATTCTTTTCTGCCGCTCGCCTTAGCATCGTTCGGAAGCTCAAAGTGTCGAGCACCTCCGACTCAGCCTGCCAAACCCCCGGATAAGAGCCGTTTTGCAGGGAATCGCCGGCACTGATTGCCGGGGGCGAATTGACAATTCCCAAGCTGATGTATAAATAACGTCATATCGGGCCCTGCCAGAACGGGCATCGCCCCCGGACCAGGAAGGGCGGCGAGGTTTAACCTTGTTTCGTCAGGCCCCCGATAGAGTGGAGACAACGTGAACACCATGAGATTAAGGGAGGAAAGTTGAGTATGAGCGTGCTGGTTACCAAGCAGGCGCCCGATTTCAAAGCTCAGGCCGTGATGCCTGACGGTTCGTTCAAAGAAGTGTCGATGGCGGATTACCGCGGCAAGTACGTGGTTCTGTTCTTCTACCCGTTAGACTTCACGTTTGTTTGCCCCACCGAGATCATTGCCTTTTCGGAGGCGATCGGCGAGTTCAAGAAACTCGGCGTCGAGGTTCTCGGCTGCTCGATCGACAGCCATTTCACGCACCTCGCTTGGCGCAGCACTCCGCGGACCAAAGGCGGTCTGGGCGAGATCCAGTATCCGCTCGTCTCCGATCTCAGCAAGCAGATTTCGACCGACTATGGCGTGCTGGCGCCGGGCGGAGTCGCTTTGCGAGGACTCTTCCTAATCGACAAGGGTGGGGTGGTTCGCCACCAATTGGTCAACGACCTGCCGCTGGGCCGCAGTGTCGAGGAGGCGATCCGGGTGGTAAAGGCGCTCCAGTACTTCGAGGCGAACGGCGAAGTCTGTCCCGCCAACTGGAAGGAAGGCGCCAAGGGCATGAAACCCGATCCGACCGGCAGCCGCGAGTATTTCGAGAAGACCTACGCGTAAAGCGACGGTAACCGGCAAGTAGTCCCTGCAAGACACGAAGCAGCCCGGCTGCTGCCATCAGATCCGCTGGTGGAATTGGGCCGGCCCGATTGAGGGCAGCCGGGCTGTTGGTTTTCCGCAGACTGGGGTCTGCCTAACGCCCATAGAATCAAGGCTCATTGTCGTTGAGCCAGGGATTCTGCCTGAGCATTCACCCTGCAATCCGTCGGCCGTTGCCAGAACGAATGGGAATGCCGCTGCAGGAGGCGTTAGCATTGCTTCTCGGCGGATCGCAATGCTTGGGCGACCCGATGTGGCCGCCGTTTCAGCAGAGCCGCAAACGCGTCGCGGCACGCCATTCGAAGGATGAAGCGAGCGTTGGCAACGTATCTTGGCAGAAGCCGTCGCGGCTCTCGCCAGGTGCGGTACAGCCATTCCAGGCCGATTCGCTGCATCCACACGGGAGCGCGGCGCGTCCGCCCCACGACAAAATCGAACGAAGCGCCGATCTGCACTCCGACTGTCGCTCCCAGGACATCACAGTGTTCGGCCAACCACAATTCGCCTTTGGGCTGGCCGAAGGCAACGAAAAGCAGGTCCGGGCGGCAATCGCGAATGTCGGCGATCAGTCGGTCGTGCTCACCCGGCGAAAGCTGGTCGAGATCCGGTGCGGCCGTTCCGGCGATCTGTAGCTTCGGGTACATGTCGCAAAGTCGGCGTGCCGCCTCAACCGCCACTCCGGCGGTGCCCCCGAGAAGAAACACACGATACCCTCGCTCCGCCGCACGGGCGCAGAGCGAGTAGACCAGATCGGCCCCCGCCACCCGCTCCGGAAGCGGCTGGCCCAGGAGCCGCGAGTACCACACCATCGGCATTCCGTCGGCCACGATCAACGCTGCCCGACGGTTCACTTCCCGTAACCGCGCATCGCGATGGGTCAGCATTGCGTAGTGAAGATTGGCGGTAATGAAAAAAGTCGGCTTACCTCGACAAACCAGTCTTTCGACGTAGTCGACCGTCTGGTCATGGGCGAGCGTTGCCAGCGGAAGTCTCCAAACCCGAACTTTGCCCGGGAATTGGTGAAGCGCGTCGTTCATCGATGGTTCTCCGGCCGCTGTCCCGGTATTGTTAGGGCCTCTAAAAGTATGGCACGCAATCTGGGATCAGGTCGGCTCAAGCCGCCTTGGCCGGGCTTTCCTTTCCCAAACGGTCTACCGGCAAGGGACTTGCCGGGATCTCGAAAATCCGCCACACTCAGCCGCCAGGCCCGGAAAATGCGAAACGAAAGGAAAAATCAATGAACGTGCTCGTCACCGGGGGGGCCGGCTATATCGGCTCCCATGCCGTAAAGCAACTTGTCCAGGCCGGTCACCGCGCGGTAGTGATCGACAACTTGGTTCGCGGCCACCGGCAAGCGGTACACCCGGGCGCCGAATTTCATCCAATCGACCTGATGGACACGGACGGCCTCGCCGAATTGCTTCGACAGCACCGGATCGAGTGTGTGATGCACTTTGCTGCACTGGCCTACGTGGGCGAGTCGGTGACAGAGCCCTTGAAGTACTACCGCAACAACACCGCCGGCGCAATCAGCCTGTTGGAGGCGATCGATCGAGCCGCCGTCGAGCGGATGGTCTTCAGTTCAACCTGCGCTACCTACGGTGAACCCAACCAGACACCGATCGTCGAAACGATGCCGCAGCAGCCGATCAATCCCTACGGCTGGTCGAAATGGTGCGTGGAGCGGGTGCTGAAAGACTATGCCGCGGCCAACAAGCGTTTCTCCTTCGCGGCCTTGCGCTATTTCAATGTCGCCGGCTGTGCGGCGGACGGATCGCTCGGGGAGGATCACAAACCGGAAACCCACATTATCCCGCTGTTGCTGCTGACCGCTCTGGGGCGCCGCGACCAGTTCACGATCCTCGGAACCGACTATGCCACGCCCGACGGCACCTGCATTCGGGACTACGTCCACGTCGAAGATCTCTGTTCCGCCCATATCGCAGTCATGGAAGCTCTTCGCCCGGGCGACATGCGATTCTATAACCTGGGCATCGGCCGCGGCTATTCCGTCCAAGAGGTACTGGAATCCGCGATGCGAGTGACGGGCGTGGAAATCGCGGTGGAGCGAGGGGCTCGCCGGCCCGGCGACCCGGCCGTGCTCTATGCCGACGCGAAAAAAATCCACCGAGAAGTGGGGTGGTCCGCCCGCTACCAGGAAATCGACGCCATCGTGGAAACGGCCTGGAACTGGTTTCAACGAAACCCGTATGGATACCCATCATAGTACGTCAGCCTTTTCAGGCTGACACCTCGCGAGAAGGAACCTGCACGGTTTTTTTTGAGAAAACCGTAAATTTCTTGAAATGCCCAAAGGTTTTTGATAATAATGGAGGTCTGAACTGAGGAAGCCGGCCGGGATGTGCCGGTTTCCGCCCTACCCCACCGTTTTCCATGATCGGAGGGATCCGTCGTGAATCCCCGTCTTCCCCGCTACGGCTGCGTGCCGTGGCTATGTCTTTTACTGCCGGCTTTCTGGCTGACTCCCCAGCGGGTCGCGGCCGCCGAGATCAAGCGACAGGAAGTTGCGGCATCGGCTTCCGAAACAACCCACTCGCTCGATGAATTGCTTTCGGTCCAAAAGCAGGTCCAAGCCGTCTTGGATCGATCTCTGCGGGCAACGGTCGGCATTCGTGTCGGTTCCGCGCAAGGCAGCGGAGTGATTGTCAGCCCCGAAGGCCATGTGCTCACGGCGGCGCACGTTATTTCCAAGCCCGGACAGGATGCCACGGTCCTCCTGTCCGATGGCCGCCAGGTTCGTGGCAAGACGCTCGGCGTCTACACGACGCTCGATGCCGGTCTGATGAAGATCACCGATGACGGCCAGTGGCCGATGGCGGAGCAAGGGGTGTCGGCCGGCGTTGGACTGGGCGCGTGGTGCGTTGCGATTGGCCATCCGTTGGGCTATCAGGACGGCCGCCCGCCGGTCGTTCGCGTTGGGCGGGTGCTCCGCACGGGCGATGACCAGATTCAGACCGATTGCCCTCTGGTGGCCGGTGATTCCGGCGGACCGTTGTTCGACCTCAGGGGCCGCGTTATCGGAATCAACAGTCGCATCGGTGGCTCGACCGACATGAACTATCACGTCCCGGTCGACGTCTTCCGCAACATTTGGGATCGGCTTGCCGGCGGCGATTCGTGGGAAGACGATCTTCCGCGCCGTGAGAGCCGTGGCGTGACCGCCGCCCTGGGGCAATTGATCCATGAGGCGGCGCAGTGCGTGGTCCGCGTCGAGTGTGGCGGCCACGACGTGGCACTGGGAACCATCGTGGCTCCGGCGGGCTGGATTGTGACCAAAGCCAGCGAGTTGAAAGGGACTCCCGTCTGCCACCTGCCGGATAGCCGGAATTTCCAGGCCCATGTTGTCAACATCAACGAACCATTCGATCTCGCGATCCTGAAGATCGACGCCGACAGACTTCCGCAGCTTCCCTGGAGTACGAGCGCCGCGCCGGAGGTCGGGCAGTGGGTCGCCGCTCCCGGGCCTGTTGAGGGATCGCCCTTAGGCCTGGGAGTGATCAGTGTGCCGCGTCGGCCGATTCCCGCCGCCCGCGGAGTGCTGGGCGTGGCCCTCGCTCGTGCCAAAGAGGGCGCGAGGGTGGCGAAGGTTCTCCCCGATACGCCCGCGGAGAAGTCGGGGCTGATGGAGAACGACGTCATCACGCACTTCGACGGCCAGACCATCCATCACCAGGATGACGTGCTTGAGGCGCTGAGATCTCATGGACCGGGCGACCTGATTCGGTTGACCATCCGCCGCGGGAGCGACGATTTGGAAATCCTGGCGACACTCGGAACACTCGATAGTGCGACGGCGCGCAAACGCGACCTGCAGAACCGTTCCGACGTGGGAATCAGTCGGCGGCACGACGATTTCCCGGTTGTGATTCAACACGACATGGTGCTCAAGCCGACCGAGTGCGGCGGTCCTCTGGTCGACCTGACGGGCAACGTCATCGGGATCAATGTGGCGCGAGGCGGCCGCACCGAAACCTATTCCGTGCCCGCTGACGCCTTGTTGCCGATCCTCGACGCCCTGACTGCCGACCAATCGGTGTCCCTCGCGCCGTCTAAGGTAACCGGCGGAGACTCGGTTCCCGGCGAACCGGCTGCTGCGATCAGGTCCGATGGTGCCGTGGCGGCAGACTGAAGCCCGGCAGCCGGGCGGCTTAGGCGACCGGCAGAAATTCGTAGCCTGACTCTCCGAGTCGGGTCTGGCTTCCAAGACGCGACTCGGAGAGTCAGGCTACGTCCGAGCGGGCAGATTTTATTGTGCCGCTGGCCCTAGGGAACTTCAACCGTCGGACCGCGCTGGATCAGAAACACCCCGTTGTCCGCCACATCAAACAGCGGCTGGAACTTGTCCTTGAACACGCAGCGGGACGGTTGGCCGGGGTACCAGACCAGCCGGATCGACACGGCCCACGACTCTTGCGTGTCGGCCCCAAACCCGCGGTCCTTGTCAGGAATGAGATAGGTGATGGCGTTCTGCAGCGACCACTTGGTCCCCAGCGGAACGGTCGCGTCGCCGCCGAGCACAATATCGCCGTCGCCGGTGGCGCCGCCCCAGAGCCGTCCCTGACCGCCTCCGGTAAAACGGCGGCGATAGAAGAGCGTGTAGACGTCGTTCGGTTCCAGTGACGTAATCAGCTTGTGTACGATCGTGAACGTGACCTGATCGCTGCCCGCCCCGTACGCTCCCCAGAAGCCCAACTCGTGGCGCCCGCCGAACACATAGGCGATTTCGGTGCGGGCCTGTTGCAGGTCGGCTTTGTCGTAGTAGTTGTCGTGGAAATAGTCGAATGCGCCGCCGGTCTGCCAGCCCGAATCGAGTCGGCGCGTGAAAGTGGCCGCGGTGAAGAAGAACTGATCCCGATCGCTACGGAACCCGTCGAAGGCCCAGTCCGTCTGATCGCCCGAGTAGTTGCCGTGGACCCCGCGGACACCGAGCTGAAATCCCATTCCCGAGAGAAAAGGTAGATTCTGCACGAAAGGAACCGGCGCCCCCCAGTTCAAGCCCTCGTCCAGTCCGAAGTTGCCGCTAGGCCCGAGGTCGGAGGGGCCTTGGAATCCGTGTACGCCCGCCGCGACCGAGAGATTGCGAAACCACACCGGACCTCGCGCGGCACAGGGGTCTTCCAGCAGTCCGCCCGGAATGTATGGCTCGACGACAACCGGCTCCCAGATCGGCTCTTCGACGATCGTGCTCTCGGCCGCGGGCGACATGATCGTCGCACCATCGATTCCCAGAGCCGGCAAGTCTTCCAGTCGCACATTCAGCGGCAGCCGACCGGGAGCGACTTCCGTGCGGTTGGCTCCTGTTGACGCCTCATCCTCGACAAAAGGCGTCACGGGGGGATCGGCCGGCGAGGTGTCAAACAGGCTGCCCGTCCATAGCCCCATGCAGGCGACCAGGATTGCAGCCGTTTGTCGCTGGTTTCGAAATGCCACCGGGATTCGTCCAAGCCGAGATCGAATAAGTACAACCAACCGCCAAAACACGCAGCAGCCCGACTGTCGCCACGAGCCAAAGCGTTGACGCTGCCTGAAACCGATGCTCACAACCGGACCGCTGGCTTCTGGCCGAATTGCCTGGATTGCCGGTTTTCGCGAGAGTGAAGCGAAAACCTGCTCGTTGGTGTGATCTTAGCGAAAACGCCGGGCGGAACCTACGCCGATTTTCGGGCATGATTCCGAGCGGGGTCGCAGCCGGAAGGTTCTGCTTGCGGAAGAGAAGCTTCGGTGACCGGCTTCGGCTCGCCAAGAGTCAAAGTTGCAGGGAAATCGGCGTGCAAAATGTGGCGGTCAAGGATGCCGATTTTCCAAAATCACCAGCCCCTTACCACCCGGTCGCTTTGGAGGGGTGATGGATGAGGGATGAGGGACGAGGGTTGGAGGAGGAGTGGCGAGTCGCGGGGCGCGTGCGACGATTGGAAGCGGCGGGTGTGGTGCCCAAGTTGGCGATTTCTCAAATCCGAGCGGACATGGGCACCACGCGCTTCTGGGGGAGGAGGTGCCGTCGCTTGGGCCGGAGCAGGGAGCAGGGAGCAGGGAGCGGGGAGCGGGGAGCGGGGAGCAGGGAGGATCGGGATGGGAGGAACTCGTGCTGGTGGCTCCGAACTGGGAACTGCAAGCTGCGTGCTGGAGAAAAAGTCGCTCGCAGGCAAGCCGATGAGAAGCAGCCATGGCAGAACGGCGCGTGGACGGACGTGTGTGACCATGCCAATGAGTGCGAAAGGATGTGCCGCGCGGCCGCCGAGCAAGCCGCGCGTGCGTGCGCATGGCCGACTCCTGCCGGGCGGGCCGGCAGGAGTTTTGCGTCAGTGCGAATTGTCAAAGAGCTAAGGATACATGCGTTCAGTACGCGATTACGATGATGGCCGATGCGGCGCGATCGGT
>JAAYEH010000713.1 GCA_012728855.1 Rhodopirellula sp. | reverse complement strand
GGCGCAGCGACTTGAGCCTCGCTTCGCCGGCCTCGACAACACGGGACGCCGGCACGCTGACGGTGAGCACGTCGTCCTGAGCGCTGAAAACCACTTGAAATGAAATTGCCGCCTGGCGATTCCGGCAATCCAGCCGGCAGCCCCCGCCCATCGCCTGTCGCTCGATCGTCCAGCCGCCCTTCGCCGAGACGATTTGCGTTTGCTGCCTGCCGTTGGCGTCCCACCAGACGACCACGGCCAGTTCGCTCCCTTGCCACACCGTCGGATTGCCCTGGCGGCGTACGGTCAGCTGGCCTTGGGCATCGGCGTCCCACCGCAGCGTCTGGCCGTCGGTCGTGGCTGCGGCGAGGAGGAGGGTCAGCGATACGGTGGTCAACGTCATCGGTCGTGTCATCCTGGTGGTGTACGCGCTGAGATGGAAACAGAAGAAGATCCTGCTGGGCGATCCGATCTTCGACGCCGCCTGCGTGAGATTCAACCCTCGCAGGATTCAACAAACGGAGAGCCTTGAACGAAAGCGAATTTGTCCCGCGCTCCAGTCCTGGTGGCGTGCGGTGTGCTGCTGGCTTGCCTCTTGGCCCCGGGCGTGTCCTGCGGGGCCAAATTGCAGGCCAGGGCGGCTTCAGTCGATATCACGCCCCCTTTTGTTGTTCTTTAGCTCCTGGTATTTGGCCTGGATGACGTCGAGCCTGTCGGTGAGGATGAAGTCGACGCCGAGGTCGAGGAGTTTCTGAAGTTTTTCGGGCTCGTTGCAGCCGAAGTAGCTGATCTTGGCGCCCGCGTCATGCAAAAGCTTGACGTCGCCGGCGGAACAAGGGGTGATGAGCTGCAGGAAGTTGCAGCGGTGATCGACGGTCTGGGTGGCGTAGAGGGTGCTCTGTTCGGGCGTCCAGGCAACGTTGCGATTGCCGGTGCGGTTCATGTTGCAGGAGAGAATCTCGGGGACGGCCTTGCGGGCGCGTTCGATCGCGTTCAGCGAGGTCGCGATGAACGCCTGGTGCAGACGCCCCTGCGTTTTGATTCTCTTGGCGACTTCGTCGGCGACGTTGTCGGAGCAGTGGACATTGATCCAGATGCCGTCTTTGGGGAGACAGTCGATGGCTTCATCAAAGGTCGGAACCTTGATTCCGGCGAACTTGGGATTCTTTTTGACGCCGGCGTCGAGGGCGCGAATCTGCTCGAAGGTCAGCTTGGCGATTTCGCCCGTACCGTTCGTCGTGCGGTCGACGGTCGAGTCGTGCATGATGACGAGCTCGCCGGTGGCGCAGCGTTTGACGTCCATCTCGACCATGGCGGCGCCCTTGTCGCCGGCGGATTTGAAGGCGGGAACGGTGTTGGCGGGGAAGGCGGCGTTGTCGCCCTGGTGGGCGCAGATGCCGCCCCCAGGCATCCCGCCAAAGAGAGTCGCAGACGTGAGAAGACAGAAAGCTAAACTTGGAAATAGGTGTCTCATTGACGATCTATCTTGGGGTTACACTGCATTATAATGCATTGACCCTATCGGTCGCAACCGGAAACGCTGACGCCGCCTTGCCGCCATGCGATCCTCAGGCTTTGACCTCCGCCGCCATTTCGAGCAGCGTGTCGAGCATCTTCTCCGCGGCTTGCGGTTCAAGCCGGCTGGTGCCGAGCCAGGTCTCGTAGCCGCCGAGCGTGGAATGTCGCGCCGTAGGCAGGTATCCGACGTAGTCGTGCGCGAGCGAAACCAGCAGCGCCGGCTGGAGGGGGCTGCGCTTCTTGAAACCCAGCCCGGTCTCGCAGAACACCTCGGTCGGCATGGTCCCGATGCACACCGGTCCCATTGGGTGAAGTTGCCGACTACGTCATCTGCACCTGCAACGACATCTCCAAGCTGCCGCCGGAGTTCTCAAGGGCCGAACGGTTCGGTCACTTTATGTGCTCGGTTCACTTCGATTTTGGCAGCGAGCCCGGTTATCTGCTGTGGCTTAATCCCACAGGCCTTCAGGTGGCTCGGGTGAAGCCGGAATGAAGGCACCGGCTTCTGTTGGCGGACGTCGTGACGCAAAGAGAGGCATTTCCGCGCCGGAAAACGGCTATCTCGTGATCGAGGGCGAACGCATCGAGTACGCCTCCCGTACCACGGAGACCTTCCAAGGCTGTCGGCGTGGCGCAGAGGGCACGCAGGCCGCGACGCCCGGCCCGGGCCTGCTGTTGTGCAATTCCGCGGCCCTGCGCGAGGAAATCCTGGCCGTCAAAAACGCCCTCGGTCTGTGGGGTTACTGGCTCGTGGACGACCACCGCCCCCGGGAGATCGAATCCCTGCGTGAGATGTCACGCATCATCCGGTTGGCCGACAGGGATACGCAGGGCCACCCCAACAGCCACATCATCGTAATGGGCATCGGCGGCTCCTCGGCGATGGCCACCGTCTTGCCTCCATCGGCAACAACGCGGTCGGCGGGCAGTTCGTAGATCGCGCCGGTGACCATGTCGACCCAAACGGGCTGTTGGAACACCACGCCCGTGAGCGTGATCCGGGCGGGAGTCGTCGGATTTTCGTTTTCCGGATGTCTCGACGAGTCCCAGAGGGCCAGCACGTGCCATCGACGAACTTCGTGTAGCGTTCCGGCTGATCGTAGGCCGGGTCGTAGAAGGTGAACACCAGCGAATCGATGCCGTGGCCCAGGTCGCCGATCATTCGCCGCGCGTAGCAACCTTGCGTCAGGATCGAACGGGGGCCTACAATCGCGTCCGTAGCCGTTGAACAACCTCTTTCCACAGAATGACGCCATGATACGCCTTTCCCACCTGATCGCTACCGTCTTCCTCCTGCCCTTGTTTGCCGCCATGTCGGCCGAGCCGCCGGCCGACCATTCGAACACGGTTGCCCGCTGGCCGGCCGAGCGGGCCAGGTGTCGCCCCGTGCCGCTGGCGGACGTCCGCATCGGCGGCTTCCTGGGCAAGCGGATCGATCAAAACTTGCCGAGCCTGATGGCCGGCCTGCACACTTCCATCCCGCGCGGGTTCGAGGCCCGCGGCGCGGGCAAGGATCTGCCGCCAGAGACCCGCCGGCTGGCCGCCGACTCGGACCTCTGCAAATGGCTCGAAGGGGCTTGCTACGTCTATGCACGGACCGGCGATGAAAAACTCCGTGCCGAGATCGACCGCATCACCGGACTGATCCTGCAATGCCAGCAGCCCGACGGGTTCATCAACACGTTGGTGCCTCCCTACGAACGGTTTGACTCGCGAGTGAATCACGACCTGTACATTGCCGGCCATTTCTTCGAGGCGGCCGTGGCGCACCATCGAGCCACCGGGCGCGATGACCTGCTCAGTGCCGCCTGCCGCTGGGCCGATTACCTGATCGATCAGTACCGCAAGAAGAATCCCTATTACGACACGGTGGGAACGCGGGAGCATCCCGAGTACGAACTGGGCTTCCTGCGGCTGGGACGCGAGGCCCTTCGGCCGGAATACGTCGAGTTCGCCGCCACGCTCGCCCGGATGAGCCAGGTGGGGCCGACCGTGGCCGACATCCACGCCGGTGGCGGCAAGCTGCACGCGGTCCGGACCGGTTACCTGCTGGCCGGAATGGCCGACCTTTACCTGGAGACCGGCCGGCCCGACATGACCGAACATCTGCCCGCCCTGTGGCGGGAACTGGTCGATACACGGATGTACGTGACCGGCGCGATCGGCTCGCACGGCGAACGGATCAGCGACGAGCCATTCGACCTCTCTCCCTCGGCGGCCGAGAACAAGGACCGTCACCTGGGCGAAACGTGCGCCTGCGTTTCGATGATCATGTTCACCTGGCGGATGCACGCGATCACTGGCCAGAGCGAGTGCTTCGACGTTATCGAACGGGCCCTGTACAACCATTACCTGGGAGCAATGTCGCTGGATAACCTCGGCAACTTCTACTACAACCCGTTGCACGTGACCGGCGACATCATCGGCAAGACCGACCACGGTCACAGCCCCCTCTGCACGCGCTGCCGGATGCCCGAGATCCACTCCACGACCTGCTGCTTGCCGAATTCGTGGCGATTCTTCGGCGCTCTGCCCGAGTACGTCTTCTCGCGCGATGCCGACGGGCTGTTCGTCAATCTCTATACGTCGGCCGAGGTAAAACATACGCTTCCCGACGGGCGAACGATCCACTTGGCCGTGGAGACCGATTACCCATGGCGAGAGACCGTGCGGCTGCGCCACGTCGGCTCCGAGCCGGTCGAGTTCGCACTGCGGTTGCGGGTGCCCGGCTGGTGCGAGCAAGTCGCGTGGAGCATCGAGGGGGAGCCGGCCCAAACGTCGCCGGGAGGCCGCTATTGGACGATCCGCCGCCTCTGGCAGCCGGGGCAGACGGCCACGCTCACGCTTCCCATGCTGCCGCGGGTGATTGTTCCCGACGCTCGAATCCAGGCAGTGGCCGGGACGGTTGTCTTCGCCCGGGGACCGATCATTTATTGTTTGGAAAAGGAGGACGTCGATTTCCCGGTCGAAACGGCCCGGGTGGCTATCGAGCCGACCGCCGCGGCGAAAGCGATCCGAGCCGAGTGGCGCGAGGAACTGCTGGAAGGAGTTTATGTGCTGCACGTGCCGGGAGAAACAGCCGCGGCGACGGCGGCGTCCGATCTGAAGACCAGCCCGCCGCTGGTCCCGGCCGGCCCCGTCCGACCGATCGAACTGATGCTGGTCCCCTTCTACGCCCGGGCCAATCGGAGCAACGACAGTCGCTGGGTAGTGTTCATTCCCAACCGGCCCACCGGGGAGTAACCCGCGCCGCGAGGCGACGTTGCACCAGGCGGTCCAGCATTTTGACACGTTTGAGCAGGTGTACGACGAGCGTTATCAGTGTAAGTACGGCTTCTGGCGTTCGGTCGTCGACCATTCCGTGAGGGCTTTCTTGAAGTGCGGCGATTTGCAGCAGGGCTTTGCGCGCGTCCGCTGCGGGGACTGCGGCCACGAGATGTTTGTCGCCTACTCGTGCAAGCAGCGATGCACCTGGCCCTCTTGATCACCGGAAACGCGCCTTGCTCACCGCGCTGCGCGTGGCCGAGGAGGTCTGCTCCGCGGTGGCGCACCGGCAGGTGGTGGGGTGGCCCTGCTTGAGTTGCGCGCGCTCAGCGTATGCGGTTGCTGTCGGTGTCGCTGCTTGGCGTTGAATGTGCAAACCATGTCAATCGAGCTTGCCACAACGCCAGGCAGTGTTGCGGCCCGGACGACCGCTCCATCAGAACCGCTCTGTGTTGCAACGCGCAGGGCGTAACCGGTGTTCCGGCGGCTGTTTCCGTTAATTTGGGCAAGGTGCCGGAATTGAGCTAAACAAAAAACGGCCTCTGTGTCATGCTGGGCTGATAAAAACGGGGACTGGCTCCGCAACATCTTGTGTGGTCGCTCTGGCTAAACCGCTATTAGTTGCGGTGCCTGTCCCCGTTTTTATCAAGTTTTTATCAGCCGAGTGTCATGCTGGGGCAGTGTCATTCAAATCACCCTGGCATGGAGGCCGCACAATGAGCATGGTCAATTCGCAGGACGGAATCTAGGGCAAATCGTTGGTTGAGTTGGCGGTGGAACTGGAGGCATCGATCCGAGAAGCGGCCCGGGATGAGAAGTCGCTGTACGAGATGGAGAAAACCACCTTCGAGCGTGTCCTGCAAATGGGTTCTTCGAGTACCGGATGGCGTGGCCGGAGGGCGTGGAGGCTGCCGCGATCCACGGCGCGTCGCTCGTGTTCGAAGCGTCGGCCAAGCAGTTGTTCGGCAAGGACCGCGAAGGGGCCAAGCCGCAGGAAGGCGACTTCATGCGGGGCAAGGGAACGCACGATCCGAGCCGGAACCCCAACGCATATCCGATGACGGACACCTTCCGTTTCCCCACTGCCGTCCGCGTCCGCGTGGCCGGCCAGGCCATCGGCCAGTTCGACTTGCCCGACGACCCGGCGGATCACCGGGGCATCCTCTCCTGGCACGCCCAACCACGAGACCGCAAGCTGCGCGAAGCGGGCT
>JAAYEH010000712.1 GCA_012728855.1 Rhodopirellula sp. | reverse complement strand
TCGACGGCAGCGATCCTTACCTGGACTGGAAGCCGGCGTGCGTCGCGAACATGACGGGCGACGGCTGCCTGACGTACCCCACGCCGGCCGGGCCGGTCAGCTCGATCCGCTTGGAGAACATCCGCGATGGGCTGGAGGACTACGATTACCTGGCGTTGCTGGCGGACGCCCAGGGCCAGGAAGCCGCCAAGAAATACGTCGGCCGCCTGGTCAAAAGCATGACCGACTTTACCCGCGACCCGGCCGCGTTGACGGCCGTCCGCGATGAGATCGCCGATCAAATCGAAATGGCAGGTGGAGTGCGAGTTCGCGAAGAATGAACAAGGAGACCCGTTTATAAGACACCTGTAGCGGCACGGCGCGAGCCGTCCGGTCTGTTTTGACGAGTTGACGGTTTTGTAATCAACTCACGAGGGTAGGACCGGAGGGCTTGCGCCCGTAGCTGACGTGCAGGCCGGGTTTCCAGCGATGCAGGTTCACCGAGTAGGACGTGTGGTTCACCGAATCCTGTTCGAATCGAACAGCACGTCGTGGAAGTAGGCATTGCGGCAGGGGCTGTTGTTCCAGGAGGCGTAGGTGCCGCGGGAACTGAACACCTTGCCCACAGGGCTCCAGATACCATCCTCGGCACGGTAGCGGTGCTGGAACAGCAGGAGCCCAACAAACCATGGGAGGTATTTCCAAACAAGCATTGTCGCTCCTACCGCTTCTGCAAGGTGGCGTGTTGACATGATTCGCATGGGCTGGCAGTCTACCACGTGATCGCTCCCCCGTCTCGACCAGGGCATTGGACCGCACTCGCCCGCGATCGAACCGGAGGGGTCGGATCGGAACCCTTGCTCTCCAGGTATCGTTCCCTATGGGCGGCCAGCTTGCCATGTCCTTCTATGGCTGGTAAAGTCTGCGGTAGGAGTGTCAGAACCTCAAGATGACTCTCCGTGCGGGAGTTGCCCGATGCGCGTCTATGCGAATAAGGAGGAAATGATGGTGGAATTGGCTGGCAAGAGTGCCCGTGACGTCGTTTGGTCGGCCACGCCCACGCCGTTATTGGCCGACGGCGCGCTGGACGACGCCGGGTTGGAGCGGCTTTGCTCGCAGCACCAGCGGTTGGGCGTGTCGGGGCTGTTCCTGGCCGGAAGCTGCGGCGAAGGGCCCTTCCTGCCCAATCGCCAGCGCGCGGAACTCGTCCGAAAGGTCCGGCAACTGGCGGGCGGCACGTTTCATCTGGCCGTCCAGGTTTCCGATACGTCTCCTGCGCGCGTTCGGGAAAACATCGCGGAAGCGGCGGAATCGGGCGCCGATTCGGTAGTCATTGCCGCTCCGTGGCTGGTGCGGTTCGTGAACCGCGATTTCGCGCGGAGATTTTTTCTCGAGTCGCTGGAATGTGCATGCCCGGTCCCCAAGGGCATCTACGTGATTGCCCAGCCGGCCGAGACCGGGATGGACTGCGATTTCTGGCGCGAGATCGCGGGCCATCCGCAGGTGGCCTATCTGAAAGACTCCTCGGGCTCAGCCGAGTACCGCCGGGCATTCGTGCAGGTGAAGGCCCGCCGTCCCGAACTCGCCCTGCGAACCGGATGCGAGTTTGATGTTCTCTCCGCGATGAGAGACGGGTATGGGGGATGCCTGTTGGGAACGGCGATTTTCAACGGGGCCATGATCGCCCGGGCGATCGCCGCGCTGGAGACGGGCGACGAGGACGCTGCCCGGGCCTGGCAGGATCGCAGCAATCGCCTGCTTTACGACCTGTTCCGCCCGGACATCAGCGCCTGGATGTCGGGGCTGAAGTACGCGCTGCGCGCGGCCGGTCTCTTCTCCACGGAGTTCTCGCACCTGGCTTACCCGCTCGCCGATGACGACCGGCGCCGAATCGATGCGGCCCTGCAGCGCGAGCGAGAGCACATCGGTTTGTGTTAAGAGCCTATCCCAAAACCTTGGCGGAGAGGGGGACAGGCACATTTTGCTCCGAAGACTCCGCAAAATGAGCCAGTCCCCGGCGGTTTTGGGATAGGCTCTAAGCCGACGTAACAGCCGGTTTGGATCTCGATACATTCAACTGCGAAAGAGGGTGAGCTGTGAGACTATCGATTCAACGGATGATCGTTCTTCTGGCGGTCTTGCTCGGAATAGCCGCTTGTCTGCCCGCAACGTTTGTCAAGACGACCTCCAACGGCATCTGGATCGACGACTGCGTAGAGGATATGCCCGGCATGGAGATGGGGCCGTTCGTGCGCGTCGATGCGACGACGATTCTCACCGTGGATCAGGCTCAAAGCGCGCTGGTCAGCCGGGATGAGGGAAAGACTTGGGAGAAACATGCGATCTTCGCTGAGCCCGACAAGTATGCCATCCGGCCGGAGCGGGCCCTGCTCCGCACGGGCAAGGGTGCGGTCATTCTGGCGTTCATGAACGACCGAGCCAAGGCGAACTGGAATTGGAGAACAGAGATCTCCGACTCGCCCGGCGCTCAACTGCCCACCTGCACCGTGCGCAGCCTCGACGGCGGCAAAACATGGCAGGACGTGCAGGAACTCCACAAGGAGTGGACCGGCGCAATCCGCATGTTGGCGCGCAGTTCATCTGTCATTGATCGGTGACCTCCTCGCGAACACGCAACCATTATGCCATAGACGTTGGAACACGAGCATTGGGAGACGCGGTGATGACTCTATCCGCCTTCGTGATCTTATTGTGTACGACGCCGGGAGCTGATGCGCCGCTTGCGCTGGGCGCGACGCGCGAGCTGTTCTTGGACGACGCCCTGATCGCCACAAGCCGAAACATCACGCGGCGGGTTCACTCCGCGGAGAAGCATCCCGGGAATCCGCTGCTGCGGCCTACGGAATCCTGGGAAGGCGAGGACGCCATCCTCTACGGCTCCGTGCTGCGAGAGGAAGGCAAGTACCGTATGTGGTATCACGTCGCGCGCGGCGTCGCCTATGCCGAGAGCCCTGATGGACTCGCCTGGGCCAAGCCACGGTTGGACGCAGTGCGGATCGACGGTCGCAAGACGAACCTGGTGATCCACGGCAAAGCGTCCAAAGGGGAGCCGGGTTGGCTTCCTTACTTCTACGAGGTTTTCGGGGTCCACCGCGACGATCGGGATCCCGACCCCACGCGCCGCTACAAGATGGGATTCCTGAGCATTGACCGCGAGTATCGCGGGCCGCTCGAGAGTCCCTTTCACCCCGAACGGCGAGGGCTGGGCGTAGCCGCCAGCAGCGACGGAATCCACTGGCGGCTGCTGGACAGCTTCGCCACCCACGCCACCATCGACGGCGCCACGCATTGGTGTTGGGACCAGACCCGCGGCAAGTATCTCCTCTTCGGACGCACGAAACACCTTGATCCCAAACTGCTCGAGGTGTGGAAGGCCGACGACTGGGTGAATCGGTACTACTGGGGCCGCTCGGTGATCCGCGCGGAATCAGCCGACTTTCTCCATTGGAATTTCAGCGAGCACGGCAAGGCGCCGCTTGTGATGACGGCCGACGCCCAGGATCCGCCGGGCACGGAGATCTACTCCATGCTGGTGTTTCCTTACGAGTCGGTTTACCTCGGGCTGGTGCAGATGTTTCACAATCGTGCCGATGCCTGCCACCTCGACATCCAATTGGCGGTAAGCCGCGACGGATTGCATTTCTCCCGCGTCAGCCCGCGCGAGCCTTTCCTCCCCGTCGGCCCGGTGGCGAGTTGGGACCGCTACAACCAATCGCTGGCCAACAATCCGCCGCCGCTTGTGGGCGAGGTGCTCCGCTTCTACTACGGCGGCCGCACGCAGCGCCATGGCCCCTATCGAGGTCCGGACATTGGGCAGCGATTTGGTGGCGTCGGCGTGGCCACGGTGCCGCGCGACCGCTTCGTATCGCTCGGCGCCTCGTTCGACGGCGGCGAAATCGTCACGCAGCCCTTACGCATGACCGGCGCGCGCCTGCATCTGAATGCCAAGGCCGACTTCGGCCAGATCGTGGTCGAGGCTCTCGATCCCACCGGCAAAATGCTGGCACGATCGCAACCGGTGCGAGCCGATGGCCTGGACCTGCCGGTGGCGTGGGAGACGGGATCTTCGCAACAGCTGACCGGGCAGGTCGCCCTGCGCATCACGCTTCGCAACGCCCTGCTGTTTTCGCTGTGGTCCGCGGATTGAGCGACGCGACGTTGCGCGGCTCGGCAGGGACCGTGCGCGCGGCGGGAGCGGGGCGTTGTGCAAAGACGAAATGATAGGAGAACTTGATTTCCCACAGCCGCTGAGAATAACCTTGCCGAAGGGGGCACCAGTCATCGAGACGCCTGACGCCCGCCCGGTGACGATGCAGGGCAAAGAGCAGGTGCCCCGGCTCGTCGATGGCTGCCCGCAGATAGCCTCATGCTCAGCGACACGCGCGGCGAAGGCGGGAGCGTGTCTTGCACCCGGTGTACTGCCGGACTAAGATCGGACTCGTTGGTGAGGGGTCGTACTGATGACCGGGCGGCGCGCCAAGCTGCCGTTCGGCATTGTTGTTAGGAGTACCCGAGTTGAGGAGCCTGCAATGCTTCAACGCCTGCTCGTGCGATCGACCTGTTCGCCGCAAATCGTGTTGTCTCGCACATTGACGGTCATGTTGTGGAATTGCGCCGTCTTGTATTGCGGCGTTTCGGCCGGCAATGAACCGGTTCCGCTGCCCGAGCATCCGCGGCCGGATTTCCAGCGGAGCCAATGGCGGAATCTGAACGGGACGTGGCAATTCCGTTTCGATGCCGATGACGCCGGTTTGAAGGAGAAATGGTTCGCCGGCGCGACGCCGTTTCCGCGGAGCATCGTGGTGCCGTTCCCGTGGGGTTCGGCGCTGTCGCAGGTCGCCGACGAAGCGCCTCTGGCCTGGTACTCGCGGATGGTGCAAGTGCCGCAGTCATGGCAAGGCCGGCGGGTGTTCCTGGTGATCGGGGCGTGCGACTGGGAGACGCAGGTGTGGCTGGACGGCCAGGCCCTCGGGACGCACCGCGGCGGCTACACGCCGTTTGAGTTCGAGTTGACACCGCACTTGCAGCCGGGCCGCGAAAGCCGCCTGGTGCTTCGCGTCGACGACCGCCCGCAGCCGTTCAAGCTCGAAGGCAAACAGGGCTACGGCAATGCCCGCGGGATCTGGCAGACCGTGTATCTGGAAGCCCGGCCGCAGACGTTTCTCACCGCCGTACAATTCTCGCCCGACATCGATCGCAGCCAGGTCGCTGTAAGGGCCCGGCTGAGCGCCGCCGCCCCGGCTGGCACGTCGCTGAAACTGCGATTCAAGACCGGCAATCTGCCAGAGGTTTCGCGGGCGGTGGCCGAAGGGGCCAAGGAAGTCCAATTCGAGGTTCCTATCCCCCACGCCCGCCTGTGGTCGCTGCACGATCCGTTCCTGTACGAAGTGGAAGCCGCTCTTGGCACCGGCGACCAGGAGGACGGCGTCGAAACGTATTTCGGCATGAGGAAAATCGGCGTCGTACACCTGCCCGGCACGAAGCACCCGTACATCGCGCTGAACAACCAGCCGTTGTATCTGCAGATGACGCTGGACCAGTCATACCATCCGGAGGGATTCTACACGTTTCCGAGCGATGCGTTCATGAGGGATGAAATCCTGCGGTCGCGGCGGATCGGGCTGAACGCCAACCGGCTGCACGTCAAGATCGATGTGCCCCGCAAGTTGTACTGGGCCGATCGGCTGGGCCTATTGCTGATGTGCGACGTGCCCAATAGCTGGGGCGAGCCCGGCGCCGAAATGCGCGGCGAGATCGAACACGCCCTGCGCGGCATGTTGCAGCGGGCTTTCAATCATCCCTCGATCTTCTCCTGGGTGCCGTTCAACGAGACGTGGGGACTGTTCACCAAGCAAGAGAAAAAGCGGGCCTACCTGCCGGAAACGCAGCAGTGGGTGGCCTCCGTGTACCGCCTGACCAAACAACTCGACCCCACGCGGCTCGTGGAAGACAACTCGCCCTGCAACCACGACCACGTCGCTACGGACATCAATAGCTGGCACGCCTACCTGCCCGGCTACGAGTGGCGCAAGCACCTGGAGCAGGTGACGGCCGACACGTTTCCCGGCTCGACGTGGAACTTCGTCACCGGGTGCGCGCAGGGAACCCAGCCGCTTCTGAACAGCGAGTGCGGCAACGTCTGGGGCTACGAAGGCAGCGCGGGCGACGTGGACTGGTGCTGGGACTACCACATCATGATGAACGAGTTCCGCCGCCACCCGAAGGTCTGCGGCTGGTTGTACACCGAACATCACGACGTGATCAATGAATGGAACGGTTACTACCGCTACGACCGCAGCGACAAAGAGACCGGGCTGGAAGAATTGGTCCCCGGCATGACGCTCCGCGATCTCCACTCGCCGTGCTACGTTTCCACCGGTTCGGAACTGTGTCGGGATGTGAAGCCCGGCGAGCAGGTCTCGGTGCCGCTGTGGCTGTCCTTCCTGACGGACCGAGCGCCGAGTCCCCAGTTGCGTCTGCAGGCCACGCTGACCGGCTGGAACCAGTTGGGCCGGAAGCAATGGTTTTCGCACCGCTCGCGCAACATCGCATTCGAGCCCTGGCTGTCGAAGGAGATTGAGCCGCTGACGGTCACGATGCCCGACAAGCCCGGCCTGGCGATCTTGAGCCTGTGCCTGGAAGGGGAGTCGGGCGTCGTGTTGCAACGCAACTTCACGGCTTTCCGGGTCAGCGACGGCCCCGCGCTGCGGCAGGAGACCATTACGGACGACGGCGGTCAAGTCCGGCTGGTAAGATTCGCGCCCAACAGCTTCACGGCAGCTCAGTGGTCGCTCAAGCAGTGGAACGTGCTGGAAGGCCTGAAGGTCAACGGCGCGGGGCACGGGTTCTTCGAGTACCGGATGGCGTGGCCGGATGGCGTGGAGGCTGCCGCGGTCCACGGCGCGTCGCTCGTGTTCGAAGCGTCGGCCAAGCAGTTGTTCGGCAAAGACCGCGAAGGGGCCAAGCCGCAGGAAGGCGACTTCATGCGGGGCAAGGGAACGCACGATCCGAGCCGGAACCCGAACGCATATCCGATGACGGACACCTTCCGTTTCCCCACCGCCGTCCGCGTCCGCGTGGCCGGCCAGGCCATCGGCCAGTTCGACTTGCCCGACGACCCGGCGGATCACCGGGGCATCCTCTCCTGGCACGCCCAACCACGAGACCGCAAGCTGCGCGAAGCGGGCT
>JAAYEH010000711.1 GCA_012728855.1 Rhodopirellula sp. | reverse complement strand
CATCACCGTATTTCTCCCGCAGATAGCGGATCAGCCGCCGCCGCATCGGCTCCGACACATCCGAGGCCTCGGGAGTCGGTTTGGATCCCCAATAGGCATCCCAGAAGAAATTCTCCCCCCAAGGGCCGTTTGTCACATGGATGCCCAGCAGGTTCTTTCCATAGTCGGCGTCCAGCAGATGACGGACCGCCCGGCGATAGGCGTCGCCCCCTTCACGCAACCACTTCTCGGAAGCGAACGACTCCCGAGGTTCCTTGAGCTGACGCCCACTCCCGAAGAGGCAGACCTCGCCGGGATTCGCTTCGACCCACCAGGCGGGCGCCGTCGCAAACAGCCGCGGCAGGAAGAAACACTTGGGATTGAAAAAGAGCAACTTCCCGATTTCCGCGTCCTGAAACGTCAACTCGACGCTGCCATCCTGCCTCCAAAACGGATGCGCATAGTGTTGAAATGAGCCGAAAAAGCTGAACAGGTTGATCCCGGTCTTCGAAAAATGCTGTATCTCATACGCCTCGGGCTTCCACTGCCAGAACAACATCGGCGTGACCGGCTGATTCTCCTTCCAAAGTGCCGGCATCCCTTGCCACTCTTGCACAGACCACGCCGGTCCGTCGGGTGTCGGCGCTGGTAAGCCCGCCGCGATCAACTGCGATCCGACCGCCACGATCGAAAGCACCAAGGCCGCTCTTCGCGCGATGGTTTTCATGTTCACCGATGCTCACTTTGAAGTGCAGATTCTATTCGCGCGGTGCCCAGAGAGGTCGTTACCGCGAACCGCGGTCAAGGGGAAGCCACCACCAGCTCCTTCGGTCCCCTGAACCGAACCGCGAGCCAGCATTGGCCATTTTCCTCCGTCACGCTCGGCACAATGTTCTTGCCGAAAGCTACACCGTCGAGCAGGCTTTCGCGCAAGACCACCGTTCTCTTCAGGTCAAGGTCCGCGTTTCCCGGACACAGGGTTAGCCTGGCAAGACGCCCGCCTTTCACGGCCACCTCCACGGATAGGTTGCCGTGGCAGGCGAGCTTGAATGAGTAGTCTTTCCATTCCTCGGGAACGGCCGGCGCAATGTGGATACGATCATCGCGGGATTGCACCAGCATCTGGTTTAACGCGTAGACGACGTTTCCCGAGGCGGTAGAAAACCACGGCTTGATTGACACCGCGGGCTCGTTGATCTCGAAAAGCTCGCCAAAACAGCCCGCTCCTTCCGCCGCACTGGACAGCAACGTCGCCGGCTCCCGAGTGTCCTCCAGCACGGCCAGAGCGGCGGCCAACCACCCTGCGTACCAGGCGCACATGGACTTGCCCATCGGATACATATTTCCGGACTGCTTTCCATGCTCGATGAACCAGTAGGCGGCGTTCTTCTGAAGCGGGTTTCTCGCGTCGAACAACCGATAGGGAAACAGTCCGCCCAGTGAAGCGACGCTTTCCTCCTCGCAACCGGCGTACGGCACATACCGTCCGTCCTTGTGTGGCAGCGACTCGCGCAGTTTCGTGGCGGCGTGTTTCCATGTCTCGGCCTCTTCGTGATCCGTTTTCAGCAGCGCGGCCGACTTTGCCGCGGCCTCCATCGTGTAGATCGCGCCGCAGGACGTCATAAACGGATTTTGCCTGGCCGGCCCAAGCCGCTCCAGATCCGTACACTTTCCGAGGAACATCCCGCCATCGGCCGATTCGTAAACCATGTTCGCCAGGAAGAACCGCGCGCACTGTTTGATCACGGGATAGCCCGTCGTTTCCAGGTACTTTGCATCCGCAGTGTAGAGGTATTGTTGCCAGCACGACTGGGCGATGTTCGACATGTGGAACACGTGGTCCATCCAGAAACCGGGAGGCGCTCCTTCCGTGCCGTCCTCCAGCGATTCCCACGGATAGCGTGCGCCGAACTTGCCGGGCTTGCCATAGTGGGCGGCTCGATAAAGCGCCTTTTCCAGCCCGGCGAACCGGAACTCCGGGCAGCGCCGCGCAATGTCGGGATGGTTGCTGCTGATCAAGGCCTGATGGCAGAACATCTCGTCCCAGCCAAAGTACTTGCCCGCCCAGTGCGTAGGAAAGATGGCAACGGGGAACGACCATGGGGTCGCATTCGCCCGCAGGTGGTACTGGGCCGTGCAATACACCTTTTGCAGCCGCTCGTCTGGAATGCGAACGTACGACTCGTTCCAGAATTCGCCCCATTGCTGCCGATGCGAGGCCAACATGCCGTCGAAACCCGTTTGCCGGACGCGAGACCTCAACTGTGCCGCCCGATCCAGGTAGTCCTTTCCGTCGATCGAGTCGGCGAACGACAGAAAGAACGTCACTTCGGAAGGCTGGGCCGCGTCGAGCCCGACTTCGGCCGACAGCGAGACCGCCTGCTTGTCGACGGCCGCGGTCACCGGCTTGTCGGCGAACACCGAAATGATGCCGCTGAAGGGGCGATGGCCGTCCACTTGATACTGGAAGTCCGCGGTCTGGGAGTCCTCCTGCCAAGCGGATGAGCAGATCATCCGCCGCGGAACACGGTTTTCATCTCCCGGCGGAGTGAACAGGTAGCGGAAGGCCAGGCGGGCAGAATGCGGCTGGGGATCCTTGGCAAAGATCCGTTTTTTCACCGCGAGCAGACCGTGCGCAAGATGCGTGAAGACGACCGTCTCGACCGTCAAAGCGTCACCGTAGTCGTTGCGGCAGGTCACCACCGCCTCTTGCGTGTTCAGCGTTTGCGCCCAACGCGTCGGGACTTTGTACACCTCGTGAGCAACGGACAGTTCCTGCTCGAAATGGCCGAACGGAACCATGTCGTGGTGTCCCGGTCCGTAGCGCCGGCCCTGCCACCAGATGCCCGGCGTCATGTTCACGTAGCTGCGCTGGGATTGGCCTCCTTGATAGTCAATCAACATGCAGAGGCTTCCGTTGCTGACCAGTGGCGGGACGTAGGCGGCGGGCAACGCGTCGTGATCGCCGCTCACCGTGCTCTCAAAACTCTCGGCGGCAAGTGCAAATGCCGGCGGCGATGCGACGGTACAGAGCCCGGCGAGCAGGATAACTGGCGCCCCAATGGGTTTTGTCTTGTTCATGTTGCGTGGTCCAGGTCGTGGAAAAGTGACGTAGTTCCTCTCATCATTTTTTACCGCACCTCCGTTACCCACTTTTACGCCCAAGCGATACACAGAATCCCGCACACCATGACGGCGCTTCCGGCCAGGCGAGCAACGAGCTGCTGCTCGCCAAGGAAAATTCCGCCGGCAAGTACACTGAACAGCACGCTGAACCTCTTGATGGCGACCACGTATGCCACGGGTCCGATTTTCAAGGCGTTGGCTTGGCACAGAAACATCATAGCAACACAAAGACCGATTGGCAAAAGTGCCTTCCGATTTGCATAAGTCTCCACGAAGCCGGAGCGATGCTTGAGGTAGAGAATGGGGATCATCAACAGCGCGGCAAACGCATTCTCGGAAAACGCAAACAAGATCGGTGACGAACGGCTGATTCCGGCCTTCTCGAATACCGCGGCAATGCTGAACGCCAGTGCCGCCGCGAGCATGATTCGTGGTCCTGGTTCGCGTAGCAGAGCGCGGAAAGGACCGAACAAGCTGGACGACGCCCTTGTCACCCCCAGGACATAAGAGCCCGCCACGACAAGCAGAACGCCGATCACTCCGATTGGCGAAGGGAACTCGCCAAAGAGCATGGGAGCGAGTACCAGGAGGAACAGCGGGCTAAACGATATCATCGGGATGCTCAGCGACATGTCCGAGACGCTCAGCGCCCTGATGTAGAGAATCCAGCCCACGGTCAGTACCGATCCCGCCCCCGCGACGAGCAAGAAAAAGCTGGAATCGAACGCCGGAATATCCGTGTACGCCAACGCCGCGCCAAGCACCGGAACCGAGTAGAGACTCAAAGCCCAGGAGACCGTCAGCGGATCGACGCGCAGAAGGAATCGCTTGGACTGGAAGTCTCGCGCTGAGGCAAACACGGCGGTCAGAACCGACAACAGGAACCACGTCACTTTGCTTGGTCTCTCCGATCCACACAGGGCAAACGCTCACCATGCAAGCAGCTTCACCTCCATCGGCATCAGCTCGACGCGTTTCGATTTTCCGTCCCGCTGCAGTGTTGTCTGCTGCGCCGTATCGGTGGCGTTCACGGCGATTACGGTCTCGCTGCCGTCCGCGGCGCGGAAGGCGCCGACCTGCAAAGCGCCGCCCGGTTCCACGGTAGGTGGCGGGATCGCCTCGCCGAACTGGAGATAGGGACGACCCTCGCCGTGATACAATTCGACCCATTGTTGATACAACGGATGCTGCGGCGGCAGACCGTCGCGCAGGACCGGCCTGGCCGTGCCCTGCGCGTCGAATTCCAGAACCTGGAAATCGTCGACCCACACGCGGCACGGCCCATCGACGTGAATCATCACCCGCACGACCTCGGCTCCGTCGTCCGGTACCACGACCTCGACCGAGACTTCACGCCAATCGCCCGGCTCGGGAAACGGCAGTCTCCAGGATCCGCGGCTCTGGAGTTCCCGGGTGAGGGCGGCGATATTGATGGCAGCCGGCCTTGCCAGCCGTTGCGTGCGGCACCAGGCCGAAAACCGGTACTTCCCGCCCGCCCGCAGCCCCCCGGCGCCGATCGGAAGGTTGCGCGAGACCTGCGTGATCTCTCCCGCCGATTCGCTTTCCACGCGCAGACTGCTCGAGCCCGAATGCCGGATGTTCTGGTCACGCCGCGGCTGCCCGGTGTACTTCCGCTCCTGCCAGCCCCGCACGTGCTCCCAGCCAGCCGGAACGTCGTCCACCCACTCTTCGAATCCGCCGTGCGGCGGAAATACGTACGGCTCCACCGGCCAGTGCGGCACCAGGTGCGGCATCTGGCCCGTGACTATACAGTGGGCGGTCATCTCGCGGTCCTCGGCTCGCGGGTTGCTCTGGAAGAGCGGCACAAACTCATGATACAGGTATCCGAACACCGACTCCGGGCGATGGGGCGGGACTTGGGATCTCCGGAGGACTTCATAATCGCGATAGTCCTGAATGCCGACCTCCTGGAGAAACAGTTCCTGCGGTTCCTCGTATCCCAGCACCATGTTCACCCCCGCCGCGCGACACGCGGCCAGCATCTCCGTCATCTGGCAATGGGCGGCCTCGACGTCCCAAATACCGATGCCCGGCGGATGACCGTGCCCCGTGGCGCGGCAATCGCCGCCGCCTCGCATTCCCGCGCCGACCACTTGATCGATTTGAAACAGTTCCCCTCCTCGCTGGGCCAGTCCGACGGCGACGCTGGTGAGCCAATCCCGCGACCACCGGTCGCCACGGCAAAGCGTTGCCGCCTCGCCGCCGCGATACCACGGCGGATTGGTGAGCATGATCTTCCCGTCCTTGCCAACCATCGCGTGTGGTTCGGCTTCGCGCTCGAACTTCGCCCGATCTTCCCATTCGAACGAACCGTTGTCGCGTTTGCCGTAGCTCAGGCACCACTGGTAGCCCGACGGCCAGAAGAAGGCGTGGCCTCCCGCACGCCTCACCGCGTCGACGCAGCGTTTCAGCCCGTCCTCCGAAGGATACGGCGGAAAGTACTGGGGCGGCACCCATGTCGCAACTCCCTCCCAGCCCCAGAAGGTCACGATCAACGGCACGCCCTTGAAGTGCTTGGCCCAGTATTTCTCGAGCCAGGCCTCGATCCGCTCCGGCTGCCCCAACCACTCGCGTCCGAACCGCACCTGGGCCGGACCCTGCTTCAACCAATCCGGCAGATCGTCGCGTTCGACCAGCCGCCTGGCGCACCACGACTGCTTCAACGCCCACGCTTTGTAGATAGCCGCCGCGTCGCGCCAATCGGTCGCGGGCCCCGTTGCTGAGCGAAACACGCCGGCCACCACGGGAAACGCCAGAGCAACAGGCTCTTTCAGGTCGTGCCGCATCAGGTGACGCCAGCCCAAGACCATGCCGTCGGGCGTCCGCACAGCCACCAAGGTCTTGGGATGCCCTGCGTCGTCCTCGCAGTACGTCACCGCGCCGCCTTTCGCTCCATAGTAGCACCCGAATTGTGCCGCCAGACTTCCGGGTTGCGTCGCGGCCGCAGATCGCCCGGGCTTCCATAGATGCGGACGCTCCAGCACGCCCCCCTTCGTCGTGCCGAGCACCAGCGCATCGCCTCCGCCGTCGCCCTGCAGCGGTGCAGCCAAAGGCAGCAGCGGATAATCCACCCGCTCGACGAAGGTGCCCGCTTCACCCTCCAAGTGGATGCGAAACCGGAACAGTCCGTCCGGCCCGGCTTCCACGTCACAGACGGCGGCCAGTTCCCGATTTCCGATCCTCTCGAACCGTAATCGTACACCGTCGCCCTCGACGCGACTGACCGCCTTCGCATCCCGAGAGGACAGTTCCACGGGCTGTCGCGGATCGGCGCCCGGCGGGACCACGACCAGACGAAACAGTTCTTGGCCCTCCGCGGCCAATTCCAATCCTGCTGCTGTGTCCGCGAATCGAAGGGGCGAGCCCGTGGCCTCATCCAGTCTCAGGACAGCATTCCCGCTGCGAACTTCGAGCACCTCCGCAGCCGCCGGACCCGCCATCGCGAACTGGAGGGCGGCCATCATGCCGATCCCCCCGCAGATCCTCGAAAATCTCGATTGGCTGGGGACTCCTACGTGTCGGTTCATGGTTTCCTCCTTCGCCGAGCGGCCGGGCCGCAATCCAATTCGAACAGCTTCTCGGTTCTGCACTGGTCCGGTCCTATGGATTGTTAAAGTCTTCGGAGACAACGAGGTTCTCGACACGGGCCGTGTCCAAGTACTCGAGCGAATCGTCATGGAAGGCGGCGATGACGTCGTGCTGCGGATGGGGGACCGCGCGAGTGAGGACACGGCCGTCGGGCGGGCCCTCGCTCTTGACGGCCACGAGCAGGTTCTTGGCGTCGAGCGGGGATGCCTGGCAATTTCGCAACGCGGTTTGAGGATGTTGCGAAATACTTTGGTCGAGATCAGTCGTCGCATGTATTGTGACGCGCAGCGGTTGCGGAGACGCGCCGAAACGTAAGTCGACATAAACCAATGGGGGGCCGTGTTGCAAAACCACCCCGCCCGCTGGACGGGCCGAGGGCCAACAATCCAGAGCCGGGAGCCGGAACCGCAGGGGACAATCTGGGATCGCGGGGCGGCTGCTGTCCGGTCTCCGACCTTTCATGGCGCCCTCGTCGACCCTCGCGCACGACGTGGCGATGCGGTTGTCTGGCCGGCGTTGACGCTTGAGGGGCGGCATACGATCAGGTTAGCGAATCGCCTGGCCTGATTTCAAGAAGAAATTTTGGCGGGAAAGCTGGATTCTTGGTCGCGTCGCTGAAGTCCCTTTGGCATCCTCGGGCGTGTAAACGCCGCTGCCATCCCGCATCGGCACCGATCTCGGATTGCGATATCTTCCCGGAAGACCTTTTGCGTGGACACCCTGCATCGAGAACGGGGTCGCTGGCGGCAACCGATGCGGACGCCGGTTGATCATGAACAGGTTTTCCACATTCGGTGATCGGTGCGGACCCGACCGCGCGCCGCGCAACCCGCCGTGCAGAAGCAGTTACGCTTATCGAGCCGCCGCAGCAGGAGGTGATCGAGAAGATTCTGCGTCACTGCGACCTGTGGGATCCGTCGCCGCCACGGGGGCCGCCGGCCGGGCACGAATCGGTCCACGAGGGCGAGCCTCGGGAATTAACGTACGTGGACGAAAACACGCTGCTGGGCGACGTTCTGATCTTGCCCGGCAGGGATGGGCACGGGGATGGTGCGTGCCAACGGGGGATTTGCCCTTGATCTGCGGCGCCGTCAGGCGCGAAGCATCACTTTGCAGGCCTCAAAGGAACCCACTGGTCCGCCCTGCGAGCGTGCCCGGGGTGCAGGAAGTCGAAGGCGGCCATGGCCGCCTTCGACTTCCTGCACCCCCTTGACCTCCCAATTCTTCGGGACTAGACTCAGCCGCTGTGGGGAATCAATTTTCCTATCAATAATTTATGCAAAGCCGAATCCGATCGGCCAGCGCCGCGGCGGGCGGATCGCCAGTCCGGCGCTCGAGTAGCAACGCGGAGCCTCGAGGTGAGAGCCTCAGTCGGAAAGCGAAGAGCAAGGTGAGGGTAAGAAGTCCATGATGCCTACTTCAAAGCCGGACGTATCAGCTCGTTCGCACGCGGAAGGTAGTGCTTCTCGTAGAATTCGGCCTCATCGCCCTTCGCTTCCCAAAGCTCTTTGAGCTGGCGTTGGATCGGCCAGTAAATGTCGGTGAAGTCGTTCTTGGTCACAGGGCCGGGATTCCAGAATGCCGTGCCCCGGGCGCGACCATTGTAGAGCAGGTTGATCAGATCCTGTTCGATTTGTGGGATGTTCCATCGGTCTCCCTTTTGAATCCCGATGCAGTTGGCCTTGCGGTACTGGCTGGAAACGTACTCGGGGTATTGCCAGTCACGACCTTCGCCGAGCACGAATTCGCCGCGCAGCGTGGCGGTTGCATACGTGTCGATCGCCGGGATGAACAGATCGGGACGAGCCAGCGGCGGGCCGCCATTATAGCTTTGCCCCGTCGTGTGCAGGATCACGGTTCCTTCGGGATAAGCTTCTCGAGTCATCCGCATGACCTCGTAAGCCTCGAGCCAGTCCTGGCTCTGATCCCCGTCGAAATAGACGGCGTCAAAGCCATACTTGTCGCGCAGTCGGCAGAGTTCGTCGACGAACGGTCCCGGATCGTGTGTGCAATAGAAATAGGGACTCATGTAGCACACCGCTTTCATCCCCGCCGCCTTCGTAAGTCCGATGCTGCGCGTCAATTCGGATTCGTCCGAGGGAACATACCGCGGTTCACGGCTGCCGGGCACCCAACTGCATCGCCAGAAGCTGTTCCAAAGCAGGGCGGTGTCGACATAAGCCGACCACTCCTGAAAGAATCGGTCGCGCAGCCCGGGATGAACCAGGGTGTAAACGAATTCGAACGACTGCTTCCAGTCGAACGGACGGGGAGGAAAGATCGAAATTCCCAGCCGCTCACCTGGTGCCACCGCCCACTGGGCTTTCCAGCCGGGCACGCCGAGATCCCCCTGCGCGAGGCGATAACGCGCAACTCGGCCGGTCCCCAGGGGCACGTGCGGATTGGCGGTCGGGCGTGACCGGCGTTCCGCCTGCCTTTTCTGTTAAGTTGGGCAGGCTGTCGGAATTGAGCTAGGTAAAAAATGGCCTCTGTGTCACGCTAGGGTTGTGTCGTTCGGTATCATTCCAAACACCCTG
>JAAYEH010000710.1 GCA_012728855.1 Rhodopirellula sp. | reverse complement strand
CAGGGTGTTTGGAATGATACCGAACGACACAACCCTAGCGTGACACAGAGGCCATTTTTTACCTAGCTCAATTCCGACAGCCTGCCCAACTTAACAGAAAAGGCAGGCGGAACGCCGGTCACGCCCGGAGATCGTTTCCGTGATCTCCAACCCGCCCAAACGATGTGGCCGCTTTCGGTATCGCCCTTGGACAACCAAGATCAGCCGACGATTGAAATGGCGGACACCCCGATCGACACGCTGGGAATCCAGTTCCGCGGCTACCCTGATTTTGGTGCGTGCCAAATCGACAGCAAGGGGCGTCGTTCGTTCGACCGGCGCCGACGCATGACGAAACAAAGGTTTTCCCAGCAGGCCTCTCCTCCACGCGGGACGGACGGGTAGTCAGTCGCGGTACGGGTTCAGCCGCGGCAAACTGTTTCTTTCTTTGAACGCCCGCCAGCTTGACCACCACGAACCGATCGCCGGACGCTCGCCTGCTTGCGAGCAAACACCCCAAAGCGCCGGTTCGGTCGCGCGATATGCTCCCCACGCTGGCGTACTTGGTTAAAAACCGGCCCGTTACATACAAGGCATCTTCCACGCCATCAGCGGCTCAATTGGCACGAAGGTCGTAGCACATGAGGACGTCTTTATCGCGCAGATAGAGTTTGCCCGCGTGGATCACCGGGTAGGCCCAAGATGGGCCCTTGCCAAAGGGCGTCTTGAACGTTCCCTTCAATCGGTAGGAATCGGGGTTGGCTTCTATCAGAGCGACAACGCCATCTCGCTCGTAGCGGAAGATGAGGTGGCCGTCGGCATAGATGACGGCAGCGGACCGCGGGCCGGGTGCTTCGGGTTTCCAGCAGATCTTGCCCGTTTCGAGTTCGAGGCAGACGGGAGTGCCGTTGTTTTGACCGTCACCACCGTAGATGTGGTCGCCGACCAGCACCACGCCTCCGTGATGGTTTTCGAATTCTTTGGGACCGAGGAAGTAAACCTCCTCGACCTGGAATTCGTCGCCTTGCTTCGAAATCCGCAATAGGGCGGAACCGGTCTTGTAGCTGGTGGTGACGAAAACCAGGTTGTCGCGGACGACCGGGGAGGTGATGTTGGCCACTTTGTTTGCGATCCGGTTGTAACCCCAGAGGAAACGGCCCGTCTCTGCCTCGACGGAGATGGCACCGCGACCTACGATCGTCACGTATTGGCGGACGCCCTCGATATCGGCGACGACGACCGTCGTGTAACCGGCACCGTCCTTGCCGCCGTTTCCGATATCGGGCATGGCGCATTTCCAGATGAGATCTCCGTTCTCCTTACCGAGGGCGACCATGGTGGCGTCGGGGCCGCCAGGTGTGCAAATCAGGCGGGGCCCGTCGACCAAAGGTGACTCACTGAACTTCCAGACAGACATCATTTTCCCGCCGAAGTCGTCGGGCAGGCTCTTGCACCAAAGCAGCCTACCGCTGGCGGTTTCCAGGCACACCAGATCTCCCGACGTCCCCAAGGCGTAGACTCGGGGGCCGTCGATCGTAGGAGTGCATCGAGGACCGTCGTTGTGCGGCGGGCCGACTCTCGTCGCCCAGAGCTCCTTCTGTGTCTCCAAATCCAAGGCAATCACGAACTGCGATTCCTGGCCGTCGGGGCCGCGACGGTCACCCATGGTGAGCAGACGCCCGTCGGCGATCGAAACAGTGGAATAGCCTTTGCCGAGCCCTTCGACTTTCCAGAGCATATGCGGGCCATCGCCGTTCCACTCAGTTGCCAAACCGGTTTCCCCACAGATGCCATCGCCGTGAGGGCCTCGGAATTGGGGCCAGTCGTTCGTGCCTGCGGCGAAGACGGGAGTTGTGGCTGTGAGGAACAGAAATGGCAGTACGCAAGTCTTCATTCGCCAATCTCCACCTGGATTTCCCATTTGGGTTGAACCTGGAACCACTCCAGGCGCAATTCGCTCCCTATCTTAACATCTCGCCCGCCGTCCCCGCGTCTACCGTAACGATATTTCTGTCATTTTCTTGCCGCTGCGGAGGTTCGCCGCAGGGCGAGGCGCGTCCCTACCGGCACATGGGGTTCCAGGGAGGACGCTGAAGCTCCCATCACACGGCGGGCAGTTATCGTCGGCATTTGGCCACCCAAGTGACCGGCAACTATGCTGCCTGCTGGCCTGGCTGCCGACTGCTAAAGAACCGGCCGTTTGTCGGGCATTTTTTCCATGGCAGGAACAGCGTTATCGCGAGGCACTACCGACCGCGATTGCTGATCCTTTGTGAGCCGAGCATTCTGCTCGCTTCGTTCCCCGCATTGTCGCGGGGTGGCGTGTGTCCCTTCACACGACCGCCCCGCTCGGGGGCGGTCTTAGCTATTGGAGAGCGCTCCCATGATCGCCAAGATTCAACGTCGGCCGTTTCGCAGAGCTCGTCGAAAACGACCCGCCTCCGATCGCCCCACCAACGCTTTTGAGGCCATGCTTCCGGAGATTCGGCTTTACGCTTGGGCATCGTTCCGACACCTTGAGCGGGAAGCACGCGAAGAGGCGGTGCAGGAGGCAATCGCCCACGCCCTGCAGACGTTCCGTCGCCTTGTTGAGTTGGGCAAGACGGAGATCGCGTATCCAGCGGCACTGGCGCGCTGCGGCGTCCTGCGAGTGAAAGATGGTCGTCGCGTGGGCGGCCGTCGCAACGGCCAGGATGTACTCAGCGAACACCGCCAGCAGAAGAACACGGTCGTCGAACGCCTTGACCACTACGACGAGCAACGCGGCTCTTGGCGGCAGATTGCCGTGGAGGATCACCATGCGGGTCCGGCAGACGTTGCCTGCCTGCGAATGGACTTCGCTGACTGGCTCGATCTGCAGCCGAAGAGAGACCGGCAGGTCGCCGAATCGCTGGCCATCGGCCAAACACCGAGGGAAGTCGCCGGTCGGTTCAAGATAACGCAAGCCCGTATCAGCCAGCTTCGGCGGGCGCTGCGCGAATCGTGGTATGCCTTTCAGGGCGAGGAGCCCACCACGGCCATCGCATGACGCGGCTGACGTTTCGAAGCTAGTAGAGTCGTTTCTCTGCCTCGCGATGTGCGGGGCGGTTCGTGTTTCCCCCAACACGGCCGCCCCGCTTGGGCGGCCTTACTAAGAAGGAGGTCGCCCATGATCGCCGTACCGAAACAAGATCCTCAGCAAGCCCCAACGCCCGCTTGGCATGATCGCTTTCTCGCCATGCTGCCGGCGATCCGCGAGCAGACCCGTTTCGCCTTCAAGCACATGCCCCCGCAGATCCGCCGGGAATCGATCGACGAAGTAGCAGCCAACGCGCTGGTTGCCTACGCCCGCCTCGTCGAACTCGGCAAGGAAGACCTGGCCTATCCGACGCCGCTGGCGCTCTACGGCATTGCCCACGTCCGCTGTGGCCGGCAAGTCGGTCGTTCCCGCAATAGCTGCGATGTGCTGTCGCGCTATGCCCGCCGGAAGAATGGGTTCATCGTCGAACGCCTCGATCGCCAGAACCACGAAACCAGTAGCTGGGCCGAGGCGGTCGTCGAAGATTCCCGTACGCCGGTGGCGGATCAGGCCGCGTTTCGCATCGATTTTCCGGAGTGGTTGGGCCTGCTATCGAATCGTGGTCGTCGCGTTGCCGAGGCCCTGGCCGTGGGTGAACGGACGAAGGACGTTGCCAAGCGGTTCGAGATTTCGCCCGGTCGGATCAGCCAGATGCGGCGGGAATTCTACGATTCGTGGCAGGAGTTCCATGGAGAGGTTGACTCAGCCGCTACGGCCGAAACGAGGCTGCCAGAGATGGCGGCAAAGTGATTCAGACGCCGGCTCCCGTCGCGCAGACGATTCTGGATGTCGTTACAGAATCGGTCATAGGCACCCGGGTCGGGCTCCTCCAAGTCGATTTCCTCCATCAAGTCGCGGCGTCGCGGACAACCGGGGCGATTGCAAAAATCCTGAAAAACGTTGGCACTGCGTGACCACGCGCGCGGCGCGGGATCCTGGTCCAGATCTGGAGTGCGAGATGGAGGGGGAAGTGTGGCCAGCGCGACGCGCCGCTGTTCGCGTTGGCGTCTGCGGCGGCACCGTTCGGCCTCCGCATGTTGCCGGCGGTTGTCGGGATGGCGCCGGTGACGACGCTGCCGCTTCGCCGCCTGCCAACGGTGTAGCTCGTGGAGGCAGTCCGGCTCGCGGCAATAGCGTTGGTTCCAATGGCCCGGCACGAAAGTGCGTCGGCAACCCTTGCGGAGGCACGGCCGCGGTGGAAACCGGCTGGCTTTTTGCGAAGATTTCGCTGAAGAGCTATGCTGTTGTTGTCCCATGGGAGCTGTCACTCCCTTCGGGGCCGCCCGAAGGACTGTGCTGTAGTCCTTCGGGCACCTTCTTTCGGTTATTGATGTTCGGCTACTCTCTCGGCGCCCGCCGAATCCCACTCCTTCAGTCTAGCCTAACGTCAGCCCCTGCTCGCATCTCTGGCATCCGCCCCACCGTTGTGGCCAGCCGGGCACACGTACCTGTTCCGACCGCTCCGAAGCGGGCTGACTCAGGCCTCAAAAAGAGAGAAGTAGACCGTGAAGAAGACCATCTTGATTGATTCTTGACCGAAGGAGACGAATGAGAAGGAGAATTCGGGAAAAGAAAACAAGAAGTAGACTCGCGTCCACCTGATGGCGTCCTCTGTACCGAAACTGATGGCGATTCTCGTCACGGTCCCAAATTTGTAAAGCGACAACTACATCTCCCGGCGACCGACAAATAGACATCCCGGTTTGTTGAAAGGCTGGCGAACGATCGCACGCGAGAGCGACAATTAGAATTCCCGGATTTGTCGGTCTCGATCATAATCGCAACCTCTTTTCTAACAGGAGGTTGTGATGACCAAGGACGGTCAAGTGCGAGAGCTGTTTCGGTTGTTGAGCATAGGAAGACCATTGGCTTTTGCGGCAAGGAAGACGGGCATGGACGAGAAGACTGCACGGAAGTACAGACAGGCCAAGCAGTTACCATCGGAACGAGTAACTCCCCGACAGTGGCGGACCCGACGCGATCCGTTCGAAAAGGTCTGGCCCCTGGTGGAGAAACAGTTGCAGGAAGATGCCAAGTTGCAGGCGATCACCTTGTTTCGCTGGCTTCAAGACAAACGTCCCGAGAAGTTTCCCGACAGTCAGCGGCGTACTTTCGAGCGAAAGGTCCGCACCTGGCGAGCAACGCAGGGACCGAACCAGCCTGTGATGTTCGCTCAGGTCCACCATCCCGGTGACTTGGCCGCTTCAGATTTCACGCACATGGATGCCCTGGGGGTGACGCTCGCCGGCCAGCCGTTCGCCCACTTGGTGTACCACTTCACGCTGACCTACTCCAATTGGGAGTCGGTCACGGTTTGCCCGTCGGAATCCTTCGAGGCGCTGAGTGAGGGCCTGCAGAACGCCCTCTGGGAATTGGGGGGAGTCCCCCGGCGGCATCGCAGCGATAGTCTCTCGGCGGCGGTAAACAACCTTTCTGACGAGCGTGAGTTTCGTCAGCGGTATCAAGATCTGTTGGAGTATTACGGCGTGGAGGGGCAGCGGATCAACGTCCGCCAACCCCACGAGAACGGCGACGCGGAATCTTCCCACGGGCATTTCAAGCAGGCGGTGGATCAAGCCCTGCGATTGCGTGGCAGCCGCGACTTTGCCAGCCGGGAGGAATACGTGCGATTCCTTCGTGCCCTGGTGGCCGCCCGTAATGCGCACCGGCAGAAGCGGTTTGCCGAGGAACTGGCGGTGCTTCGTCCCCTTCCGGCACGCCGGCTGGAAAACAGTCGGCGACTGACCGACATCGTGGTGGGATCTGGCAGCACGATCCGGGTTCTGGGGAACACGTACTCGGTACATAGCCGCTTGATCGGCCACAAGGTGGATGTGGTCATAGGCGTCGAGGAAGTGGAAGTATGGCATGCGGGGATCCTCGTCGGGCGCATGCCACGGTTGCCGGGGAGCGGCAAACATGCCATCAATTACCGGCACATCATCGACTCGCTGGTCCGCAAGCCCGGTGCCTTTGCCAACTACGTCTATCAGGAGGATTTGTTCCCCAGCAGTTATTTTCGCATGGCCTATGATGCTCTGTGCAGCAAGCACTCGGAGAAAGCTGCGGCACGCGAATACCTGAAGATTCTCCAATTGGCAGCGCGAGAGAGCGAGGCCGCCGTGCAAGACGCCTTGCGGGCGGCGTTGGCAAGAGGCGAGGAGATCTCCTTTGCGGCGATGGAAGCCGCCGTACAAAGTTCCCAGCAAGTCCCCGCCGCGACAGAGGTCCAGGTCGAGGCACCGGACTTGCGCATGTTTGATTCGTTACTGGACCATTCCTGCATGGAGGTTGGAAGTCATGAGTTCTTTGCCCAAGAAGACATCTCCGTCCCCGTCGTCAACGAACACGCGGTCGAGGCGACCGCGTGTGCCACGGACGTCGCCATCGCCGAGCGACCGGCAGCAAGTTCCACCCGGGCTCTCGCAGGGGACTCCGGCCACGAACGAGGAGTTGCGGGAGCAGTTCCGGGATCTGCGTTTGCCGATGTTCCGGGAGCACTTTCAGAGTTTGGCCGAACAGGCGGCGAAGGAGCCATGGAGCCACTCGCAGTACCTGGCGGAGCTGACGCGACTGGAGTGCCAATCGCGTCGGGAGAGTCGGATTCAGCGGCTGCTGAGCCAGTCGCGACTGCCCCATGCGAAGCGCTGGGACAACTTCGATTGGCAGCGGATTCCTCTGCACGTCGCCCGTCAGGCCGAGAGCTTGAAGGACGGATCGTTCTTGGACCGGCGGGAGAACTTGCTGGTCTTCGGCAAGCCGGGGTCGGGCAAGACGCATTGCCTGTGCGCGTTGGCCGAGCGTCTGGTCCATCAGGGCCGTCCAGTGCTGTTTACCACTTGCAGCCTGCTGGTACAGAACCTGCTGGCAGCCAAACGCGATCTGCGGTTGCAGAAGGCAATCAAGCAACTGTCGCGTTTCGAGGGTCTGATCCTCGACGACCTCGGCTACGTGCAGCAGAACCGCGAGGAAATGGAAGTGCTGTTCACGTTGCTGGCAGAACGCTACGAGCGAGGGAGCGTGTTGCTGACAAGCAACCTGCCGTTCTCCCAGTGGGAGCAGATTTTCAAGGATGCCATGACCACGGCCGCGGCTATCGATCGCTTGGTGCATCATTGCGTGATCTGGGAGCTGAACGTCCCCAGCTATGTCAGCGTGCATCAGAACCATTGTTGACGTCTGGCTTATTCTGAGGGTTTTCCAGAACCCCTACAGAAAGGAGCTAGACCATGGCACGCAGATCCGATCCCGCCAAGCTGCGAGAATGGAGCGACCGCTT
>JAAYEH010000709.1 GCA_012728855.1 Rhodopirellula sp. | reverse complement strand
TGACGATTACGGCAAGCAGGAAGCACACGCGAATAAACAAGACATCGGGAGCGAACTGGTTGCAAAGCGCACATCTTTCCGCGCGCACGCGTTGAAGGCGAAGATCTTACTCAGCGATGACTTCAACACTGCCGTCGACAGGTTCGCAGAGACGCTGTCTTGCTTCGAAGGAGAACCGCGCGCTGGTTCCGTATGCGCGGAGCGTTTCATGAAGCACAAGAAAGATCTACCATCCCTTTACGAAGAACTGTTGAATGCGGCGCGACGCGGACTTGGAGTTGAGCAGTTGAGTGCGGCATCGAGAGAAGCGATAAAGACCGCCGTCGGGGAGGCGTTGGAGAAATCTAGTAAATGAATCCGATCGGTCAGTACTTGAAGGAGTCGTACCATGAGCATGCCTTCGTCAGCGCAACCGGATGCACGGACGTCGCGCAAAGTCGCCTATCTGGAATCGCCCGAGAACGCTTGGTTCACTGCGGTTTCCGCCGCATCGTTGATCCCAGATTGCCTTGGCGACAGCGAAACAGTCGATCTCGGCTCGGACGAGGAATTCACCCAGGACATGGACGAACGCCACAAGTATCAGTTGCGTTTTTTGGAACGCGCACGAGGTCCGGCGACAGCTCTTAATGGTTGGTTCGACTGTCAAAGCTTCTATCCTACGTTGTGGCGAACCCCGAACTGGATTGCCACCGTTTCCGAAGGCATTGTGGTTCAAGCAGAAGTGGTCGCGCTTCCGGACTCGGTCTTTGGCTTGATTGTTCGTTCTTGTCCTGGCGAGCGCCCCGGCCAAGTGACAGTCCAACTTCCGGGCGAGCTGATCCTGCTCGGGCAGGAGTGGGACAGGGAGACCGGCCAAATTGATTGCACCGCCGAGGCAAAGGGCGAAACGGATGCCAAGGCAGTTCACGAGGAAAAAGAAGCAGCGATCCAGGCAGCCAAGCAGCGGTATGCTGAGCGTTTACAGGGGATGGTTCCCTATGCATGCTGGCTTCCTCCAGAACTGCTGCCGGCCGACATTGCCACTCGCGCGGGACAATGGCACAACGAGCCAGCCAAGTTCGCGGAACGGATCGAAAGTCTCATCCCTCCTCCTCTTGCAATGGACGGATGCTATAACGTACTACTGCTCCGCGCTGGCGACGCGGATGGCTACGGCCTGCTCGTGACATACTTCCCACGCCCACAAGTCTCACCGACTGAGCAGTTGATCGAATGGACCCGCGCGTACATCCCCGAAGCATTCCGCTTCCCGCTGTCCACCAAACCTTGTCCGCCGGATTCTTATGAAACTGGCATCCCCGTACCAACGGACTTACCAGGCGTGATGGCTGCCGGCGACCTGGGAATCGACAACGAGTCAACCGAAGAAGCTGAGCGGCGAATACGTGAGAGTTTCCAGGAACATGGAGCCGAGGCGCTGGGCTGGTATCAGTCGTGTCATTCATGGGACGACGAAAGGTGGGGCATTTATCTTCACGCCGCCAGGATAAACGATCTCGGCAGATCCCTAAGGAGTCGGCTGGCAGCAGCAGGCTGCACAACACCAGACGATGCATTTGAGATAGCAAGACGTCTGATTTGGGAGCACGAGTTCTTCCACGCCAAGCTGGATTTTTTGGCTCTCGGTCAAGAGGCGGCAGCACGACGAGCTTTGGCTCTTCCATACTCTGAGCACGTTTACAGCACGACAAAGGGAACATCAGCG
>JAAYEH010000708.1 GCA_012728855.1 Rhodopirellula sp. | reverse complement strand
AAGGTTAGGAGGTCCCTTCGGGCTCGCGAACCTGCGCGTCACCGCGCCACGCTTCCCTGACGCGAGCCTGCGCCTTGCTGGTTTGGCTGTGCCGCGAGCGTAACGCCTCGTGGCAGCTTTTACTTCCTTCCCGTCAACTCCATGCCCCGCGCACCACCACGGACAAAAAGAGAGAAACAGCTTTACTAGCCATTTCCCCGTTTTGAAAGATGCCTACCCAGGTTACCACAACACCGGCCCCGTACCAAATCCCGCCAGCGGGCGCGATCTTCGACGCGGTCTTCGACCGGTCGCTCGATTTCCGCATCGAACTTCCGTACGAAACGGCCATCGACTTCCTCCGCCGAATCGACAAGTACAACGACTTCGAGGCTGCACGGGTGATCGAAGCCCTCGAACGCATCGACCAGTTGATCCAGCGGATCAACGGCGGCCCCGGCCGTCCTACCAGCGGGAACCGGGACTACAGCCTCAGCATCGGTCGCGAATCATCACCCGTGATCTACCTCGAACGGTGGGAGTTCGCCCCGAACTGCCCCATCCCTGAGAAGTGCCTGAAGGACATCTGTGAGGAGATGAGGATCTGGGGTCGTGCCGACGAGGCGACCTACGAGATCGAGGACTTCCCCTGCTGGGGCAAGAGCCGCAAGATCACGTTCCGCTTTTGGTGGGACTGATCTTACGGAACCGGGGCGGTGCCTGTTCGCTGCCGCCCCACTCCCCTATTCCCTTCCAACCACCAGCCATGGTTCACACGTTCATCACCACCGGCAGCACCTGGGGTTCCCGCGAGGACTTGAAGAGCCTCGGCGGATGCTGGGTGCCGCACCTGAACGCTTGGCTCGTTGCCGCGACCGAGCGGGAGTCGGTTCGTCGGCTCCGCCGGGTGATCGGCTTCGACGTCCACCTCGTGAGACTGCCGATCGGCGTTCCGTACGAGGTCCGCGAGCGACGCGCCCACATCCGGTCGGATGCACCTTTCCGTATCCCTTCCCCCACCGCCACATGACTCTCACTCTCATGCCTCAGGAAGTCCCGTTCGACGATCGGGCGTCGAGCTGGATGTTCCAGCCGTCGGCCAACAAGCCGTTCGTGGCGACACCGGCCGCGATTGCCGAGTTCGGCCTGGATCAGATCCTCCGCTGTCTCGATTACCTTCGGGGCCAGGCCGAGATCCACAACGGTCTCGACTACCTCCAGGTGTTCCAATGTCCGGAGAAGAAGCAACCGCTCTGGTTCATCGAGGACGGGCCGGGCGGAGCCATCACGGCTCTGCTGCCCAGCGACTACTGATGGTCGCGACCACGGGCGGAGTTCCCCCTACTCCGCCCGTTCTTTTCCCTGTTTCTTTCCTCCTTTCAATCATGTTCACCACCACCAACCACATCCAGAACCGCCCGTGGTCCGTGTACCAGAAGCCCGGCGGCTCGTGGTACGTCCTCTCCGAGACCGGCCTGTTCCTGGCCACGATGGCCACCGGCATCGACCGGCTCGACGGGGAACACGCCCGGCTGTTCGCGTCGGCGCCGAGCCTGCTGACGGCCCTGCAGGAGCTGCTGCTCTCGGCCGAACTCAATCTTGACGAATTGGAGCCGCACACCGTCGAAGCCATCGAACGGGCCAGAGACGCAGTGACGTGCGCCATCGGCGGTCCAGCCGCTGCCTGAACACGAGGCAATTTCCTGTTCCGTTCCCCCGAATTGCCATGAACGAATACCGCGTTACCTACACCGAAACCATTCTCCGCGAAGCGTTCGTCGAAGCGTCCGGTCCGGACGAAGCCATCGACATGGCGCGCGCCGAGTTCGACGACGCGACGCACCACCACGCTGTGGACCTCTGGCTGGACGACTTCCAGGCCGAAGAGTCCCGCCCACGCCCAGCCGCGAAACGAATCTGCTTCGAGTGCGGAGCGTCGCGAGATTAGCCCGGTAGAACACACCCCCGGTCCCACGCGGGATCGGGGGTTTTTCTTTTGCTCACACGATTCTGCCCCGGCTCGCAACAACCCGGATCACGGGCGAATCGCTTGGAAACGCCTTGCTCGTCCTTAGTCAAAGCAGCCCCGCGGCTGCGGCTCGTGCAGCGAAATCCCTAGCACTCGAAGGCGGCCCACCGGGCCGGTGTGCTACCATATCGGTATGGCAGACTCTGGAGCCAAGGCGATCACGGTCATCAACCTCAAAGGGGGCGTCGGCAAGACGCACACGGCGTGGCTTCTGACCGGCGTGTGTGCCGAACGCGGCACGAGACTGCTCGCGATCGACTGTGACACGCAGGGCAACCTCAGCCGCAGCCTGCTCGAAGAACGGGACACCGACCCTGGGCTGGAAAGGTTGTTCCACCCCGGAGCGGACACCGATCCGAACAGGCTCATCCGCCCAAGCCGGTTCCCCAGCGTCGATATTCTTCCCGCTCGTCCGTCGCTGGCGCGTTTTGATGTCGCGGACCAAGCCATATGGGAAAAGTCCGACCTGCACCTGTCGTTCGTCGATCTTGTCGCCGAGCTTCGCGGGCAATACGAGTATTTGGTCTTTGACTGCCCGCCCCGCCTGTCCTTGGTCAGCTTCGCAGCACTTTGCGCCTGCGATTACGTCGTGATTCCCCTGGAAGCGGCCGATTGGGGTGCCCAGGGGATCGTCCAAGTGACCAGCGCCGTCGAATTCGTCGTGCGGAACTACAATCCGCGTTTGAAGCTGCTCGGCTATCTGGTT